>PSRM01000041.1 GCA_003176045.1 Verrucomicrobiota bacterium | reverse complement strand
GGCGGCTAAAAGCCGCCCCCACCGGCAGGCTGGAAAGCCTGCCCTACGAAGAACTACCGCTTTCGGTAGCTCGCGATCCCCCCTAAGTAATGTTAGGGTAAGGACTCAGCCTGAGCAGTGTTAGGTTACAGTCAAGATGCGGCGAGAGCATTTTTGACTGGGGAATATTAATTATTTTACTTCCTTAGTGGATAATCTTATAGTTTGATATAAGTCACCTATGAACTCCGCCGTGAGCGTTTATTAGAACAGAGCGCCTTTATGATAGTCCGGTCTGTCCCCCCCAAAAAAACCTCCCGATCCGGGCAAACCGTCCGCGTTTGTGCCGGCTTCACCTTAATTGAACTCCTCGTCGTCATTGCGATCATCGCCGTACTGGCGGCCATGCTGTTGCCGGCCCTGGCCAAAGCGAAACAAAAAGCTTACCAGGTCTATTGCATGAATAACGCATCACAACTGGCAAAGGCATGCATCGGGATGTATCCCCAGGACTATACCGAGTGGTTTCCGCCCAATTGCGATCAGGTAGCCCAGGCGGGAAATGGGTGGCCTACCTCCTTTAGCTGGTGCGGTGGGGACGTTCACGGTCCGCAGCCTTATGCCGGCAGCACAGGCGCAGACACGTTCAATACCGAGTCAGTAGGCAACCAGAACTCAGCTCTCGTTGGGCCATACATCGGCAAGAACATACAGATCTGGCACTGCCCAGCGGACTATCGCGTCGGCCCTTACAGCGGCTCGAATCCTTCCGAAGCCGGCAAGTACGTGAGTGCTTCGCGCAGCGTGGCCATGGATTCATCGGTTGGAACAATGGATACAGGGTACGCAGGAAGCCGGTCGAGTCCCCATACCGGCGCGACGATCCCTACGACTGGCCCCTGGTTGGACGGATCGACCTCGGGTAACAAACACAACAGCCCGTACTGCACGTTCGGAAAAACGGCAGACTTTACGAGAATTGGCGCGGCCCTGATCTGGATGATATGTGACGAAAGCCCCTACAGCATAAACGACGCCGCGCTTGGTGTGAGCGTGCAGGACCATAAGATTGTGGATTGGCCGGCGGCTTACCACGGCGGCGCATGTGGGTTTTCGTTTTGTGATGGCCACGCTGAGATGCACAAGTGGCGTTCAGCCTATATGAATTTGACGGCGCCCGCGTCGACCAAGCAGACCTCGATTGACCCTACCGGCGCGCTGGATCTGGACTGGCAATGGCTCTCGGGGCACGCCTCTGTTTTGTATTAAGCTGTTAACTTAACTCCAGTAGCTCGGAACCAGACCATGAAGCGAGCGGAATTATTGGCGGTTGTGGCATTAGCGGGCATGGTTGTGCTCTCTGGTTGCGGCAAATCGAACAGTCAGCAGCTTTCGGCGCCGATCGTCAGGAATGGGATTAGCGTGGACGTGCCGAAGCTGGAGACCACGTTTGCCTCTGCATCACCGAGCCTCCGGGATTCGGCGAGCAAAATCCAGGTTGCCTTTCGGTACGAGAACTACAAAGAAGCTCTGGCGGAATTGGATAAGCTTGCGGCTGATCCGTCGCTAACGCCCGAGCAAAAGAAACTGGTCGGAGATGTGACGGAGGAAATGAAACAAGCCGCTGCTGCAGTGCCGCCCAAGGGTCAATGAACCATTGTCCTTAGGGATTGCTTTTGCCTGAGAAGTCATTACTCTGGGAAGAGATAAACCTATGCAAAGAATTAACTGGCGCGTTCTGCTGGGAGTTTGCGGGCTGGTTCTCCTGATGGCCTGCGGTAAATCGAAAAAGGCCGTTTCCGTGCCAAATGCCATTACGATAGACAGCTATAGCTTGCAACAAGCCTTTGCCGGCACGCCCGAATTGCAGGCCAGCGCCAACCGAGCTGTGATGTGCATTCGCTATGCAGATTATAACGGCGCCTTGGCTGAGTTGGACAAACTGGCTGCTGCTCCAGGGCTAACCGATCCGCAAAAAAAGACCGTGACCGACGTAACCTCGCAGGTCAAAACAGTGAAGGAAAACACCGCCGCCGCTGCGCCGCAGTGAGAGGATTGGGTAATTGGGTAAATCCTCAGATAAGGGCGCATTTTGATTGGACCGTTAACCCCCGCTGGTAGCCTAAGGCAGACCCCTCACCCCGGCCCTCTCCCCTTCCGAAGGGGAGAGGGAGAAGCGTTTGGCAGTCCTGGTGTGTACGAAGCATCTCCCTCTCCCCCGCCGAGGGGGAGAGGGCTGGGGTGAGGGGGCCCAAACTCCAAACGGAAGCATCTTTTTGAAGTTTGGAGTTTGATTTTTGAAGCTTTCTCCCACATAGGTCTTGTCTGTTGATTTTACCGGCAGACTATCACATGCACACCCCCCTTTGCCGCCATGCGGTGGGGGAACCGAAAGAATTAGCCGCCCAGGCGCTTAAGGTTGGGCTTTCGGAGATTGGTTTTTCGGACCACAGCCCGATGCCACGGGACGATTTCGACGAATGGCGGATGAGGGCGGATCAGCTTGGTGAATACGTGGCGAAGGTCGAGGCAGCGCGCCGGGCCCATCCCGCGCTTCGCATTAAGTTGGGTTTGGAAGTGGATTATCTTCCAGGCTATGAAGACTGGATACGGGATTTGGCGTCGCGCTATGAGTGGGATTATTTCATAGGCTCGGTGCATTATGTTGGGGGTCGGGGGTCGAGGGTCGGGGGAGGCGGAAGAGGAGAGGAGGGGGGACAGAGGACAGAGGGCAGAGATGAGGGTTCAGGGTTCAGGGTTCAGGGAGCAGAGGGCGGGATGGAAAGACTGCTTAAATCGTCTCTTACAGGAAACGCAGGCGAGCCGGGTTGGGCGATTGATAGCCCTCAGGCGATTTCGGAGTGGAAACGGCGCAAGCCATATGAGGTCTGGAGCGCTTACTTCGAGCGATTGACCCTGGCGGCGGAATCGGGCTTGTTCAACATCATTGGGCATGCGGACTTGTGTAAGAAGTTTTGCTTTTATCCGAAGGAGGATTGCGAGCCGCTTTTCATCCGCTTTCTCGAAGCTGCAAAGCGCAGCGGGACGGCGATCGAGTTAAATACCGCGGGCCTGCGCAAGGATTGCCGCGAGATTTATCCCAGCCTTCACATTCTACGCCTGGCGGCCGAACACGAGGTTCCGATCACGTTTGGCTCGGACGCGCATGCGCCGGGCGAAGTGGGAGCGGATTTCAATAAAGCAATGAGGCTGGCTCGTGAGGCTGGGTATGACCGATATCACAGGTTCACCAGACGACGAGCGGAAGAAACGGCGCTTCCGCCTCGAAGTTAACTGGGATAATTGAGTTAATTAAGTTAACTAAGTGAGCGCGTATCTGCCGAACTTACGTCAAAACGAAAGCGCGGGAACGCCGCGCACTCCAAACGCTTCGCGAGGCCGGATGCGCGCAGGAACTCGCGAAGCGTTTGGAGTGCGGCGTATTCCGCCGCTTTGGATCTGCGCGCTGTTGTCTCTGCTTGTTCCGAACGTCTGCCTCGGTGCTGAAAGCTCCCCAAACCCCGCTCCGCGCGCCACGCACATCCTGGTCATCATCGCGGACCAGTTGCGAGCGGATTGCCTGGGGGCGTATGGAAATTCCCAGGTGAAAACGCCGCACCTGGATGCGCTGGCGGCCGAGAGCGTTCGTTTTAACAACTGTTTCTGTGCCTTCCCCGTTTGCACGCCTTCGCGCTACTCTTTGCTCAGCGGGTTGCCCGTTCACGAACATCGCGGCTGGAATAATCATTGCACCTTGCCGCCGGGGACGGCCACTTTTCCCGCTCTCCTGCGCCAGGCCGGCTATAAAACCAAGGCGGTTGGAAAAATGCACTTCACGCCGACCTATGCCGACTTCGGATTGAGCGAACTGGAATTGGCTGAACAGAATGGGCCGGGACGCTGGGATGATGATTATCATCGTTATTTGCGCGGGCTCGGCCTGGTGGATGCCGGCGACCTCGAAGACCAGGAACAAGAATTCCGCAAAAGCGCCCGACCCGAATACTGGAAAACCTTCGGCGCCATGCCCTCCAATCTCGACGAGCGCCATCACAGCACCACGTGGATCGGTGATCGCGCAGTGGAATCGCTGGAAAAATGGGAACGCGGCCAACCGAGCCTGCTCATGGTCGGTTTCATCAAGCCGCATCATCCGTTTGATCCGCCGAGTTCGTGGGCCGGGAAATATGACCCAGGCAAAATGAATTTGCTGCCAGGCTGGACTTCCGAGCCGCTCCCGCAGGACCTAAAGCAAGGCCGAGGCTACTTTGATTATCGTGACCTGAATGAAGCGGCGGCTCGCAGGTGCACGGCTTTCTATTACGCGACCATCTCCCAGATAGATTTTCAAATCGGGCGCATAATTTCAGTGCTGAAAAAGAAAGGCCTCTACGACTCGACGCTCATCGTCATGACCGCCGATCACGGAGAGTATCTTGGCTTCCACCATCTGCTGCTGAAGGGCAACCACATGTACGATCCGCTGGCCAGGGTGCCATTGCTCGTTCGACCTCCCGGCAAACAGCCAAAAGGTTCCGTTTCAGATGCACTCGTCAGCAATACCGATTTGGCTCCGACCATTTTGCGCGCTGCTGGATTGGCGCCTTCGACTGGAATGAAGGGCGAAAACCTGCTGGCGCCGGGCGCCGGGCGCGACATCGTTTTTTGTGAAGCCGGGGACGGCTGCATCATGGCGCGCACACGCAATCACATGCTTCTCTGGTGGCCGGCGGTTGAGCGACGGCTATTCTTTGATCTCACCAGCGACCCGCTCGAAATGACCAACCGCATCCAGGACGCTCAGTGCAAACAGGAAATTGCCCGGCTTACCGCCGCCATCGAGGCCTGGCGTCCCGGCCCGGTGACCACCCCCTACCTGGACGAGAACGCCCCATGCATCACTCAGCCAAATGTTCCCTCCAAGGATCAGCGCCCGGACCAGAAGCAATGGTACAGGAAGCAAATGCAGAAGTGGCAGGCGGGGAAATAGAAGATGGAAGATAGAAGATAGCAGCGCAGATAGTGAGGCTCTGATTAAAAATCCGATTCCGATTTGATCAGAGCGATTTTTCTTCGCGCCGAATTGGAATTCGGCGCTCCGCGGCGTCAAGATTTAGCTTGTAAAAATGCTTTGTCTAAGCGTAATATGGGGGCTGAACGACATGCCACATAAGTTATTTGAGGTAATATCATGTTACCTCGCCCCCTGACCTCTGCGTTTGCTATGAAAATACGATCCACGCCCCGAACGACCTGGATGCCTTCCAAACCCTGCCTCCGCTCGGCCTTTATAAGTCTGGTGCTGGCGTGCGGCGTGGGAAGCGCCCTGGGCCAGAGGCCGCTGGGTGTGGACGTGTCCAGTTATCAGGGATCGGTTAACTGGTCGAGCGCCCACGGTGCAGGCATCGCCTACGCCTGGGCCAAAGCCACGGAGGGCAACGGTTACCAGGACGCCTACTTCGCCGGTAATATGAACAACGGCAAAGCCGCGGGGGTGTATATGGGCGCCTACGATTTCATCCATCCGGAGTCACTGGCCGCCAGCACGGAGGCGAGTTACTTCTGGGGTTTCGCCGGGGGCTACATCAAAAACGACGGCAAGAGCATGCTGCCGATGGCTGATGTCGAAGGCACAGCTTTTAATGGAAATATTGGCGCCAGCAGCCTGACCCAGTGGATACAGCAATGGGCCGGCGATGTGGAGGGTTCGGCGTCTGGGGCGGGGGTCACGATCCCGAAAATTATGATTTACGTTAGCGCCTGCAACGCCGGCCATCTGAACACGGGTGTCCAATCCTACTCGTACGGCTGGATTGCCGATTACAACGGCGCTGACCCGCAAACCAGCACGCCCTGGACGGTTTGCACCGGCGACGCGGTATGGGGTTCGGGCGTGTGGACCGCATGGCAATACACGAGCACTGGTTCCTATCCGGGGTTCTCCGGCAATGTGGATCACGATGTGTTCAACGGCACGTCGTCTCAGTTACTTAGCACGCTGGTGATTGGCGGCGCGGGCAACCAGGCCACTGTCGTCAGCAGCAGCGTGCCGAGCGGCGTATTGCCCGGCGCCACGTTCTCTGCCACTGTCACGATGAACAATAGCGGGGCAACGAGCTGGTACAGCAGTGTGCCGTTTCAATTGGGTTCGCAAAGTCCGCAGGATAATACTACCTGGGGGTTGAACCGCGTCAATTTGCCTTCCTCCCCAATCGCGCCCGGGGCCAACGCAACGTTCACCTTCAATGCCACAGCGCCGACGACGCCCGGGGTCTATACGTTTGCCTGGAGAATGATCGCGACCAACACACCTTTTGGGAACACGTTCTCGACCACCATCAATGTGGGCGACGGCGCCAAATACGTGAGCAGCAGCGGGATACCGGGCAGCGTGACGACGGGTGCGACATTCACCGCGACGATTACGATGAACAACAGCGGTGGCACTACATGGACGAATACCGGCGTGACCCCCTATCAATTGGGATCACAAATCCCCCAGGACAATACCATCTGGGGAATAAGCCGTGTGAACATGCCGTCCTCGCCGGTTGCTCCGGGTCAAAATGCCACCTTCACGTTCACGGCGACCGCCCCGCAAACCAGTGGCAACAACACCTTCGCCTGGCGGATGATTCAGGGTTCGTCGGCATTCGGCGACATCTTTTCGACCACTATCAACGTGACGATCCCGAACACGTCCGGCGGCTATTGGTGGGGCGACTCGGACATCACGCCGACCAGCTTTGGAGGAAGCTGGGCAACCACGACCGACTGCGGGAATTATTGGTACATTTTCAGCCATTTTACCAGTTGTGCGGCACGCGGGTTTAACATGACCTTCAACTGCGGATTTAATTGGAATGGCCGCGGTTACATTCACTTGGACTGGGTTAATGCAGGCGCCAAAGCCGACACGGCCGTCACCTTTCACTATCGTAATTCGGCCGGGGCGCTCTCCGGCGCAACCGGCACCTGGAATGATTGCGCTCATACTTGCAGTTGGCAGCCCGCCCTGGACGCAGAAGTGGCTGACGTCTATCAATACAATGGGCTCTATCGCAACGCCGATGAGGATTCCAACGGCGGCTGCGGAAGTGTCTGTGGCATTCAACCCAGCGCCGGGCGCGAAATCCACATGTACGGTGACAAGTGGGTTTATCTCAATGACTGGGTCACCTTCGGCGGGTTCGGCGCCAGCGCGGGCGTTTCGGATGTGAATTGGTCCCCGCCCTTCGGTGAAGCCGGCGTCTATGTGTACGGCGCCATTGATACGACTCACGGCAATTATTTTGGGAACAATCTTTACGGCGGCTACACGCCGTATCGTGTGCAGACCGGAGACTGCGGCGCGGATACGTCTCCCGGTTCAGGCAGCTATCCCAACTACCTGAACTTCAAAGGCAACGCGGGGCTCAACGGCAACAATAACTGCGACAACTGCAACGCCTACGCCTTCGCCTGGGTCAATACCATCGGTGCAGCGCCGCAATGGGGCATCGGCTCCGATGACGGCAACCGGGTTTGGCTTAACGGCACGATGATCGCCGATAATAACACGGCCCGAGGCATGGTTTGGGACCAGGACCGCATTCATCCAGGCACAGGCTTCAGCGGCGGTTGGAACCGGGTGCTATTCAAAGTACACAACGGCGGCAGCGGTTTCTCCGGTGTCATCAGCCTCCACAACGGCACCGATTTTCATCGCATCGAGCCGAATGTTCTCATGGAACCAGACCGTTATGGCGGCTTTAGCACGGGCTTCGAGCAGGACAATTGGTATCCGCAGATTGTGGTGACCAATTTTTATGGCACGAGCGGTCCGACCAATGGGCAGGTCTTCTTCGGGAACAATACAACTGTGACTGCCAATGGCGGGTCCAGCGGCCAGGGCCCTGTGCCTTACTGGCGGACGATGCAATATGCCTGGGGCTACGGCCTTGGCAACGCCGACTCCAACTACGGGGATGTCTCGGGCACGCCGACCGCCGCCAGTTGGTCGCACTCGGTCTCGGGCGTAACGGCCCATCGTCGCCTCTACTTTTTCGCCGTCAGCCGCTCCGGCCGGACCTCGTTCCAGGATAGCGGCGCTATAGGCGGCTCAACGTTCCAGGACGCTGGTAATTATGGACGGTATTACGATGTGTATGTGGACAACGTGGCGCCGCAAAATCCGAGCTTCTCAAGCGTTACTGCTGCAAGTACGTCCGAGATTGATCTCGGTTTCGCGATTCCGTTGGACCAGGGCGTGAATACCGCACCCGGCAGCACCGAAAGCGCCGCTGGTTCGGGCAACCAGGATGCGCAGAACTGGTATATTGTGGGCGACGTTGGTGTGCAGGTGTATCGAAACAGCTCGCCGATTTCTGCATGGGTCACCAGCACGACCGTGAATGACACTGGCCTCACTGCGAATACATCGTACACATACACGCTGTCGGCCTGGGACAACAACAGTAACTCGCGCGGTTCGTGGCACAACGCGACTCCTGCCGTGGGCTCGACTGTGGCGTGGACGCTGTCCGTTGCGCCCGGACCAGGCAGCGTGACTCCGAGCACCTCGACCCCGCAAGCCGGCAGCAACGTGGTTTGGACCGCGGTGGGCGGGTTCGGCCCAGGCACGCTGCAGTACTATCGTTACGCATGGGACACGGTTTCGAGCCACAGTTGGACGGGTTCAGAGCCTCAGTGGTCGAGCGGAACGATCACGACCGTCCCGACGGCGGCCGGGACGTGGTATCTGCACGTAAAAGGATACAACGGAGCGGACGCTGCCAATGGGACTGCCGATTACAGCGTCACCGCGTCCAGTTCCAGCTCGGGTTCGTGCAGCCACACCAATGTGCTATTGGGCATCGCGGCCAACGGGAACGGGACCTTCACTTTGACTTTCCAGGGCACGCCACAGGCCTCCTACTACGTCGTGGGAAATACGAATTTTGGTGGAGGCACGTGGACACCGTTGGCGGCCACCACCAACACCGTGACCGACACGAATGGATTCTGGCAGGTCACGGTTTCGAACTCCGCTTTGCAACAGTTCTATCGTTCGGTGGCGATCACGCCGTGCCCCTGAGCCGGTGAGTTCGTTGCGTTTTGGAATTAAGGCGGGAGGCGCATCGTGATACATTATAATCCCGTAGGGATGACAGAAAATAGCCCAGCGTTTCAATTTCAACGCTGGGTTTATCCTCGCGAGTGGAATAAGTCCCGCAGGGACGACAGAGGGCGCATGATATTACCACTCCGGTTGGCAGCGGACGCTGGGGGCACGGAGCGCGGCATTTATGCCGCTTCACGCCCCGAACGCAGGGACGCGCCCGGCTTATCAGGCGCGTTCATCGCGCTCTGGACGGTGAAGCGGCATAAATGCCGCGCTCCTGCACGATGGCAGTATCAAGATGCATACAATGACAGAAGGGGCCATTTTTCTGCCGTCCCTACCGGGACTTATTCCTCATCGCGGCTCAAACCCAGCGTTGAAACGCTGGGCTATTACCTGCCGTCCCTGCGGGACTATGTGAAACTGGCGCTCGCTTGTCTTCTGATCGCCTTCTTGCCTCTATCCACACTGGCCCAACGGCCACTGGGGATAGACGTTTCGCACTACGAACTGACCATAGACTGGTCGAATGTCTATAATGGCTCCGGGATCAAATTCGCGGTGGCCAAGGCGACAGAAGGCGGCACTAATTACTACACCGACCCCTATTTCACGGCCAACGAAGCCGGCGCCACCGCAAACGGAGTGCTTATGGGCGCCTATCATTTCGCCAGGTACGACCTCAACACGAACACAACGGGTGCTGCCGCTGAGGCGGGATGGTTCTGGCAGGTGGCGCACAATTACATTCAGGGCGGCGGCAAGTATTTGATGCCGATGCTCGACGTGGAGGCTTCGACCACTGGCTATACCCAAGCTTCACTTTCGGCGTGGGTGAACGCATGGTGCCAGACGCTCACGAACCTGGCCTGGCAAAGTGGCGTGGTCATTAAGCCTCTGATCTATATCTCCTCCTCGCGCGCGGGAACCTGGATGAACAGCTCGGTCGCAAACCAGTGGTATGCGTGGATCGCTGAGTGGCCGACCAGCCCCAACCCGCAAACGGGCGCGCCCAGCCCCATCACGCCCTGGTCCAACTGGACCTGCTGGCAATACAGCGATTGCACATCGGTGGCCGGCATTTCGGGTTGCGTGGATGGCGACGTGTTCAACGGCTATTACACCAACCTTCAGCAGACGCTCGTGATCGGCGGACCCTTTGGCAATGGCGCGCTTTACGCCAGCAGCAGCGGTGTGCCCACCGGCGTGTTGCCCGGCCAAGCCTTTACCGCGACCATCACCATGGAGAACGTCGGCGCCAATGCCTGGACTAACACCGGCGCGACTCCTTACCAATTGGGCTCGCAAAGCCCGCAGGACAACACGACCTGGGGCCTCAGCCGAGTGAGCTTGCCTTCATCGCCCATCGGCCCCGGCGCCAACGCCACCTTCACCATCTCCGCGACCGCGCCCACTACGCCGGGCACCTACACTTTTGCCTGGCGTCTGATTCAAGGCACAACCCCTTTCGGCGACACGTTCTCAAGGAGTATCTCGGTGGGCGTGAACAACGCTAAACTTGTCAGTAACAGCGGCATTCCGAGCAGTGTCATCACCGGCCAAACTTTCACTGCCACGATCATGATGAACAACATCGGAGGAACGGTTTGGACCAACGGCGCGCCCACTCCATACCAGTTGGGATCACAGAGTCCTCAGGACAACACGACGTGGGGCATGAGCCGGGTGAATCTGGCGTCCTCCCCGGTGAACCCCGGCCAAAACGCAACGTTCACTTTCACCGCCACCGCCCCGCTGACCTGGGGCAATACACCGTTCGCCTGGCGAATGATTCAGGGCTCGACGCCTTTTGGCGACGCCACCACCAACACAATCAAAGTCAATGTCGTGGGCACGTCCGGTGGCACCTGGTGGGGCAATTCGGACATCACACCCACCAGCTTTGGGGGAACCTGGTCAACGAGCACCGATTGCGGAACTTACTGGTATGTCCTTAGCCATCTGTCGAGTTGCGCAGCCCGTGGATTTAATATGACTTTCAACCCCGGTTTTCATTGGAATGGACGGGGTTATATCCACATGGACTGGGCCAATACCGCTTCGAAGGCAGACTCTCTTCTGACGATGCACTTTCTGAACCAGGCGGGTTCGCCCTCCGGGCCAACGAGCACCTGGAACGATTGCACCCACACTTGTAGCTGGCAGGCCGTGCTCGATTCAGAGGTCGCCGACGTTTATCAATACAACGGTATTTACCGGAACGCCGATGAGGATGTGAACGGCGGAAGTTGTGGCACTGTTTGCGGCTCAGCCTACAGCGCCGGACGCGAAATCCGCATGTACGGTGATAAGTGGGTTTATTTGAACGATTGGGTCACTTTCGGCGGTTACGGCAATTCGCTGGGTGTCGCTACCGTCGGCAGCGGTTTCAATAATCCCTTCGGCGAGAGCGGCCTCTACGTTTATGGGGCCCTCGACACAACGCACGGAAATTATTTCGCAAACAATCTCTATGGCGGGCATACGCCTTATCGCGTGCAGACCGGTGATTGCGGGACGAATACCTCGCCCGGCTCAGGCACCTATCCCAACTACCTGAACTTCATGGGCAACGCCGGCCAGAACGGCAACAACAACTGCACCAACTGTGATGCCTATGCGTTCGCTTGGGTCAATACGATTGGCGCGGGTCCGCAATGGGGTGTCGGCTCCGAGGATGGAGACCGCATCTGGCTCAACGGCACGTTGATTGCCGACAACAATACTGCTCGAACGTTAACCTGGGACCAGGACCGCTTTTTGCCGACCGGCTTTGCCGGCGGATGGAACCGAGTACTCTTCAAAGTCCACAATGGGAGCAGTAGCTCCGGTGGAGTGATCAGCCTGCACAATGGCACTGATTTTCATCAGGTCGAACCCAACATCATCATGCAGCCCGACCGCTACGGAGGTTTTAGCGCCGGTTACGAGCAGGACAACTGGTATCCACAGATCGTAGTCAACAATTTCTACGGCACGAGCGGCCCGACCAACGGCCAGGTTTTCTACGGGAACAGCTCGATCGTGAACGCAAACGGCGCCTCGAATGGCCAGGGGCCAGTGCCTTACTGGCGGACGATGCAATATCAATGGGGTTACGGCCTGGGCAACGCCGACTCGAACTACGCCGACGTTTCGGGCGCCCCGACAGCCGCAAGCTGGTCGCACTCTATGACAAGCGTAACCGGGCATCGGCGCATGTACTTTTTTGCGGTCAGCCGTTCAGGCCGAACTTCTTTCCAGAACAGCGGCGCCACGGGCGGCTCGCGGTTTCAGGACTCTGGCAACTACGGCAGGTACTTTGATGTTTATGTGGACAACGTCGCGCCGCAAAACCCCAATTTTTCGAGCGTGACTGCTGCCAGCACGTCCGAAATTGATTTAGGCTTTGCCATTCCGTTGGACCAGGGCGTGAACGTCGCGGCGGGAAGCACCGAGTCTGCGGGTGGCTCCGGCAATCAGGATTCGCAGAATTGGTATCGAGTGGGCGATGTCGCTGTGCAACTGTATCGGAACAGCTCGCCGATATCCGGATGGGTCACAGGTACGTCCGTGAATGATACTGGGCTTGCGGCAAACACGTCTTACTCCTACGCGCTTTCAGCCTGGGACAACAACAGTGGTCTGCGCGGCAATTGGCACAACACGACTCCCGCCGTGGGCTCGACTGTGGCCTGGACGCTTTCCGTTGCGCCCGGCCCAGGCAGCGTGACACCGAGCACCTCGACTCCCCAAGCCGGCAGCAACGTGGTGTGGACGGCAATTGGCGGTTTCGGTCCGGGTACGCTCCAGTACTATCGCTATGCATGGGACATGGCGCCCACTCACGCGTGGACAGATACCGAGACCCAGTGGTCTAGCAGCACCATCACAACAGTTCCCACGACTGCCGGAGCATGGTATCTGCACGTCAAAGGCTACAACGGTGCGGATGTGGGGAACGGCACAGCCGATTACGCCGTGACTGCCTCCAATTCCAACTCAGGCTTATGCAGCCAGACCAATGTGCTGCTGGGCATCTCGCCAAATGGAAATGGCACCTTCACATTGACTTTCCTCGGCACGCCACAGGCGTCGTATTATGTTGTAGGAAACACGAATGTGCTTGGCGGCACCTGGTCGGCATTGGCCAGCAGCACAAACACAGTCACAGATACTAATGGGTACTGGCAGATCACGGTTTCCAACTCCGCCTTGCAACAATTCTATCGGTCGGTGGCCATCAATCCGTGCCCTTAAAAGCTGAAGTGGTCCGAAACCCCGTGGGGGTGGCCTGTTTATAGCACGGCCGACGCCCTCAAGTCACCAAACCCCGTAGGGGTGACCTCTCAAAGGCGCTCGCCTCTGCAAGGTCGATCAGGTCACCCCTCCGGGGTTTGGCAAGCGTTATCAGCGCGCGGGTGCTATAAACAGGGCACCCCTACGGGGTTTTAACGTTTCCGCCACCCGCTCCCCAACGACTCCCGGCTATCGGTAGCGCTCAAATCACTCCAAAAACTTCGCCCGCTCAGGAGCCGTCCTTCGCCACGATCAGGGCCTTTCAACGAGTTGTGCTTAGCGCTCACTTGCTAATTCCTGGAATCTTCGCGAAACTCTAAACTATGCAGGCAGCCGAGCGAACCGAGTATATGCCCGTTTCAGACTATCTCGCAGCCGAGGAGGCAAGCGAAGTCCGCCACGAGTATCTAGGCGGAATGATCTATGCGATGGCCGGGGAAACACGCGCACATAATACGATTTGCCTGAATCTTGCCGCGGCGATTCGCGATCGGCTCAAAAACCCCTGCAAACTCTATATGAGTGGGGTGCGTGTTAATTTGCAGATTCGCGGCGACGAATACTTCTATTATCCAGACATTGTAGTAACGTGCGACCCTCGTGACACGCACCCTCGGATTGTGCAATTCCCAAAACTGATCATTGAGGTGTTATCTGAAAGCACCGAGAGGATAGATCGGCGCGAGAAGTTCCTTGCATACACTACACTGGATTCACTCGATGAGTACGTCTTGACTGCCCAGGATACGCCTGAAGCGATTATTTTTCGCCGTGTAAGTAACTGGGCACAGGAAAAGACGATTGGCGGGACGGGGCGCCTTGGATTGAAGTCTCTCGGCCTGGAATTGTCGGTAGGCGAATTGTACGAGGGCGTCTAACCGAAGCTGGTTCAGGACCCGTTCTTCGCCACAACCTGAATCGGGATCGCGGAGGGTGGCCTTTGAGGATGGTCGCCGGTTCACCACGCGCTCGCATTCGCCTGCTTTTCGGCCTTCGGGCTGTCGGGCTGCAAGTAAGCAAGTAAGGCTTGAGTTTTTGCGCCAACGCGCAAAGATGCAGAGGAGCAAAGCCATTTTATGCGACCCGAATTCGAGCCAATATTCCAGAGGCTGCGGGAAATTCTGAAGAGGCACGCAGGGAACTTGTCGGTGCGCGGCGACCGTCCCGATTATTATGGACTGGCGGGCGGCGTCGGGCCGGCGGCGCTCAAGGCCTGGGGCGGCAAAATGAAGAAACCCATAATGCCGGTTGCATGGGTGCAGATTGGCAAAGGCTACGTGAGCTATCACCTCATGGGGGTTTATGGTAACCCGAAGCTTCTGGATGGCGTTTCCAAAGAGTTGAAAGCAAGAATGCAGGGGAAGTCGTGTTTTAACTTCAAAAGCCAGGATGAGGCGTTGTTCAAAGAATTGGAGAAGCTGACCAAGCAGGCGATCGATGGCTTCAAGAATGCGGGATTTGTTTCTGACGCCAGGCGTGGTCGTTGACCATGGAGCGAACGTGGAGTATTTTTCCAAACGTGAAGTTCGTCAAAGTTGAATTTCCTTCGGACGAAGAGGCTGGAAAGGCCCTGGTAGGGCTTATGCGCCGAGCCAGGGTGACATGCCTGAGGGATGGAACATTCATCCTGCCTTTGCCCGCTGTGGGCTGGCTTAAAGAGCAAAAGGTTGCGCATAAAATCGTTCAGGAACTCAACCAGGACGATGTCACACAGACGCTACGAGATCTACTTGCCAACCCGGTATAATGACGGCAAGCCAGTAGGCGCCGCGGCGTTCATGGTCACGCGGCAAGAGTTGGTGGAGCAATTCGGCGCTTGCAGCTTTTTTCCTGAAACGTTCCAAGGCACTTGGATTCAACAGGGCCAAACTTTTGAGGATGAAAATGTGCGGATCTGTGTTGATGTGGAGGACACGCCGGAAAACACTTTATTTTTTGAACGCCTAAAACCTCGCCTGCGCTCGAGGTTTCAGCAGTTGGAGATCTGGATTGTCTCCTTCGAGATAAGAGTGATCTGACTCGTCGATTCTGATTATGCTGTGTGAACAATGTGGAAAAGCAGAAGCGACGGTTCACGCGAGTGTAGTGGAAGGAATGGCGGCTGTGCTTACCGAAAAGCATCTGTGTGATCCTTGTTACGGAATTGAGGAGAGTGAGCGCCAAAAGAGGTACAATCTTCCGGCAACCAAACCACTGCCCACAGATGTGGAGCACATCACTGCGTCGGAGTACTTGCAAGCACACCAGTTAGCTGTCCTTAATGCCGTAGATAAGCCGGCAGCTCAATACGTCGACAAGGAATTGGAACGCTTTCCAAGAACCCGCGAGCGCCTGGCCTTTGAGATGTTCGAATTGGCGTGGGAAATTTTGGCACGAGGAGAAGCCCCTATGCATGAGGCGGGCTTCGCCGGCTGTGCAAGGCGCGACATCACACCTGAACGATTGCCGGAATATCTCAAATGGTTGGAGAAACTAATTTTTCGTTGCTGCGAGCTGCGCAACCAGGTGCCCCTTCCTGCACCCAGACACGAGCAATTCGTTTTTCTGCTTTCTTTACTGCTCATTTCTCTGCGTGATGTCGGCGCTGACCGTTACGCCGCGACAGTGGATGCTCTGAAAAGTCAATGGAGAAAGGCGGATAGTGATCGCCTTGAGGATATACTTTCCGAACTGGAGAAGGCGGCAATGACCCGGCTGAATTCCTAAAGCTGAATGTTCGACTCACTCGATTTGAAGTGCGTTTTGGTCGGCGCCGGTGTGCGCTATCCGCAGGAGGTTTGTGATGCCGTATCTCTGCTCAATTCCCCTTGACAGATTCCGGCACTTCGCCATAATGTCTGCATGAAGCCCAATCCTTGCATTGGTCCCCCTAAGCGCTGGGGGCAAGCAATATTGTTGCTGATCTTCCTCTTTTCCTTTCCTGGCCCCACCCTTACCCATGCGGATATCATCTATGTCTCAAACTGGAACAACAGCACAGTTGACAGCTTTGACTCATTCACCGGCACTTACTTTGGGGTGTTTGCTTATCCCGCCCACCCGCGAGGCACCGCGGTGGATAGCACGGGCAATGTCTTTGTTGCTTCCTACTCCTCCGGATCGCTCATTGAATATACGCCGAGTGGCTCTAGTTCGGTCTTTGCCACCGGACTCGCATATCCGGAGGGCCTGGCATTCGACAGTTCTGGCAACTTGTATGAGGCGGACTACGTCGCGAATACGATTTACAAGTACACTCCTGCCGGCGTCCGATCCGTGTTCGCCAATACTGGTTTGAGGGCGCCTTATGGCCTGGCCTTTGATAGTGCGGGCAACCTCTACGCAGCCAATAATGGAGCCAACACCATCGAGAAATTCACCCCGGCGGGTGTTGGTTCGGTGTTCGCCAATACTGGGCTTACAGGGCCAATTGGACTCGCCTTTGACAGTGCGGGCAACCTCTATGCTGCGAATTATGGCGGTGGGAGTATTGAAAAATTCACAGCACAGGGGGCGGGCTCGGTCTTTGCTACTGGGCTCGCTGATCCGTCGGGGCTTGCTTTTGACAGCGCGGGGAATCTCTTTGTCGCCGATCAGTGGGGCGGTCCGACATACGGGAGGATAATGAAATACACCCCAACCGGCGTTGGCTCAGTCTTTTTCAACGGCTATTATACCGGGCCGGTGTACGTTGCCATCCAACCGGTTCCAGAGCCTTCCGTCTGGATACTGCTTCTCCTCGGGTGCGCGTTGCTTCGCGTGATCCGGGGCCTCGGTTATTGGACAGTCCCCCTCAATGGAATCAGGAATGGTGTTCGGGTCTTACCCGGAATAGCTTGCTCTCGACCCCCTTCAATTCCGCAAAGCCGGCATTTCGCCATAATGGCGGGATGAAAGCCGTTAACGCTGTGATATGCGCTTGGGTAATCGCCGACACGACGGTTCACGCAGCTAACATTGCCATAAACTATCAATCCTCGCAGTACACCGGATACTCCCACTCCCCTCGATCCGGACCTATCTTCACCACCGGTGGCAACGTAACGTCGCTGAACTTCAACGATACCCGGACATTTCCCTTCGTGCGCGCCGGGTGAGGGCACCCGGCCTACATGTCCACGGCATTGCGCCTGTAGGCCGGGTGCCCTCACCCGGCGCTTTGGGGATGTGTTCCAGGCAGGAAGCAGGTGCTTTCAAGATCCGCTCCGCACAAGATCATACAACGTGAATCTCATTTGCAACGACGGCTGAAGATGGCAGATTTCGAGGGCTTCTGCCCCCATAGCTCAAATGGATAGAGCAGCGGTTTCCTAAACCGTTGATCCCCGTTCAATTCGGGGTGGG
>PSRM01000198.1 GCA_003176045.1 Verrucomicrobiota bacterium | reverse complement strand
GAACGAATCGAAGGCTTACTCCGCCCCTTTTTTTGAATGGTAAATGTCTATTTATTTATGCGCGGCTATATAGTGCCCAAGCTTCGGTCAGGAAGTTTGGTCTTTGATGTTTGGTATTTGGTGTTTGGTGTTTCATATGGCATTTTTTCATTGTGTTATCGGACAAATTCGAACGTCTCCGGGGCCTGCTGCGGTCTTACGGCTCGTGTCTCGTGGCCTATTCGGGGGGCGTGGACTCCGTGTTTCTAGCACATGTGGCGCGGGAGGTGTTAGGTGACAAGAGCCTGGCCGCCATTGCGGACTCGCCCAGCTTGCCGCGGCGTGAACTTGAGCAGGCCTTAAACCTTGGCGAACAATTCCACTTCCCAGTCCGCGTAGTGCGCACGCGGGAATTTGAGAACCCGAGCTACCTGGCTAATCCGAACAACCGCTGCTATTTCTGTAAACACGAGCTTTTCACTGAACTGGAACCCCTGGCCCGCGCCGAAGGGTTCGCAGTGATCGCTTACGGCGAAAACGCGAGCGATGTGGCGGATTTTCGTCCTGGCGCCCAGGCGGCGGCCGAGTTCCAGGTGCGGGCGCCCCTCAAAGAAGCGGGGCTCACCAAGGCTGAAATTCGGGAACTTTCCGCCCAACTCGGCCTGCCTACGGCTGATAAACCACAGATGGCTTGCCTCAGTTCTCGTATTCCCCATGGCGAACCAGTCACGGAACGAAAGCTGGCGATGATCGAACAGGCCGAGAACGTCCTGCGCGATTTGGGCTTTTATGATGTTCGGGTCAGGCACCATGAATTGCCAATGGCCAATTTCCAATTGCCAATTGAACAGCCAGCTAATGGGCAATCGGCCGCGGTGAAGCCTGCTGTCTCCTCTGTGGCGGTAGTTCCATGTCTGGCACGGATCGAGGTCGGTCCTGGCGAGATGCACCGGTTCCTGGAAGGGGAAGTTTCGTCCAAAATAGCTGGCACCCTGCGCCAAATCGGCTATACGCACGTGACGTTGGATCTCAAGGGTTACCGGCGGCCCGGGGGAGATCAAGAGCTGGGCATGAACAACAAAGGCGCGAAGGAACAAAGATAACGCTGACCTCTAGTTTTACCCAACGCTGAAGCGTTGGGCTATTATCGTATGTACCTCCAGGACAAGGGTTTAGCGAGCGAACGTGCCAAATCCAAGTGGCATTGGGTGAGGACACCCGCGCTCCGTCACCATTGACCGGTCATTCGGAAGGCCAGGCAAGCAGCCTCTCTCGGCCTTTGACCCTACTCTCATCCCGCAATCTCCTGTCCCCACAATTGGTGACATGCAGCATTTCCGGAATCGGGTATTCTTTCCACAGTGATTTAGATTTGTTCTTGTGTAGAATGTGGCAAAGAGGCCGGACCGAAAGTCCGGCTTTTTTGTGTACTGGTGAGGTGTCATTCTTCGATTTCTTCGCTCACCAGTTCATGTGTTCCCGACCAACGTCCTCCTCCCCAGGCCTGACCGTTCCAATTGCTAAAGCTGCGCCTCCACCAGGCGTCCCGCAGGCGGGCCTTGAGCAGGGCTTCAGACGCAGGTTACTGAAAACGCGGAGCGGATCGAAACACGAAACGGACGGAGTGTAGCGGCTCGGAATCAAGTCGCGGGACAGGAATCTCTTGAAAAACCGCGTACCCTGGTGTTGAGTGTGGGGCAATGTCGTTTCTTGAGGGTTTCATCAAAAGCACGGAAGCCGAAATCGCCGCGGCCAGGGCGAAACGAACTCTTACAGACCTAAAAAAGATGATTCAGGACACTGCGTCCGTGCGGTCATTCGGCGAGACGCTGAGAAAAGGATTTGGCCTTATTGCAGAGGTCAAGAAACGCTCTCCGAGCGGAGGCGAGATGCGGCGCGAGAATTTTGAGAAAGCGCCCCAGGCTTATGCGGACAGTCCGGCAGTAAAAGCTTTGTCCGTGTTGACTAATGCCACGCATTTCGGAATGGGAATCGAGGAATTGGCGCGGATAAGGCGGCTGACCAACAAACCCTTGCTCCGGAAGGACTTTATTTTCGATGAATATCAGGTGTACGAGGCCCGGGCGTTTGGGGCGGATGCGATTCTGTTGATGGCCTGTGTGCTGGAAAGCGCCCGAATGAAGGGTTTATTTGAGCTGACGCGGGAGTTGGGCATGGACGCGCTATTCGAGGTGCATGACCGCGAAGAGATTGGGAAAGTTCCAGCGGGAGCGAGCCTGTATGGCGTGAATAGCAGGAACTTCCGAAGTTCAAAATTCAAAGTTCAAGGTTCGAAGTCCGAAGTCCGAAGCCCGAAGCCCGAAGCCCGAAGTTCAAAGCCGGAAGCAAGCAACGCGCTGAAGCAACGTGGAAGTCTAAAGCCAGCCAGAGATGCGACGGATCCTACAGTGGATCTGCAAACGTTTTCTCTAGTGCAGAGTTTGCCCAGCGATGTGATTAAGGTCGCGGAGAGCGGGGTCAGGGCCGAGCAACTGGGCCGGGTTCGAGATATGGGATACAATGCCATCCTGGTGGGCACTTCGTTGCTGAAGCATCCGGCCGGGGTGGAGGCGGCAGTCAAGGAGTTCGAAGAGGCGTTGAAACGCTAAGACCTCCTGGCCTCGTTATTTTGCTGCGTGGCGCCGAGTGAGGGCACCCGGCCTACAGGCGCAGCGTTTCGGGCTTGTAGGCCGCGTGCCCTCACGCGGCGCTCTGTTGATATTTGCGCGCCTTTTTAACGTTTTAACTTTTTTAACCTTTTAACGCTCTCCCCCGGCGGATGTGCTAGATTGCTTTATGAAGAACGGTACTCTAGTCGTCGTAGCGGACCTGGGATGCATGAAAGCTTATCGGTTGACCAGCGATGAACTGAGTCGAAACCCCAGGCTGGAACCTATCGAGGAATTCACAAGCGCGGAAGCCCATGGAAAATTAGTGGATTGGGTTAGCGATTCGTCTGGCCGATTTCCGCGTGGCACAGCCGGGCCTAATGGCGCGGCGATGTCCGACGGTGAACGGCACAATATCGAACTGGAAAAACGCAAACGACTGGTGCGCAGCCTTGCCCAACGCGTCAACGCGCTGGCCAAAAACAAGGAATTCGAGCGCTGCTTTTTGGCCGCCAGCCGGGAGATTGTCCATCAACTGATCGAGGAGTTGGAACCGCAAGTGCGAGCCAAAATCGCTAAAAATGTGCCCGCGGATTTAACGAAGGCTGGAAGGCTGGAGATTATGAAACACTTCTGAGGGGAATTTATGATTTATGATTTATGATTTGCAGAGCCCAGTTTCGGGTGAAGCGAAATCATAAATCTTGAGTTTGGCTTGTTTTTTTTGGGGGGGGGCGCTCCAAAGCCCTTGCAAATCATAATTCAGAATTCATAAATCATAAATTCAGCTCTATTCCCACGCATCAATCCTGATCCGCTCCGGCGGGACGCCGTGGGCTTTAAGATGCCCGCCGAGGGTCGAAAGCATAATGGGTGGGCCGGCGAGGTAAAACGTCTTCTCAGCCGGTGCAGGAATTTTCGGCCAGAGCTGGTCCAGGGAAATTCGGCCTGAGAAGCAAGGCGGTATCCGTGACCACCCGGCGACTTCGTGAGTTAGGGATTCTGAACCTGCTTCCGTAAAAAACAGCAGATGAAAATTCGGTACCTTCGCGTACTGCTCCCGCAGCATATCGCGAAATAGCAGCAGCCCCGGTTCGCGCGCGCCATAGACCAGCCAGACGGGCTTCGCCGCATCGGGTTTCAGCGATTCAATAAAGGCTGTGAACGCGCTGATGCCCGTGCCGCCGGACAACAGCACGGCCTCGGTTGAATCGCCAATAAAGAAGTCTCCATACGGAAGTTTGATCCAGACCTCCCTGGAATTCTTCACGGCCTCTTCCATTTTGGTCGTGTAGCGGCCTTTGACAGCAAAACAGATGCGGATGCGGCGGCGCTCGGATGGCGAGCTGGCGATAGAAAAAACCCGCGACTCCGGCCAAAAACCGGAGGGATCGTAGTCGTCCACGGTGAGATGGAGGAACTGGCCCGCGCGAAAGCGCGGCACGGGGCTTTCCGGCGCAAGTTCAAGCGTATAAACCCGGCCGCCGTGGTCTGTGAGAGACGCGACCGAACAGCGAATTTTTCGCGGCTGACTCATTGGGGGGAATTTACGATTTATAATTTATGATTTATGATTTAACAATACGCGCACCTCCCACCACGTGCGTTGCTGTCCGGCAAAATCATAAATCATAAATCATAAATGGAAGGTCATGTGGCGTGGGTTTCCATAAACCGGTCAAAAGTATGGAGCACGTGCTTGATCATCTCCGGCGTCAGCCCCGGAAATACTCCGATGAAAAATGTTTGCGTGGTGATGAGATCGGAGTTGGTGAGCGGGCCGACAACGCGATGTTCGATATTCGAAAAGGCCGGATGGCGCAGGAGGTTGCCGCAAAACAGGCTGCGGGTTTCGATGCGGGCGGCTTCAAGGGCATTGACCAGGTCGGCGCGCTTGAAAGGCGTGTCCTGGCGCAGGCTGATCACGTAACCGAACCATGAGGGATCAGACTTCGGAGGCGCGACCGGCAGGTGCAGGTAGCGATCGTACTTTTTGAGGCCCTGTGCCAACGCCGCGTGATTGCTCTTTCGGGCGGCCACGAATTGATCGAGCTTCTTTAGTTGGGCGACCCCTATCGCCGCCTGCATATCGGTGACCTTGAGATTGTACCCGATGTGCGAATAAACGTATTTGTGGTCGTATCCGAATGGTAAGGTGCCAAATTGTTGCGAGAACCGAACCCCGCACGTGTTGTTCTCGCCTGGGCCGCAATAGCAGTCGCGCCCCCAATCCCGAAAACTACGGGCTATGCGCGCCAAATCATCGTTCGGAACAGCGACCGCGCCGCCCTCGCCCATGGTGATGTGATGAGCGGGATAGAAGCTGAAGGAGGATAGATCGCCATAAGTGGCAGTGAGCCGTCCATCGTACCGGGAGCCCAGAGCGTCGCAATTGTCCTCGACCAGCCACAGCCCACGCCGATCACACATCTCGCGCACTTCGCCAACCGGGAATGGCACCCCCATCGTATGGGCGATCATGATCGCCTTGGTCTTCGGGCTGAGGGCGGCTTCGATCTTTTCGAGCGTGGGCACGTACGTGCCCAGTTCCACGTCCACAAACACCGGCACCGCTCGATTCTGAATGATCGGGTTGACTGTGGTTGGGAAGCTTGCGGCGACGGTAATGACCTCGTCTCCGGGCTTGACCTGGCGGTCCTTGAGCTTCGGCGAAGTCAACGCGGAAAATGCTACGAGGTTCGCCGAAGAGCCGGAGTTAACCAGAAGCACGTTATTCACGCCAAGAAAATCGGCCAGGCTTGCCTCGAATTCGTCCGCGTACCGCCCTGCCGTGAGCCAAAAATCCAGCGATGAATCCACCAGATTGACCATCTCGGCTTCGTCGTAGTGCCGGCCGGCATAACGCACCAGGTCTTCACCAGGCTGAAAGTTGCGGGCGGGAACCGCGCCCTGGAATTGCCGCACGAGTTCCAAAATCTGCTGGCGCAAGGCCTTTCGGTCAGTCATCACAAGGCGCGTATTGTACGCTTAGAACGCGCAAGGGCAAGCACGCGGACATCAATCGTTTTCTCCTATTGACACATCCCGGCAAAAACGCTCATGCTCACCCATGACCATGACGTTGCAGAGCGTCAGCTTTATGTCTGGCTCGATTAGGGCGTGCCTTCTTTTGTCTCAGGATGCGAACAATGGCCTGGGGTTCCTTGGGTTTCTGCCGCTTCCTGTTGCGAGCGTTTCCCTGAAGTATGAATCCCATCAAAAACCGGTTTGAAAGATTCCTATCCTCGGCAATATGGTTTAGCGCACTTGCACTCGGCACAACATCTTTAAAAGCCGACCCTTCGATCGTCACACCGCCGCAGAACACCACCAACCTCGTTGGCGCAACGGCCGGTTTTAGCGTGGTTGCAAGCGGGACCCAGCCGCTGTCTTATCAGTGGCAGTTTTACAGCACAAACCTCAGCGATAATGGCCGGATCAGCGGCTCGCTGACCACCAATCTCACCATTGCCAGCCTGCAAACCAACGATGCGGGTAGTTACCAGGTTATCGTCAGCAATTCAGTCGGCTCGATTACCAGCGCCGTCGCTGTTCTGTCCGTTCAGACCTGCGCCCCATTACCGTCCGGCATGGTTAGCTGGTGGCGGGCTGAGGGCGACGCCACAGATTACCTGGGGGCGAACAACGGCACCGCAGTCAACGGGGTGACGTTCGTGTTCGGCATGGTGGGCCAGGCTTTCAGCTTCAATGGCGTCAATCAATACGTCTCCACCGCCATAGATACCCGGCAATCGGTCATGCCCAATTCCACCTGGGAAGCCTGGGTTTATCCGACCCGCGCCAATTACGGCACGCGCCAGCAAATTATGAGCACGGATAACGGGAGCTATGACCGTTCTGTGCTAATCGAATCCGGCACGTCGAATTTCAGCGTGTTCACTGGCAGCGGAGTCTGGCAGCCCACGGCCATTACGCTCAATCAATGGCAGCACATTGCCGTCGTTTTCACGCCCACGGGCATTGATTTCTATAAAAATGGCGCGCGCTTTTCTTATGGTTCAGCCCCGGCATACGATGGCGATGCCAATTCGTTCAACATCGGGCGCAACCCGGGCTTCGGCGAATACTTCCAGGGCAATATCGATGAGGTTGCCCTTTACAGCCGCGCGCTGAGTTCGAACGAGGTAGCGGCTATTTTCAATGCTGGCGCCTCGGGCAAGTGCGTCGTGCCCACAGTGCCGATCATCGTTTCGCAGCCGCAAAACACCACCAATTTCGTCGGCGCAAATGTTAACCTGGGCGTGGTGGCTGACGGCACAACGCCGTTTACTTACCAATGGCGGCGCTATGGCACAAACCTCACCGATAACGGACACATCACCGGCTCGCAAACCAGTTCGCTGACGATTTCAAATGCGCAGATAATTGATTCCGGCAGCTACTCCGTAATCGCCAGTAACGCATCCGGCATCGCGATCAGTTCAAATGCGACAGTCACGGTCGTGCCCACAGCCGTTGCCAGCTACAGAATTTACCGCGGTTACGGCGGGACCGGGGATGGCACGCCATTCCCCGGCAGCCCGGTTTTGCAAGGAGCCGTTAATTTTATTCCTTCGATTTACCAGGCCTCTTTGCTGGCGGCCACTCCGAGCGGCGATGAATCGAACATAAACTGGTTTCCACTGGGCAACAGCAGCTATAGCGTCGGCCTCGCCGCGGCGTTCTATGCGCCCTGGGCGGCCACCTACACATTCGGCACCTATTCGGATGACGGCTCGACGCTCTACGTGGACGGCACCCTGGTGGTGGACAACTCGGGGGGTCACTCACCCCAAACCCGCACCGGCGCCATCGCTCTATCAGCCGGGATTCACACGCTCGCTGTGAACTTTTACGACAATAACTCCGGGCCTGCGACCCTGAGTGCCTACATGGATAACCGGCTCACCGGCCAAATCCAGGGCGCTCCCATCATCCTCGCCCAACCCATCGGCGAATTGGTCGCACTCAACCGGTCCGCCAGTTTCTCCACCTTCGCTGTGGGCACTCAGCCGCTCAACTATCAATGGGTATTCGATGGCACGAATAACCTGACCGATGGCGGCCGGATAAGCGGTTCCCAATCCAACACCTTGACCATCACGGGCGCACAGTTCAGCGATGCGGGCACTTACAGCGTCATCGTGAGCAACTCCATCACCGCCGTCACCAGTTCTAACGCCCTCCTTTCAGTCACAACCAATCTCACCTGGAACGGCTCGGTGAGCAGCGATTGGTTTAATCCCACCAACTGGACCCCCAATGGCGTTCCCGGCCCCACCGATTCCATCACGATCAGCAGCGGCACGATCAATCTCTCCGCCCCGGCCACCATCGGCGCCCAGTTCAACTGGTCCGGAGGCACCCTCACCGGCAGCGCCCTGACGATCGCAAGCAATGCCGTGATGAATATCACCGCCAGTGTGGCCCTGGGTTGCCCGCTCACCAACGCGGGCACCGTCAACTGGCTCGGCGGCAGCATCCAGCTGTATAACTCCACTCCCACCAATTTATATCCCGTGGTGAATCTCGCCGGCGCGCTGTGGAATATTCAGTGCGACCAAACGCTTTACCAGAATTGGAATTACACGAACACGTTCTTCGAAAACGACGGCGCCCTCCAAAAATCGGTCACCACCGGCACGACCACCTTCTCCATCCCGCTCTATAACACTAGCACGGTCCTCGGCGCAGCGGGCACGCTTTCCATTGGCGGCAATCTAACGAACGCCGGCCAAATCAGCGCGGTCAATTCCACGCTCAGCCTGAGTGCCTTATGGACCAACAATGGCGTTCTCTCGATCAACGGGGCCACGCTTAATCTCGGGGGCATATTCACCGCCGCCCAGGTTGGCACTCTCAACCGCGCCGGCAACACCACCGTCAATCTGACCGGCACTTTGAACAACACGAACGCCACCCTCACCCTTGATGGCTCGGGCAGCTCCTGGTACCTGAATGGCGGCACGGTTTTGGGCGGCACGATTCTTACTACCAATGGGGCGGAATTCATCGCCTGGCAAAATGGCACGCTCGACGGAGTCACCGTCAATGGCGTCCTGGACGTCGGCAACGCCATCAATGGCGCCTGGCTCTACGTGGCCGATGGCCTGACGGTCAACGGGACGATGTTGGTCGGCAACCCAACCAACGGCTGGTATGGCTATGTGAACTTTACTCAAACCGAGGCCTTAACCGGCAATGCCACCGTGAACTTCGGCAGTAGCGGCTGTTGCAACGCTCTGCGCCTGGCCAATGCCGGCACTACCCTGACGCTCGGCCCGAACGTGGTGGTTCAAGGCAGGTCTGGCCAAATCGGATCCTCAAGCGCGTGTTGCTTCGGCGGGCCTGCGAATGTGGCAGTCATTAATCAGGGAACGATTTTGGCCAACATCAACGGCGGCACCATTCTCGTGAACGGTCAGCCGGTCGTCAACTCGGGCTCCATGAGTATGGCCAACGGCGGCAGCCTGAATATCAATTATCTTACCAATGTCGCCGCGATTACAGCCGGCGGCGGCGGCACTCTCACCCTCAATGGCAATTACGTTATTACCAGCCCGCTTACGGTCCTCAATTCGACCCTCACACTCAATGGCAACTGGACCAACCTCTCCAGCATCAATGTCAGCAATACCACCGTGAACCTGGGCGGCTCTTTCACCACCACGAATCTGGGCATTTTCAACCGCACCAACGGCACCGTCAACCTCACCGGCGTTCTGAACAACACAAACGCTACTCTGGTTCTCGACGGCCCGGGCAGCTCATGGATTCTGTATCAGGGCACAATCGCAGGCGGAACAGTGGTCACGACCAACGGCGCAGAGCTGATCGCGAATAACAACGGCACGCTCGATGGTGTGACCTTGAACGGCACCTTGGATGTCGGCAACAGCATCAACGGCGCCTGGCTCTACGTGACCGATGGCCTCACGCTCAATGGGAACATGCTCTTGGGTAACCCCACCAACGGCTGGTACGGCTACGTTAACTTCAGCCAGACCGAGACTCTGGGCGGCAACGCCAATGTCCACTTCGGCAGTAGCGGCTGTTGCAATGCTCTGCGCCTGAACAACGCCGCCACCACTCTCACCCTCGGCCCGAATGTGGTCGTTCAGGGCCAATCCGGGCAGATTGGCTCGACGACCGGTTGTTGCTTCGGCGGCCCGGCCAATGTGGGTGTCATCAATCAGGGGGCTATTGCAGCCAATATCAGTGGCGGCACCATCTGGATCAGCGGCCAGCCGGTGCTTAATTCCGGCTCCTTGCTGATGACCAACGGCGGCAGTCTCAATTTGAATAATCTAAGCACAATCACCGGCCTGGCAGTGGGCAGCGGCGGGACTCTGACTCTCTCCGGTGCCTGGACGTTGGCGCAACCCCTCACCGTGATCGGTTCGACCGTTTCGTTGAGCGGCACTTGGACCAACAACGGCCAGCTCACGGTTGCTAATTCAACCCTGAATATAAGCGGCACCTGGACAAATGGCGGCTCCATTGCCGCCGACAACACGACCGCCAACCTGGGCGGCACCTTCACCACCGCGCAACTGGGAAACTTCAGCCGCGTTGGCGGGGCGGTCAATCTGACCGGCACACTCAACAACACCAATTCAACTCTCACCCTCGATGGCCCATACAGTTCCTGGACGCTCAACGGCGGCACGGTCCTTTCCGGCACAATTGTCACGACCAACGGGGCCGAATTTATCGCCTGGCAGAACGGCACGCTCGACGCCGTCACTGTCAACGGTGTCCTTGACGTAGGCAATGCCATCAACGGTGCCTGGCTCTATGTGACCGATGGTCTGACCGTCAACGGAACCATGCTGGTCGGCAATCCGACTAATGGCTGGTATGGCTACGCCCGTTTCACCCAAAGCGAAACTCTGGGCGGCAACGCCACAGTTAACTTCGGCAGCAGCGGCTGTTGCAACGGCCTGTGGCTGCCCAACGGCGGGACCACACTCACGATCGCCCCGACCGTCCTGATCCAGGGCCAATCCGGCCAGATCGGCTCCGGCTCCAGTTGTTGTTTGGGCGGGGCGGCGAACGTGTTCGTCGTCAACCAGGGCACCATCGCGGCCAACGTCAATAACGGCACGATCCAGGTCAACGCCCAGCCCGTTATCAACTCCGGTTCATTGATCATGGCCAACGGCGGCAGCCTCAGTATTAACTACATCACGAATGTGACCGGTCTGATTCCCGGCGGCTCGGGCACGCTCACCCTGAACGGCAACTACAACCTTGCGCAACCGCTCTCAGTGGCGAATGCCAGCGTGACCCTATCCGGTAATTTCAACATTACCGCGCCGCTCACCGTCGTGAACTCCACCCTCACCATCAATGGGAACTGGACAAACTCCTCCAGCATCAACGTCACCAACACCGCCGTTACACTCGGCGGCAGCTTCACAACTGCTGGCCTTGGAACTTTCTACCGCTCCGGCGGCACCGTCACCCTGACCGGCAACGACAATAACACAAATGCCACTCTGACCCTCAACGGTCCCGATCAATCCTGGGTGTTGAACGGTGGCTCGATCAGAGGCGGCACAGTGATCGCAACCAACGGCGCTTCGCTGATCGCAAACGCGAACGCAACGCTCGATGGACTCACCCTGAACGGGCTTCTCGATGTCGGCAATTCGATCAACGGTGCCTGGATATACGTGGTCAATGGCCTGACCCTCAACGGCGACGCCCTGGTCGGCAACCCGACTAATGGCTGGTACGGTTACCTCAGGTTTACGCAAACCGAGACCCTTGCCGGCAACGCCACAGTCCATTTCGGCAATAGCGGGTCGTGCAACGGATTGTGGCTGCCCAATGGCGGGACAACATTGACACTGGCGCCCACCGTGCTGGTTGAGGGTCATTCCGGCTTGATTGGAACCGGGTCGGGATTCTGTTTGGGCGGCTCCAGCGCAGTCTCGGTCGTGAATCAGGGGACGGTGGCGGCAAACGTCAGCGGCGGAACAATTTGGTTCTGGGGGCAACCCGCGGTCAACCTTGGCTCCATGATCATGGCCAGTGGCGGCAGTCTTAACATTAACGCCCTGACCAATGCCAGCGGCATCTCAGGTTCCGGAGGCGGTACGCTCACCCTCAATGGCAACTACAGCATCACCAGTCCGCTGAACATTGTTAACTCCACTCTTTCGCTGGTCGGCTTCTGGACAAATTCCTCCAGCATCAATGTGAGCAATAGCACGGTCAATTTGGCTGGCTCATTCACAACGGCAAATCTGGGCGTCTTCAATCGCACCAACGGCACCGTCAACCTTACCGGCGCATTGAATAACTCCAATGCGACAGTGACCCTCATCGGATCGAGTAACTCCTGGATTCTCGCAGGCGGAACAGTTCATGGCGGAACAATCCTGACGACCAACGGCGCTTCGTTGATGGCCAATAACAACAATAATAACACCCTCGACGGAGTGACGGTGAACGGCTTGCTTGATACGGGTAACGCTGTGAATGGGGCGCAGCTCAATGTAATGGATGGACTCGTGCTCAACGGAGCTCTGCTCGTGGGGAACCCAACCAACAATTGGTACGGTCTGGTCAATTTCATCCAGACCGAGAGCCTCACTGGCAATGGAACGGTGATCTTCGGCAACAGCGGATGTTGCAATGCGCTGCGCCTGCCCAATGCCGGCACCACGCTCACTCTGGGTCCCAACGTGCTGGTTCAGGGTCAACTCGGCCAAATCGGCTATACACCTTGCTGTTATGGCGGCCCCGCCAACGTTGGCGTCGTCAACCAGGGCACCATCGCGGCGAACGTCCCCGGCGGCACGATTTGGACCTACGCCCAGCCCTTCACCAGCACGGGCATCCTTACCATGCAAGGCGCCAACATCCTTTTGAGCGGGACCTACGCGCTCAGCGGCAGCACGTTCAACTTCGGCCTGAATTCCGCCAGCAGCTATGGGTCGGTCAGCTTCAATAATAATGCCGCCTCTCTGTCGGGCGTAACGGCAAATATCCTGCTGAACAACGGGTTTGTCCCGGCCCTGAGCAATTCCTTCAATCTGGTCGTCAGCGGCAATTCGCTCTCGGGCAACTTCGCCGCCGTGAATTTCCCAACTCCTTCCGATGGCCTCTTCTGGGGACTCAACTATAGCTCCAGCTCGGTCAAAGCGGTGGTCACAAACATCATCGGGCCGACGATTTCCATCACCAGCCCGACCAACAATTCGATCCTGACCGTCGGTTCAGCGGTGTCCATCACTACGAGTTCCTCCGATGCGAACGCGGCGATCACAAATGTCCAATTCTTCCAGGGCGCGACGAAAATCGGCGAGACAAGCACCGGCCCATTCAGCTTTGTCTGGAACAACGCGCCCCCCGGCACCTTCGCCCTGACCGCGAAGGCCACCGATGCCGCCGGCGCAACCGCCGTCTCCAGCCCAGTCAACGTCACTATTTATCTCAATGGTAACGGTACCAGCCGCTATTGGATCGGCGGCAACAACGGCGACTGGTTCGCGCCCGTCAACTGGGCGCCTCCCGGGACTCCCGGCCCATTCGATACCGTCACCATCACGAATGGCTCTCCCACCATCGGCAGCAATAACGCCGTCGTCGGCTCCATCTCGCTTGCCTCTTCCTTGCTTGGTTCGGCAACTCTCACCGTCACGAACACGTTTCTGTGGTCCGCCGGCCAAATAGATTGCTCGGTTGTGCTCCCGAGTGGCGCGGTCATGGACATCATCGGCAGCGCGGACAAATACCTCGACAACGCGCTTACCAATTCAGGTGTGGTCGCCTGGTCCGGCTCAGGCAATCTGCGTCTGCGCTACAACGCTCCGTCCGGCTGGTTTGGCCAGATTCAGAACCTGTCGGGCGCGGTTTGGAACGTCCAAAACGATCAAACCCTCGCGAACGATTATAACACGCTGAACGCAGTCTTCGTTAACGCTGGAACTTTCAACAAACTGGCAGGGACCGGAAACACCACGTTCAATATTCCTTTCTTCAACTCCGGTTCGGTCAATGTCCAGCAAGGCAATGTCTATTTCAGCGACGGCGGAACAATCGAAAGCGCCTTCTCCGCTCAGCCTGGCTCCAGTATCTACTTTAATGGCGGCAATTTCTCCAGCGCTTCACCGGCGGCCCTCACAGGTGCCGGCAATTTCCAATTCACGGGTGGAAACCTGACCATGCTCAGTGACACAATGCCGAACCTGCTGATGACCGGCGGCACGCTCGCCCTCGGTTCCAACTTCCAGGGCGGCACGATAACGTCTCTGACTATCTCCGGCATCACGCTCGCCGGCACTAATTCGGTTACAGGCACCCTCACCTGGAACGGCGGGTCCGTGAACGGCCCGCTCACCATCGCCAATGGCGCAGCGCTGAACATCGGCGGCTCGCCGGATAAATATTTGCTCGGCACGCTGTCCAATTCCGGAACCGTTACCTGGAGCGGGAACGGCAATTTTTACATTTACAACAACAGCAGCTCCTACTTCGGCCAGGTCTTCAACCAACCAAGCGGCGTGTGGATTGCGCAGAACGATCAAACCCTGGGCACGGGCTACAGCGGTAATTGGTTCTTCAACAACGCCGGCACTTTCATCAAGACTGCCAACACCGGCACCTCCACGATCAGTGTGCCTTTCACCAATTCAGGAGCTGTTACCGCTCAGCACGGCACTATTAACTTCAACAGTGGCGGTGTCATCCAGGGCTCTTACACTGCGCTGGCGGGCGCGGCCATCAATTTCAACAGCGGCAACTTCTTCGAACAACCCGGCGCCGTCCTGGCAGGCCAGGGCGCTATTCAATTCACAGGAGGAACTCTTACGCTGGTGGATGACATCGTCCCCGGCCTGGCCATGACTGGCGGCACGCTCATGCTGAGCACAAATTTCCAGAGCGGTTCCATTACCAACCTGACCATTTCGGGCAGCGTTCTGGCGGGAACGAACCGGGTCACCGGCACATTGAATTGGAACGCCGGCAACGTGAATGGGCCGTTGACCATCGCCGGCGGCGGTGCGCTAAACATCGGCGGTTCCCCGGACAAATATCTGCTCGGTGCTGTGACCAACTCCGGCACCGTCACCTGGAGCGGCAGTGGCAATTTCTACATCTACAACAACAGCAGCACCTACTTCGGCCAGATTTACAATCAGGCCGGCGGTATTTGGAGCATCCAAAATAACCAAACCCTGGGCACCGGCTACAGCGGCAATTTCTTCTTCAATAACGCGGGCAGTTTCATCAAGGCCGCTGGCAGTGGCACGACAACGATCAGCATCCCATTCACAAACAACGGCCTCGTACTGGCTCAATCGGGAACGATGAACTTCCAGGGAGGCGGTCCCATCCAGGGCGCCTACACCGCCCTGGCCGGCGCAACCATCAATTTCAGCTCAGGCACTTTCAGCGATGGCAGCCCGGCCACGTTCACTGGCCCCGGCGCCATTCAGATGAACGGCGGCACGCTCAATCTCCTGGCCAATGCCATTCCTGGTCTAGCCATAACCGGCGGCACTATCAATTTGGGCGCCGGCTTCGAGGGCGGAACCATCACGAATCTGACCTTCGGTGGAGGTACGCTCACAGGAACGAATGTCCTGACCGGCGTGTTGAATTGGAATGGAGGCTACATCAGTGGCGCGCTCACCATCTCCAATGCAGCCTCCTTGAATATAGGAGGCAGCGCGGACAAATATCTGACTGGTCCGCTCACCAACTCTGGCCTGATCACCTGGAGCGGTTCAGGCAATTTCCGGATTTATAACAATAACAGTGGCTATTCCGGCCAGGTCCAAAATCTGCCCAACGGCGTCTGGATCGCCCAGAATGACCAGAACATCTACAACGATTACGGAACGGCCAATGTGATCTTCAATAACGCCGGCGCTTTCATCAAACAAGGCACTCTCAACACCACCTACGTCTATGGCACTTTCCAAAACTCCGGCCTCTTGAAAGCCGTCACCGGCACGATCAATTTCAACACCAGCGGCGGCTACGTTCAAACCGGCGCGACCGATGACATCATCATCTCCGACGTCAACAACGCCGCGCACCTGACCTTCAACGGAAACATCAATCTCGATGGCACACTCCAGGTCGAGATCCCCACCGGTTACCAGCCGTTCACGGGCGAGAGCTTTCCGCTGGCAAACTTCGGTTCCCACGCCGGTGTGTTTCACAATTATAGCCTGCCGCCTCTGGCTGCCGGCCAGGCATGGCAAATTGCCTACTCTTCCACCGCCCTCACGCTCACTGTTGCCGGCAATGGCGGCGCGGCCGCACAAATCACCGGCAATGTTCAGGATAATCTTGGCAACAACGTCAGCGGCCTCAACGTATTCGCTTACCTGACAAACGCTTCGCCGGTTCTTTATGAGAGCGCCGTTACTGACGTAAATGGCAACTATACGCTGAACACGGTGACCGGGGTCTGGGTTGTGGGAATTCAGAACCTGCCGGCGCGCGGCTTCAACCCTGTTCCCTCTCAACAAGCTTTCGTCAATAACACCAACCCGGTCGTCAACTTTGTCCTCTCACCTTTCTCCGGCTCGGTCTATACCATCAGCGCCTCGGTCAATCCGCCCGGCGTTGGCACTGCCACGGGCGCCGGCTATTACCTGCCCGGCGCAACCGTCACTCTTACCGCCACCCTCGGAACGAACAATTCCCTGCCCTACTTCTTCACCAACTGGACCGAGAACGCCGCCGTCCAAACTACTACCCCCGTCTATTCTTTTATCGCCACGCGCGACCGGCAGTTGGTGGCCAACTTCGCACTCCCGCAGTTCACCATCACTGCTGCTGTTTCTCCGCCCGCTGATGGAACCGTAACCGGCGCCGGCACCTATTCTTACGGCTCCACGAACACACTGACCGCATTTGCCAATGCCGGTTTTCTGTTCTCTTATTGGGCTCAGGGCACAAACGTCCTGAGCACCAATGCCGCCCTGCCTGTGGTCCTTTACAGCAACGTGAATCTGACAGCCTACTTCGCTGACGCTCATCCCACACACAACGTGACCATCGCCACCTCGCCGGGTGGCATCACCGTGATCGCCGGCGCGGGCACATACTCCAACGGACAAACAGCCACCATTAATGCTCCGCTTTTCGTCACCAATTACCCCACGCTCTATACCTTCCAGAGCTTCAATTTAAACGGCTCCCCGCTGACGACCACCAACTTCATCTCCAAGACCTTGACCACCTTCGACGCCGTCAATCTCCAATACGTCGCCTTCTATAATGCCAGCAGCCTATTGCCGCAGGTGGCCCACGTTTTTGCCAACCTGCCCAATCCAGTGCCGGCAACGAGCAATTACCTGCTCACCGTGCAGTTCGATCGCACGATGCTCACGAACATCAACCCCGCTATTCTGCTCACCAATGCCCACACCGTCCTCCAGCCGACCGTCTCCTCGAATGGCACCTGGGGCACCACCGCCATCTCAAACGACACCTACTTCGTGCCGCCGGTCACCTTCATTACGGGCATGGATGGTACTAATCTCCTCTATGTCTCCGGCGGCCAGGATCCATCTGGCGGCGCCATCGCGCTCACTAATCCTTACACCGTGATTGTGGATGCCACGCTGCCTGTCATCTCGCAGGTCCAAAGCGCTCCGTCCATCATCTCCTGCCTGGTCACCTGGACCACAGACAAGTCCGCAAACTCCCAAATTGAATACGGCACGAACACTGGGTACGGCTCGCTGACTACGCTCGATCCCACCCGGGTCACCAGCCACTCCCAAACCATTCAGGGCCTGGCTCCAAACGCGCTCTACCATTTCCGCGTTCACTCGACCGATCTCGCGGGCAACTTAAGCCTCTCCGCAGATAATACCTTCACCACCCTGCGCGACACCGTTCCGCCGCACACGTTCGTCACCTCCGGCCCCGCCCAAAACGGCACCGCCTGCTCGTTGCCCGTCATCTTTATTTGGTCCGCGACCGATCTCGTCACTCCTACAACCAACCTGCTCTATGCCTGGCGCCTGGATGGCGGCTCGTGGTCAGACTTTACCAATCTCACCAGCGCGAGTTACTCCAGCCTGAGCGACGGCCCGCACAGTTTCCAGGTTGAAGCTCAGGACCAGGCGGGCAACATTGACACTACTCCAGCCACCGTTCTCTTTACGCTCAGCACGCAGCCACCGGGTATCAGTGCGATCTCAGGCGGCGCTACGAACGCGCAGGCCACGATTCATTGGTTCTCTGACGCGCCGGCCACTTCCCAGGTCGAGTATGGTGTCACGACCAACTACGGAACGCTCTCGAGCCTGGATACCTCGCTGGTCACCTCCCACACCTATGTTCTCAACGGCCTGGCTCCCGGCCAGACCTATCACTACAGAGTGCGTTCTCAAAATTTCTGCGCGCACGAAGCCGTCTCGGGCGATTTCTCGTTCACCGTGCCTGCAGATACCACGGCGCCGGATACCTACATGACCGGTGGCCCCGGTGACGGAGGTTTCATCTGCACGCAAGCCGTCGTATTCGCCTGGTCCGGCAGCGACAACGTGACTCCCACGCCCAGTCTGCTTTATGCCTACCAATTGGATGGTGGCGGATATTCACCTTTCGCTAGCGCCACTTCGGTTGCGGTCACCAACCTGACCGATGGCTCACATACTTTCCAGGTGGAAGCTAAGGACCAGGCCGGAAACGTGGACGCCACACCAGCCACGGTTCATTTCACCGTGAGCACCGTGGCGGGCCCCGCGATTTCTGCCGTGGCCGCCGCTGCGTCAGATGGCCAGGCTGTTATTACCTGGACGACGGACCAGCCTTCTTCTTCGCAAGTGGATTATGGTCTCACCGCGAGCTACGGCAGCACTGGGCCCAACAATGCGAGTCTGGCCACCAGCCACCTGGTTACCCTCGGCACACTGATTCCCGGCGCCACTTACCATTACCGCGTCCGCTCCGCGAACCAGTGCAATCGCACCAGCGTTTCGGGCGACAACACCTTCGTCGTGCCCGGAGCCCCCGACCTGCAGGTGATGGCGATCACCGCGCCGGCGTCGGCGTTCACGGACACAAAATTCAATGTGTCCTGGACCATCACCAATGCCACTTTTGTTCCAGCCACAAATATCTGGTACGATTACGTCTATCTCTGCGGATCTTCCTACCCTTGCGCGAGCAATTTCCTCGGTTCATTCCAATTCGTGGCGGGCCTTGGCGCCACCAGCAGTGTCACGCGTGTTGAAGCCGTCACAGTCCCTCGTGCCTGGATCACCAACGGCAGCTATTTCATCACCGTCCATGTCAATGGCGTCGGTACTATCTATGAAGGCGTCCCGGGCAGTCCGGCCGTAACTAATGATATCGGCGTTTCTGCCCAACCGGTTCAAATGAACCTCGAGCCGCTGCCCGAGTTGGTCATTTCCGACATCAGCGCGCCCACCAATTCTGTCTTTGCCGGCCAGCAAATCTCCGTCAGTTGGGTCGAGTGCAACATCGGCCAGGCCGCCACCGCTGCCTTCTCCTGGAATGATCGCGTGCGACTGTTCTCCGATACCAATCTCACCCAGTTGGTAAAGGACTTTGGCAGTTTCCCCAATATCACATACCTGGGTCCGGGCGAATGTTACGAGCAAAACGCCGACCTGACATTGCCGGCCGGAATTGTTGGCAACATGTATCTCGCCGTCACCGCCGATTTCAATAATCAGGTCCTGCAAATGGCCAGGACCAATGCGACCGCCTACACCACTAACCCCATTCCTGTGCTTTACGTCGCGCCTGGGTTCTTCCATGTCACCTCGGTGTCCATTGCTCCATCACCGCCCACGGCCAGCTACATCGGCGATTCAATCACCGTCTCCTACACCATCGAGAACACAGGTGGCGTGCCCATCAGCGGTTTCTGGGACAACGCTGTCGCCATCTCGCCTAACGTTGTCTGGAATGGCGCAGTCAATCAGATCGCAAAATTCCACATCAACCCCATCACCACCACGCTCCAGGTCGGCCAGAGCTACAGCGCGCAGGCCGTTATCACGATCCCATCATGGGTTCCGACTGGAACCAACTACGTTGTCCTGTTGCCCGATCCGCATCCATATCAAACAACGGTAGGCAAAGACCAGCTCTCCACGCCGATTATCGTTGCGCAGCCTCCGCCAGCCGCCCTCCAGGTCACCTCCGTTTCAGCCCCAACCAGCGCCGCGGCCGGCCAGGGCATCCCTGTCTCCTGGTCCGTTGCCAATAATGGGTTGGCGATTACGCGCGTCAGCGCCTGGAGCGATGCTATTTTCATCACGCCGTACTCGTCTTTTGACAGAAGCACCGCCACTCAAATCTACTCACTGGGCCATTACAGCGCTCTGGATGTCGGCCAAAGCTACACCAACACCACAACCGTTCCTTTGCCCGTCGGCGTCACGGGAACGTTCCATCTCTACGTCTATAGCGACCTTTATAAGGCCGTTTTCGAAGGGCCATTTACAAACGGCAACGTTGCCGCCGCCCCGGGCGCAATCACGATTACCAATCAGGCCGCCGGCCTCGCCCCGGATTTGCGGCCCGTAAACATCGCTTTCTCGAGCCCGGCTGTGGCCGGCCAGCCGCGCGCGATTTCGTGGGTGGTTACGAACGTCGGCGGCGCCAGCACCCCATTCGGCACAAACTGGAATGATAGCGTTTATCTCTCGCGCGATGGCACGCTCAATCCCGGACAGGCGCTTTTCCTCGGCAGTTTCCCGAGTCTAAGTGCGCTGACTCCGGGAGCGTCGTACACCCAAAACCGCCAGGTCAACATCCCCGCCTGCGATGTTGGCAACTATTACATGGTCGTCTTCGCGGATAGCCAAACCAATGTGGTGGAATACGTCTCTATCAGTAACAAAGTTGCCTCCTCATCGGCCCAACTTACTATCCTCCCAAGTCCACTCGCTCGGCTGGATGTGGCTTCCATCACGGTGCCTTCCTCCGCGGTCGCCGGCCAGGTGATCTCGGTCAGTTGGGTCGGCACCAATTCCGGTCGCGCTACCACCTCGTCGGGAGCATGGACAGATAACGTTTATCTGTCGCCTGATCCCGTCCTGGATTCGCGCGCTTATCTTGTGGGCTCCCTAACGCATAACGGGGTTTTGATCGCCGGCGCGACCTACTCCACTAATCTGAACGTGACGGTCCCGCCCTGCCTCCCCGGCCAAATCTATGCCCTGGTAACGGCCGACGCTGCGCGCGTGGTGAACGCCGGCTCGTGCGAAACGAACAACACGACCGCATCCAGCAGCACGATAAACGTCAGCCCCGCGCCTTATGCGAACCTGCTGGTGAATTATCTCTACGCGCCTCCGGTGTTGCCTTCGAGTGGGTTGTTCAATCTCTCCTATGTCGTCACCAATGCCGGCACGGGCCCGTCGTCCGGCTCGTGGGTGGACGGCTTCTTCTTCTCTTCACCTTCGAACGAAGTGGCTCTGCTCACGGTAACCAATACCAGTCCTCTCACGGCACATGGGACCTATTCCAACTACGTCGCGCTCGCGGTGCCGCCCTGCATCTCGGGCAATTTCGAGATTTGCGTTCAGCCGGACCTCTATCTCCAGGCCAATAGCCTGACGTGCAGCTCCAATGCTGCCGCCTGCGAGCTAATTCAGGTGCAGATCAGCTATCCTGCCCTTCAATTCGTCAACGTTTCCAAGCCGACCTCCGTCATCGGCGGCACGCCCTTCCCGGTCAGTTGGACCGTCACCAACGCCGGTAATGCCACTGCCTCCGGCAGTTGGGCCGATATTGTTTATCTGTCGATTTTTGGAGGTTACAATCCGGGGTACGTTACCCCGATCGCGACTAATATCGTCATCGGGCCTTTGGCTCCTGGCGGCACTTACTTCCAGACCGCCGCCATCACGTTGCCGCCCACTCAAGCCGGCAGCTACTACGTGAGCATCGTGGCTGACGCGTTTAGCAATCTCCAGGAATGTTCCGCAAGAAGCGGCAGCGTTGCTCCCAGCCAGGTTGCGCTCCAGGTCCAGCCCTCCCTTTACGCAGACCTTGCTGTGACCTCCTTCTCGATTCCAGCCAGCGTTGTGGCAGGCCAAAACGCCACCGTCAGTTGGGTCGTCACCAACGTCGGGACCGCACCCACGCCATCAGGCCAATCCTATTGGTACGACACCGTCTTTCTCTCCCTGGATCAAGTCCTCGAACCGAACGCGACCACGCTCAACTCCTACCCGCACTCGGGCATCCTGTCCCCAGGTCAAAGCTATACAAACACTCAATCCGTGCCTATCCCGCCCGATGTCGGCGGCCTGGTCTATCTCATTCTCAGCGCCAATGACGCCCACACGCTCAACGAGTATGGCGCCTATGCCAATAATGTTTTCATTCCTGCCTCTCCAACGGTCGTGAACCTGGCATTGCCCGCTGATTTGTCCGTCTCGAGTGTGACGGTTTCACCTTCCAGCGCACTGGCCGGCCAATCCGCCACCATCGGCTGGACCGTCCATAATATTTCCACCAACACCGCATCCGGTTCCTGGGTGGATGGCCTGTTCCTCTCGACCAACTCCGTTTGGGATTACCAGGCTGTGCTCGTCGGCACAAAAACCCATTCCGGAACTTTGGCTCCCACTGCCACTTACTCCGATAATTTCACCTTCTCTCTTCCCGGCCTTAGCCCCGCGGCTTACTACGCCATCGTCCGGACCGATATCCGCAACAACCTGCGCGAGACTGACCTCGGCGATAAAACCGGCGTCTCCTCTTCCACCCTAACCGTGGACGTGCCGCAACTGACTCTCGGGGTCCCCAGCACCAATTCACTGCACAACCATTCGCAGCTCTTCTACAAAGTCCTGGTCACCTCCAACCAAACCATGACCGTCACGCTTCACAGTCCATCCGCGGTGGATGCTAATGAACTATATGTGAAGTTTGGCGGAGTGCCCGATTTGGGCGATTACGATTTCGCTTATTCACAGCCGCTCTCCGCCAATCAGCAGGTGGTTGTTCCCACAACTCAGAACGGCTACTACTACATTCTCATCAACGGCGCGAGTGTGCCGGACGCTCCCTCACAGATCACCATAGAAGCCGACGTCATTCCATTCAGCATCACCGGCGTCAGTCCGGCCCTTGCAGGGAACTCTGGTCAGGTCACTTTCTCGATCACGGGCGCGCGTTTCAACCCTGGCGCCGTCGTGAGCCTGGTTTCAACCAGTGCCACCCTGGTCGCGTCCAGTGTCACCGTTCTCAATTCATCCGACATCAAAGCGCGCTTCAATTTCAGTTCCGCTCCCCTCGCAGTCTATGACTTGATCGTGAGCAATGTGGGCTCGGGTGCTGTCACCGCGCCTGCGGCGGTCACGCTTCAGCCGCCCACTGCCTTCAACGTCGCCGTCGTCTCCAGCGGCACCACTGCTCCGCGCGCTGGCGGCAATTGGGATGTTCCATGCACCGTTTATAACAATGGCAACGTGGACGCGCCATACGTGACTGTGTTCACCGCGTTCAATTCCCAGGTCAAAATGGGCTTCTCGCGGCCTATGGACACTTTCCCGCTTCAGACGAATTACCCAGGCGTGGATTGGTTCAACAACTCGATTACCGCGCGCTTCCGCGATGGAGTCACCTCGGATGCCTTCTGGATCCGCAACCTGCCGCCGGGCCAGACCCTCCAGTTCGTCTGGCGCGTGAAGCAAGTGCCCTCCGGCCAGTTTGAATACGATGTCTCGGTGCGTGGCCGCTCCGCTGATGCTTTTGCGTCGTTTATTTCGACTTACGTCGAGGGCCTGCGCTACAACGCCAAGCAAAACAGTGTGCCCACAATTACGCCGGACGAATTGTCCCTCGTGAATGATCCGATCGGTTGGCAGAGCCATTACAAATCGGTTTTCGCAGACGCCGGCCTGCTCACCGGCAAAGAGGCCGGCTGGGCTTTCCCGAGCGGTGACTTCGTCAGTTCCTGCGACCAGACCCAATGCTGGGCCCGCGCCATTTATTGGGGCGCAAACGATCAAATGGCTTGCGGTTTCACCAACTCCGATTCCGGCACGTGTGCCGTGGCAAATACAGCCGCCGATACCGCTTACATCTGGATTTGCAAATACGAAGTCTGCGCGGCCGGCAGCAGCATCGGCGACGCCGCCCTCGGCGCCTCGCCTGCCCTCCTTTCAACGACTACCAGCACGCCATCGCCCGGACCGATTCATACCAAGTCCCCGCCGGTGTTTGGCGTGGATGTCTCCCACTACCAGGGCAATCCTGTTTGGTCCAATGTGCTCGGAGCAGGAGTCACCTTCGCCTTCGCGAAGGCGACGGAAGGCGTCAGCGTCAGCGATGCCTCTTTCATCTACAACATGACCAATGGTAAAGCCGCGGGGCTCCTGATGGGCCCATACCATTTCGCGCACCCTGAACTGAATTCCCCGGCCGCGGAAGCCGCCTTCTTCTGGAGCGTGGCCGGTCCGTACGTTCAAGCGGACGGTAAGACTTTGATGCCGATGCTCGATATGGAAGTCTTCAGCGGCTTTGTCGGCGCGACCAGCTACTCCGATTGGGCCAACCAATGGTGCTACAATATTGCCGCCAGAGCGGGCGTGGCTGGTCTCTCTGTCACACCAGGCATTTACGTAAGCGCTTGTAACGGTGCTTTCTTCGACAGCTCAGTCACCCCATGGCTGCCTTGGATCGCCAATTATAACGGCCAGGATCCGGCTACGGGCAGTCCCTGCGGCCCATCCTGCACATGCAGTCCGTGGGCCACCTGGGATTTCTGGCAATGGACCAACAACTGGTCGGTCGCGGGCATTTCCGGCGCCGTGGACGGGGACGTCTTCAACGGCACCGCCTCTACTCTGTCCTCGACCAGCTTCGTCGCGGGCAGCAGCGGGAGCAGCGGCAGTAGCGGATCCAGTGGTTCAAGCGGCTCCAGCGGTAGCAGTGGGTCCAGTGGGTCCAGTGGGTCCAGTGGTAGCAGCGGAAGCAGTGGGTCCAGTGGTTCGAGCGGAAGCAGCGGCTCAAGCGGAAGTAGTGGATCGAGCGGTAGCAGTGGAAGTAGTGGCTCGAGCGGTTCCAGCGGCAGCAGCGGGAGCAGTGGTTCCAGTGGGAGCAGCGGATCGAGCGGTTCGAGCGGAAGTAGTGGAAGCAGCGGTTCGAGTGGAAGCAGTGGCTCGAGTGGTTCCAGTGGCAGCAGCGGGTCAAGTGGTAGCAGTGGTTCAAGTGGCTCCAGCGGTTCCAGTGGTTCCAGCGGCTCTAGTGGCAGCAGCGGCTCCAGCGGCGGTGGCGGTGGCGGCGGTGACGGTGGTGGCGGCGGCCACGGCGGCACC
>PSRM01000304.1 GCA_003176045.1 Verrucomicrobiota bacterium | reverse complement strand
TTAAGAAAGTGTCCGATGACAGACGCCAAGGAGGTGGGGGTGAGGAACCCCGCTGAGGAGAAAACGTTCTGTCATCGGACGATAACAGTTTTACCATAAGAAAATGCATTAGGGAAAGAACTATTTTTGATTAGGAGAGATTTTGTTATCCGGCCGACGGAAAGCCGTTCAAACCGGCTGCCTGACCTCTCTCGTTGCCCTGAACACCGGGCTAAAGCCTATAGCCTTTCAGAAATCGCGTAGCGACACTTGAAATGCCACATACGCACGGACATGCACCGTTTCGAGCTTTGTTGCGTTCATCCGTGGGCTGAAGCCCGCTCAAGCCCGGCCGCTACGCGGCCTTCCCGGACTTGGATTTCCGAATGGTACTGGACTAACGCAACGGGGCTAGATTTCTCGTGGGGGCTCGGCACTGGGAGTCGAAACCGCTGTGATGCTCTTCATCGGCACTATCACAGGAGGCTCAGTCTGGGCGCGTTTGCGCAGCATCACCACCGCGGCGGTGCAGCCGGTCCAGGTGGGTAGCATGTCTGCGAGTGGGACCAGCTTGATTATGAAGGTCGGCAGCAACAGTGGATGAAAACCCAGTGCGGCGCACGTGATCCCCATAGCGATGACATCCAATCCGTCATTAATGAACCAGCCTAGTGGCCCCAACAGTGCGCCGAACGCCAGTTGGAGTGCATCAGTCACTAGGGCCACCGCGAACGCAACGAAAACCCGCTTTCTGGTTAGAACGGGCGTGGTGAACCATCCCGAAGCTTTCTGGGTAACCAAGCTCATACTACTACTATTTAGCAGAACTATTAGGGCAGAACGATTGAATTGTCAGGTGAAAACGGTTAATATTCGCTTCGGGTGAAGAAAATTTTCACGCTCACAGCAGCGGTCACGGTCTCGGTGGTGTGCTGTGTCGTGGCAGCGTATTATTGCCACTACTACTACACGCTCTATCACCACAATGTTACTGAACTGGAGAGCAGGATCAACAGCTTTGACATGCGACTGGGGACCCTCGAAGCTCACAAGTGCAAAGAGCTTACTCCTTTCAGTTGCTGGGGGTTGATTTCGACCACAGATCGCGAGGCTGACGGTGATTCGCACACCCGGGGAGGGTGGGAACAGAACAAGCTGTTCAAAGTTGAAAATGCGAAGGGCGGGCCGGTGATACGGCCGGAGATTCGTCTAGCAGTAGGTTCATCAACCAATACCGAATACCGGATTGTGATCGAGGATCAGTTCGGCAGTGTGGCGGACGCTTGGCTATCGCATGCCGAGCCGTACAGCAATCTAGCTGGATTTGAGGAGTTTAAGGTTTATTGTGACCAGGGAACCAACATGGTGCGATTGATCGCGCGCGCCAAGCCAGGCGCTTCCTTTACAATGAGATTCGATTTGGTGCTTCTTTGCCAAAAATAGCCATAACGATCGCGCATTTGGCAATTTACTTAAACTCCAATTTCGTGTAGATAGTTCGTGAGGCCTTCTCCTGTAGAAGCATTTCCAGAGTGGGCCTTTTTCGTCATGAAGTCCATTGCGGAAGAGATAGCGCGCCGGCGCACGTTTGCGATTATATCGCATCCGGACGCCGGGAAGACCACATTGACCGAGAAGTTCCTGCTGTACGGCGGAGCGGTGCAGTTGGCAGGGTCGGTCACGGCGCGCAAACATCAGCGCGCCACGACTTCGGACTGGATGGAATTGGAGCGGCAGCGCGGGATTTCCGTCAGTTCAACCGTCCTGCAATTCGAGTATCGCAATTATTGCGTGAACCTGCTCGACACACCTGGCCATAAGGATTTTTCGGAGGATACTTACCGGGTGCTCACCGCGGTGGACGCGGCCGTGATGGTGATTGATGCCGGCAAAGGTATTGAGACCCAGACGCGAAAGCTGTTCGAGGTATGCCGGCAGCGGGGTATCCCGATTTTTACGTTCATGAACAAGTTGGACCGCCCCGCGCGTGACCCATTGAAGCTGGTTGATGAATTAGAACACGTGCTTGGGATTGCGGCGTGCCCGATGAACTGGCCTTTGGGCGACGGCCCGGATTTTCGCGGCGTGTTTGACCGCCAGGGCAAGCTGGTGCATTTCTTCGAGCGAGTACCTGGAGGTGAGTTCCGTGCGCCGGTCTCGGTGCATGGGCTTTCCGATGCGATAGTTAAAGAGGCGATGTCGTCGGACACCTACGCGCGGACAGTGGAGGAACTTGCAATGTTGGACGGCGCAGGCCATGGGTTTAATCACCCAGCGGTGTTGGCCGGAGCGCTGACTCCTGTGTTCTTCGGCAGCGCCGTGAATAATTTCGGCGTACAGCTTCTGCTCGATGCTTTTCTGGAACTTGCCCCGGCGCCAGGGCCACGGGCCGGAGCGCCGACAGCCTTGTCGGCGCGAACCATCGCCCCCGATGAGCCAAGCTTCTCCGGCTTCATCTTCAAAATCCAGGCGAACATGGACCCAAAACATCGCGACCGGCTGGCCTTTGTGCGGGTCTGCTCCGGCAAATTCGAGCGCGACATGACCGTCTGGCACACGCGCACAGGCCGCAAGCTGCGGCTATCCAGTTCGCACAAGCTTTTCGGGCGCGAGCGGGAGACGGTGGATGAAGCGTACCCTGGCGACGTGGTGGGCCTTGTCGGCCACGCGGATTTCCGCATCGGCGACACGCTATCGGAGGACGCATCGCTTGCCTATCACGAAATTCCACGCTTCACACCAGAATGTTTCGCCTGGCTGCAAAGCCCGAGCACGGCGCAGTTCAAAAGATTCCGTGAAGGTCTGGAGCAGCTTTTGCAGGAAGGAGTTGTGCAGGCCTTCACCCTCAAGGACTCCAGCCAACGCGTGCCGTTGCTGGGCGCTGTTGGTCCGCTTCAGTTCGAGGTGGTTCAATATCGCATGCAAACTGAATATGGCGCCGAGTCGCGACTGGAAACGACGCCATGGAAAGTGCTGCGCTGGGTCATGCCGGATGGTGAGCCGGTGAACGATTCTCTTCTGCCCACGGGCGCCAGGATGGCGACGGATGCGGCTGGGGCGTCCGTGGTGTTATTTCAGGATGAGTGGAGCTGTAATTATTTCATGGAACGGAACCCGAAGGTGAGACTGTCGGCGACGCGTGCTGATCGGAGCGCGGACAGCCTTGTCCGCGAGTCCGCCTTGGTGTAGTGCGCGGACAAGGCTGTCCGCGCTCCGAACTCACGGCTTCTCATCCGGTGGCCGATTCGGCTCTTTCCGCTCGGGAGCAGGGGCAGGTCTCGCGGGCTGCTCACGGGCAGGCGGCCGCTCGAAACCTCTTTCGCGCCCGGTTGGAGGCAGAGCGCGCTCGCGTGGAACGGATTCCGGGGGCGCCTGGCGAGGCACCGCCTCAGGTGGACGTTGAGGAACAGACTCTCTCGGCGAGGCTTCACGAGCCGGCGGCCGCTCATATCCTCTCTCGCGGCCTGTCGGCGGTAAAGCGCGCTCGCGCGGGACCGATTCCGGAGGCGCCTGGCGAGGTACGGCTTCCGATGGGCGTTGAGGAACAGATTCCCGCGGCTTCTCTGGCGCTGGCCGAGGCGACGACGGCGGAACACTTTCCGGCGCCGATCTTCGCGGTGTTGCCTCCGGCGCGCTGGACGGAGGTCGTTCATAATCACGCGGCTGCTCTCGGCCTGTCGAAGAACGCGGCACTTCCTGTTCTCGCTCCCGGGCAGGAGCACTCTGGCGATTCCTCAGAGTCTCCGGCACGCGCGTTTGCGTGATCACCTGCTGAATTGGCTGCTGGCGGAAAGTTGTTCGCGTAGCTCGCTGGATGGGGTCCACACTTGGACCAGGATTGAACCTGACCGCTTGCCGGGTGCCACCAATGTCCACCGTCGTACGCGTAAAGTTGTTGATCACCCGCGTCTGTCGGAAAATGGTCGGGTTATTTACGATCAGATCGCGTTCATGAAAGTGGTGATGGAAATCACCAATGCCTACGAACACGAAGAATGACGCTGCCGGCGCGGCGTATCCCGGGCCGCACGGCGCCCAACCGATGTATTCCGGCCCTTCGCACCAGGTCACCCATGCGGGAGCCCATTCCGTCCCTGGCACCCAGACCCACCCATAAGCGGGATCCATCACCCAATACCCATAATGATAGCAAGCCCATGCCCAGGGCTCATCGCTCTGCCAATACCACCCGCAATCCGTCCAAACCCATTCCCCGTTGCAATAAGGCCGCCAGCCTGCCGCGACCCGCGCCGGATGCCAGCAGCGTCCATAGGAGCCGACCGTCACCCAGGCACCCGAAGGCGTCAAGGGCTCGTAAAAATCGGCCGCTGATTGAATTTGTAACCCGGCGGAAAACTGAACTTCAGCTTTCGCATCGGGTGAACCAAGGAATAAGCCCGCGACCATGGAAATGGCCAGGAGCGCCAACTGTCTTCTCATAATGGAACCTTTCAAGAATAATGTTGACCCTGGCGGGCGGCAGCGCAGGTAGTGGAAACCCTCAAAAAACATTTTTGATTTACGGTTTATGATTTATGATTTATCGCCGGATTCGGCCTGACAAGCGACTCGGATAAAGTCACACTAAAGCTGATGTTGTCCCGAGATCTGAACTGACCGTATGCATCTGCCGATCGGCTTCGCTCTGCTCGCCTTCGCCCTGGCTGTGGGCGGTGGCGCGGTGGGCGCGACCCTGGGCACCTCGCATCATCGGCTGTGTGCGCTGATAAGTCTCGGCGCGGGCACTCTGCTGGGAGTGACCGTGTTTGCGATTTTGCCGGAAGCCTTCGGCACACTGCACTGGTGGGGGCTGTTACTCGCAGCGGGTTCTGGCTACGTCCTGTTCGCGCTCATCACGAGGTATATCTTTCACGTCTGTCCCGCTTGTGCGGCGAGCCATTTCGATGAGGCGACGACGCATCGGTTCAGCGAGATCTCAGCGGCGATGATGCTGGCGCTGGCCATCCACTGCACTGCCGACGGACTGGCGCTGGCCGCCGGGCACGAAGAACAGGACCAGGCTTCGCATGTAAATCACAGCGGCGCGGCCGCGCAGGATGGTACCAGCGCAAAGCGAAGCCGGGCACTGGATTTTTCATTAGTTATGGCTGTGTGCGTCCACAAAGTCCCCGAGGGCCTCGCCCTTGGTGCTTTGTTGCTTGGAGCTGGCTTTGCGCCCAGGTCGGCGCTGCTGCGGGTCTCAGCAGTTGAGGCTGCCACACTTGCGGGAGCAGCGCTGGGTTTGGCCTTTCTACGCAACGCCAACACTGTTTGGTTGGATGGAATCGTCGCGCATGTCGGCGGCGGGTTCCTATTTCTGGCCAAGCACGCCGTAGCCGGCGAAATCTTCAAACATCACAAATCGCTGGTGCTGGTGAGTTTTGGGATTGGAATTGGTGTGATAGGCGGGTTGACTTTGCTGCTGCGATGGTTTTGAAAAGGAAACCCAGGGTCGAGCGGGTGCTCAAACCCTGGGTCTGACAACCCCCTCTCCTGTTGATAAGCCGATACCCAATTCCTCCTGATTTAATTCCTCAACTACTCTATCCGCAGAGATGCGGCGGCGGCTGGGCGCGGGAGTTTCATGACCGCTTCGGTGCGGGAAGTGACGTGCAGTTTTTCGTAAATGCTATGGACGTATTCGCGAACGGTGTTGAAGCTGATGCCCATCTTATCGGCGATTTCCTTGTATCGGAAACCTTCAGCCAGCAGCGCCAGTGTTTCCTGCTCCCGCTTGGAGAGGCATGCCGTCTCGGATTGGGCTATGCCCATTTGTTGAAAGTACTGCACGACCTTGCGCGCTATTTTGCGGGTCATCGGCGCCCCGCCAAGGCGCGCTTCCTTAATGGCTTCCAGGAGTTTATCTGATGGAGCGCGCTTGAGCAGGTAGCCGCAAGCTCCGGCCATCAGTGAGTTGAAGAGTTGGCCAACTTCATCGTAAACCGTCAGCATAATGATCTGCACCGATGGAAATGATGCTTTGAGCCGGCGCACACAATCTATGCCCGACATCCCTGGGAGATTGATATCCATCAGAACTACCTCGGGCTTTTTCAGGGGAATATCCGCGAGGGCCGTTTCGCCATCGGCATATGCGCCCACGCAATTGAATCCTTCTGCGCCCTGGATCAATTTCGTGAGTTCTTCACGAACTCGCGGGTCGTCTTCAACAATGGCGACGCTTATTCTCACTGAGCGCAACTTACCAGAGGCACCGACAGGGTTCTACCCTACAAAAGTGGGGAGTGGAATAGTCATTTTGATGGTCGTGCCTTGGCCGTTTGCGCTGATCAACTCCAACTTCCCACCGATACTTTCGAGACGTTGGCGGAGGTTTTTGAGCCCGGCACCACCTGGGCGCGGGTGCGAGGCATCAAAACCTATTCCATTATCAGCGATGCTGATTTGGAAACGGTTGGGTTCGGCCGCCATGGAGATTTGGATTTCCGAAGCATGAGCGTGGCGCACGGCATTGTTCAAGGCCTCTTTGAACGCCAGGAAAAGCTGGTGCCTCACTTCGGCCGGGACAGTGCCCGAAGGATGCGAAGGGGGCGTGGTGACCCGGCAGCGGATGGCCGTGTCCTCCAGAAACTCGTCGGCTGTTTGGGCGAGATACTCGAACAGGCCCTCCAGAGTATCGTGCTGAGGATTGACCGCCCACACGATTTCATCCAGGGCCTGCGCCATTTCACGGGCGGTGCCGGAGATCTTTCGGGCATTTTCGGAAAGGGCAGGGGACGCCGCTTCTGCCGCCTGGCGGTCACTCAGGAGCGTAATCTGCGTGAGGGAAGATCCTAATTCGTCGTGAAGATCGCGAGCAATGCGGGAGCGCTCTTCAAGCGCAGCCTGGCGCTGGACGGTTTGGCTGATGATTTTTGTCTGGGCTCTGACTCGGTTTTGAAGCACGGCCACCCAGGCCAATGAAGCAAAGACCACGGCCAGTGTTCCAGCCAGCATCCAGAGTGCGTGGCGAACGGTCCACCACGAGGGACGTTCCAGTAACAGAATGTCCGCAGGCGACCGCAGCAGCAGGCTGAAGTTATTCGCCCCCAACCCTGCGGCGCGCAGGTCTGCGGGAACCAGGCAGATCCCGGTGAGCAGCACCCGGCTGCCGTCCGGGATGCCGGCCAGAGACCGGCCGCGCCCAGGGGCCATATCCAATTGAGCATCGAAAACCGTCGGACCCGAGCGGAGTTGCAGGGCCTGATTGTGAAGCCGCTGCACGTGATTAAGCACGGTGGCTTCCACCTGAACCAGCGCAGCGTGGTTCGTATCCCGCGTTCCGTTTTCGGCATCAATCCTGACCGGGTTCAAGTGGGCGGCAGCACCGACTTTCCGAAACTCCGCGTCTTCCAAAACCGGCGAGACGTACTTCCCTGAGGCAGGAAAGCCGAGCACTTCAACCACATCGCCGGGCTGAACGGGCGTGCTTTGCGTGGTTTGCGCGTACACGCCCTGAGTGTCATCAGCCAAAAAAATGTTCGTGCCGGGCTGCTGGAAAGTGACTACGCCGCTGACTTTGACGCGATGGCCATGTTCTCCAGAAGGCGCATATTGGAGCAGGTGCGAGCACTTGCGCAGCGGGCAGGCAAACGGATCGGCTGGCGGCGGTTTAGTAACTGAGATGTCCTCCATCCCGGGCGCCTGGATTGCAACCTGGATCAACTGCCCCTGCCGATTAAAATGGGCAATGCAGACTCCTCGGACCGCCACTTCGGCATCCGTCAATTCCTTGCAGCGTTGCGCATCCGGCTTATCAATGGCCACGATCACCCGCCCTCCGCCTCCCACCACGTCCAGGCCCGCCCAGACCGCGGGCTCTGTGCGCGCGCAGCGCACCACCCCGCGGAATTCGACCCGGTTGCAATCTTCCTGGCCGGCAGCCATTTGATCGAAACTAACTTTGGCAGGGTCCGGAAGAGCAGCTTCGCCAACGTGCTTTATGTGGCGTGGCTCGATATCCGGCGCGAATCCGCCTGGAGCGGTAACGCCCTCGACCTCGAGGACTTGGCCCGTGGCCAACCGGAAACCATAATCGCCACGAATCTCAACGAAGATGCCCGAGGTCTGGTCCTGAATGAACAATTGCTCAAGCGGCTCCGATACGAAAGTGGCTACGCCGCGCACATGCACCGGGTAACCGAGCGCGGCCTGCTCGCGGGTGAGTTGGTGAACCTCGCGGGCGGTGGTGAGAGTTGGGAGATTAGTCTGCGCGCGCCCAGTTGCGCAGAACAGCTCAAACGCAAGCGCAACGGCCTGGAAATAGATCAACCGAGCGCTCCGATAAATCGCGAGCAAGTGCACACGAATATACACGAATTCATCTGCTGGCAGGAAAATTAAGAGGCAGGAAAATGTCCAAACCTGTTCCTGTCTTCAATTTTCCTGTCTCATTTTCTTGCCCCTAATTTTCCTGCCAGCTCTTTTCCTTCTTCGGCCTTCGGATTTCGAGCTTCGGATTTCCCTACATATGTTCGATGATATTTTCCCCAAACTGCGAGCACTTGATCTCAGTCGCCCCCTGCATGAGCCGCGCGAAATCGTAAGTCACACGCTTCGATGCAATCGCACCATTAAGACCTTTGAGAATCAAATCAGCAACCTCCGTCCAACCCAGGTGCCGGAACATCATCTCGCCGCTTAGTACCACGCTGCCGGGATTTACCCGATCCTGATTTGCATACTTGGGAGCGGTGCCATGAGTCGCTTCGAAAATGGCGTGGCCCGTGATGTAGTTGATATTGCCGCCAGGGGCTATCCCGATCCCTCCGACCTGCGCGGCCAGGGCATCGCTCAGATAATCGCCGTTGAGATTTAGGGTCGCGATGACATCGAAATCCTCCGGGCGCGTGAGCACTTGTTGGAGGGTAATGTCGGCAATGGCGTCTTTGATGACGAGTCCCGCGCCCGGTTTGCCCTCCGGAATTTTGCACCAGGGCCCGCCATCCAACTCGACTGCGCCGAAATAATTCTTTGCAGTCTCATAACCCCAATCCCGGAACGAGCCTTCGGTGAATTTCATGATGTTGCCCTTGTGAACCAGGGTAACGCTCTTGCGCTTGCTGCGGACCGAGTAGCTCAGGGCGCTGTGGATCAGTCGCACACTGCCGCTGTAGCTGACGGGCTTGATGCCGATGCCAACTTTGACCTCGCTCGGAAAATCCTTCGCGCCTACGGCTTTCCAAAATTCCTCAGCCTTGGCCTTTGTGCCGAAGCGCATTTTTTCGAAACTCTTCGGGAACTCCTTCGCAAAGAAATCGAGGATCTTCTGCGCTTCAGGTGTGCCGCCGGCATATTCGATGCCCGCGTAGATGTCTTCCGTGTTCTCACGGAAAATTACCATGTTCACCTTTTCGGGGTGCTTCACCGGGGAGGGGACACCCTGGAAGTACTGGACCGGGCGCAGGCAAACATACAGATCGAGCATCTGGCGCAGCGCCACGTTTAATGAACGAATCCCGCCGCCAACCGGCGTGGTCAGCGGGCCTTTGATGCCGACCAGGTACTCCTTAAAAACTTCAATTGTGTCGTCGGGCAACCAGCTATCGAATTTATTCTTGGCGGCCTCGCCCGCGTACACCTCAAACCAGGAAACTTTGCACTTGCCGCCGTATGCTTTTTGCACCGCAGCATCAAACACGCGCTGGCTGGCCGCCCAGATGTCCGGTCCCGTGCCGTCGCCGCGAATGAAGGGCAGGATTGGATTATCGGGGACGTTCAGGCGGCCATTTTGAATCGAGATCTTGCCGCCGGAGGGTGGTGTTAGGTCTTTGTAGGGCATAGCGAAGGGCAAGGGGTGAGGGTCGAGCACCGGGGTCGAGTGCCTCGGAGTGGTTCTTAGTCTTAATCTTTCTCTTAATCTTAATCAGTCGCGTCGAGGGTCGAGGATTGAGAAGACCTCAGCAAGTCCGAGAATCAGTTATTGCTTGCCGAAAAGCAAGGAGATATGAAAATCCGAAATCCGAAGCTCGAAATCCGAATCCCAGAATCTCCGCTGAGCTTATTTTCGGCCTTCGGCTTTCGGGGTTCGGGTTTCGGTCTTCACGTGGTCGCCAGCTTTTCCTGGACCGCCTGCGTCATACTGTTCACGCTGTGCAGGATTCGTTTTGCGGCGGCAGGGTCCGGGATTTTTAGGCCGAAAGATTTGTCGAGCGCTACGACGAGTTGCAGCGCATCTACCGAATCGAGACCGAGGCTGCCGGGCCCAAAGAGAGGCTGATCATCGCCGATCTCAATGGCGGTGACCTGCAGCATGAGGTTTTCGACCATCAGTTGTTTGATCTTATCTCGTAGGGAGGTTGTATCGTCCATTCGTTCTCTGGTTGGATTCCACTGGCTGAAGATTGGTAAAAAAGTGCCTCAGTTTACGCTCTTTATCCGTGTTTATCCGTGTTCATCCGTGGTTAAAAATTTCAAATGTCTTTGGCTAGGTTTTCAGTGGAGCGACTTCCTTTACAGAATTCCGCCATCAACTTTCAATACAGAGCCTGTGATATAACTGGCTTCTGGACAAGCCAGAAATCGCACCGCAGCAGCGACTTCCTCCGGCCGGCCAAATCGGCGCATCGGCACCTTGGCTTGCGCGGATTTCTTTTCTTCCTCGTTCATGGCAGATAGTGCCCCAGTTTCAATATAACCTGGACAGACAGCATTTACAGTGATGTTCAACCGCGCAACCTCTTTAGCCAGCGATTGCGTAAGAGCGACCAGTCCGGCTTTGGCCGCTGCATAATTAGATTGGCCGCCGGGTGCCAGCAGAGCGCTGAGTGAGGCTATGTTTATTATCCGCCCGCTCCGCTGAGAGATCATGGTGGGAAGCACGGCCTGGCAGCCGTGAAAGGCGCCGTCCAGGTTCGTGCGCACAACGTCCTCCCAATCGCCCGGAGGCATCGTGGCTAACAGACCATCCTTGTGCCAGCCCGCATTGTTGACCAGCACATCAATCCGCTTCTGACTGGAAAGAATCCGCTCCACTGCCTTTCGCCAGGAGGTAGGCTGGCGCACGTCCAACTCGATGCAATCGCAGCGGCCAGCGAATTCGGATGCGATTTTCTCCACCTCCTGGCGGCGTGAGTGAATGCCAAGCCAGACGAACACATCTCTGTCTTCGTTCAGAAACGCCCGCGCCATGGCTTGGCCCAAACCGCCATTGGCACCAGTAATGAGAATGATGCGAGGCACAGGGAATTTATGATTTATGATTTATGAATTCTGATTTGTCTGACTCGGCTGCCCGGCGCAGTGTGGAGAAGCTATGACCGCGAGGCAAGAGTTGGAAGCAGCGCGTAATGACTCGCGAAGCGTTTGGAGTGCGCGGTATCCCCGCGCTTTCGTTTTTCCATTTACAAGTCCGGAATCGTGTAAATCCCATAAGACGTGACATTCCGGGAGACATAGGTTAGAGTGGACCCGTTGAGATCGCCTGCTGTTTCTATGCCTGATGTGCGCCCGTTTGCTGTCGGTTATTCGCTGTGTGCTTCAAGCCTGAAGATGCGACGTACTCTCGAGGCAGTCGCCGTATTGGTTTGCTGCTGTCTTTTCAGCTCATTTAGCACCGAGGCTCAGACCTCCCCCTGGACGCAGTTCGCCAACACGCCAGGTCCAAACAATGTCCGGCATGACGACGTTTACTTCATAGACGCGACCAACGGCTGGGCCACGCAAAACAACTACATCTACAGCACAACCAACGGGGGCCTGAACTGGCGCACGAATTTTATTTCGCCTGGCACACATTTTCGCTCGATCGGGTTTGCCACGAAGAAGGTGGGCTTCGCCGGGAACCTGGGCCAGGGGTCCTACGATGGTGGAACAACGGATACGAATGTTCTTTATCGCTCTTATGATGGTGGATTGACCTGGAGCAACGTCCCAGGCTTCGCACAAGCCGGGATGAAAGGGCTGTGTTCCATTCATGTGCTGGACGCGAGCCATATCTATGGAGGCGGGCGCGTGCGGGGACCCGCTTTTTTCATTAAGTCGGCAGATGGTGGCACCAACTGGACCATAACCAGTCTTACGGCAATGGGTGCAATGAACGCCATCATGGACATTTACTTTATGGATACCACGAATGGGTGGGCCGTCGGTATGGATACAAACGCATACTCCACCTCCTGCTCGCCGCAGTATTATGGGCGCATCGCCAAAACGTCGGACGGCGGCAACACATGGATTCCGGTCGTGACGACTCCTGTCGCGTGCTCCTACTTCTGGAAAATGTCGTGGCCGACCACGAACATAGGCTACGTCGCGCTCCAGCAAAACGGCAGCTACAACACGCTTGTCTTCTATAAAACGGTGGATGGCGGCAATTCGTGGGTATCCAATGGCATCCCGGAAGTGTCGGTTGGGCTTTCGACCAACGGCTTTAATTTTTACCTGCAAGGCCTGGGCTTTATCAGCGCAACGGAAGGATGGATCGGGGGCGCCTCGGGCCTGCCCAGCTACGGCAACGGCTTTCTGCACACCACGGACGGCGGCCTGACGTGGACTGCCGCTGGTTTTAATGACACCTTCTTCATCAACCGAATCCGATTCCTCAACTCCGGCTTGGGTTTTGCCTCCGGAGCCAACCTGTACGTTTATAACTCGCCTCTCGCGATCACTGCACAACCGGCAAGCCAGGTGGTCATCGATGGAACAAACGTGAACTTAAGTGTCACCGCTGTGGGCACCGCGCCGCTGACCTATCAATGGCAGAAGAACGGGACCAACCGCCCAGCCGCCACAAGCTCCACCCTGATGCTAAGCAACGTCACACGAGCCGACGCAGGTACCTACGACGTCGTTGTTACAAATACCGCCGGCACATTGCAGAGCAGCAACGGAACCATCCGCGTGCTTGTATCCGAGCGCTTCAGCGCGCCGACCTCGCTTCCCGGCGGACGCATTCAACTGCTCTTCAGCGATGCCGATGGCGGAGCGATGCTCACTACGAACGACCTCGCGACCTTCGACGTGCTCGCCAGCGGCGACATGACCAACTGGGTCGTACTCACCAACGCGTTGAGCCTGACCAACGGCATGGCCCTTTTCTCGGATGCCACAACGAATTATCCGGCACGGTTTTATCGGGTGAGGGAGCGGTAGTAGCGCAGGGCCTGAGTCCCGGCGGGACGGCAGACAATAGCCCAGCGTTTCATTTCATCGCTGGGGATCGTGGTCAGGCGTGGAAGAAGTCCCGGTAGGGACGACAGAGATACTGGTTCTCTCGTCCCTACGAAGCTGTGAAGAAATCCAAGACCCATGTAGCAGCCGAGGTAACGAGGCTCTGAAATCCTTGTGCACGAACAGGTTACAAAATAATTAGAGCCTCGTTACCTCGGCTGCTAAAATTATGTCACACCTTCTACGGGACTGAGACCAGCCCGCATTTGGAAAATCAGCAGAATTGGGGTTTCAACTGTTGTTAACATCAGGACGACCTCATTCGCCTAAACCGGATCCTTCCGCGTACATTAACGGAGCAACCGCCTCTGGGCCGGTTTTGCAGGTCGGGTCGGACCCATAGCCCGCGGCGGAGCCTGCGGTGCCGTGACGGTGCGCTTCCCGAGGGAGGAGGCGCAGCGCGAGCAAAGGAACTCGTGCAATTCGCCGGAGGGCAGCACCAGCAGCAACCGCTCCCGCACCGGTTGTGACCTGCCACATTTGGGGCAATAAAGCTCGCTCGCAGTAAATGATCCGAATTGTTCCTGCACGCCTTCAAACTGCCGCAAATGCCTGGCTTGTGCAATGACCAGGAATCGGCTTGTCCTGGAACCCATTAATCCACAAATCCATCAATCCATCCATCATCCACCATCCATTCATCCATCATCCATTGATCCACCATCCACCCATCCATCATCCGGCTTTTCGCCCTCCTCCCTTGCTACACCTTCACCAGGTGTTTAAGAATATCAAACAGCACTTTCGCCGGCGTCTGGTCGGCACTGATGCGCTTCAGGAGCTTGTTTCCGTAAAACTTCAGGACCGGCTTGGTTTCGCGCTCGTAGGTTTCCTGCCGGTAGCGAATAACGTCAATGTTGGCATCATCGAGCCGGTTCTCTTTGAGAGCGCGGCGCTGGAGCCGCTGGATCAGATCCTCCATTTGCGTGCAGCGCAGATAGAAGATGGCAACAACATCCAAAGTATCCTGAAGCATCTCGGCCTGCGCGGGATTTCGTGGGATGCCATCCAGCACCAGCGTATCGGAGTCAGGCCGGAAGCGGCCCGTTTGGGTGTTGTTCTCGATGAAATGATGCCAAAGCTGGATTGTGGGACGGTCCGGCACGAGTTCACCGCGGCTGGAGTATTCGAGAAACACCTTCCCTAAATCGCTGTCGGTCTTGAGGTTTCGAAACACATCGCCGCAGGCGCAGTGGAAAAAATGGGGGATCGAGCCGAGGATTTTGCCTTGGGTTCCTTTGCCGGCGCCGGGGGCTCCAAAGAGCAGAATGGTGCGGTATTTCATGAGGCGCGCAGTATGCAGAAGTCAAGGCGCGGGGTTCAAGTCAGAAGTCCAAAATCCAAAGACCAAGGTCCAAGGTCCGTTGTCAGTAGTCCCTAGTAGTGCGTGGTCAGTAGTCAGTAGTCAGTGGTTGTCCGAGGATTGGGGATTAAGATTAAGAGAAGGATTAGGATGAAGAGGGCTGAAGGGTGCCCAGGGGAAAAGGCCGTAACAGCGTAACACGCCGCATTTTACTGGGCCTTTTTCGAAAAAAAGGCGTAACAAAAGCCGTTACGCACCCAAAACCGACCCGTTACAAATTACAAAGTGCAGGAGGATGGGATGGAATGATGGAATGAGTTGCCGAGTCAGTCGGCTCGGAACCCCTGATCACTCTGTTTCAGGTCCGCGATTTCTTGTGGCAACAGGGAATAGGCTACGTCAATCCTCATATTTTCACCTTCACCGGTGATCTCATAATCCAGGATGGGGCGGGGTTCTTGCGGGTACAGGGCCAGTTTGCGAGCGATCATCTCTTCCAGGATTGCCCTGCCTGGTTTGCCCAGCTCCTGCTCAAATCCCGGGCTTAGGCCCTCCCAACGTTCTGGCTCGGGAGACAGAGCCATATTCCACGCGAGCACTCCCATGCCTACTACTGTTTTGCGCTGCTCATCGTTCCGAGCCTCATCCAGCCAGGGTTTGGCAAACTCCATCAGCATCTCCGAGACTTTCCGACCCGTTCGCCGGTTCACGAATTTAATTCGCTCCTCCGGCAGAGATTGCTGAACCCGATTTATAAGCGCTTCCTGCGACATTGCAGGTTGTTTTCGCATTCGTTTCGCTCTCGCTGCTTTGCCCATTGCGCTTAAGCTGCCAAAAGCGGTAATGGCTCGCAATTAGAACCTCGGCTTTCAGATTTAGAACTTTGGCCCGCGAATCCTGCCCCTTGCCCTCCTGTTAGCGATACCACCTGGTATTTGCGGGCTTTCATCGCTGCGGGTTATAAATGAAACTGCATCATGACTTCTGTTGCCACGCGGCTCATCGGCGGTTTCGCAATCCTCGTCACAATCGGTCTGCACTCGGAAACTTTTTCCAATTCGCGGGTGCGCGTAACAGTTGACGATACCAATTCAATCTGGAGCGCACAGTGGCTGGATACCGATGTCTCTCTCAGCGGCGTGGGTTTCGCGGTCGAGGTCGAGGGAAGAACGCTAAAGCCTAAGTCGGTTTCGACAAAATTCGACCGCGAATCCAACACCATGGTCCAGTCCTGGACCGAGGGCGTGGAAGTGACTCGCTCAGTGAAATTATCAATCAACGCCGATGCAAGCATTCGGCTCTCCGCGCGCGTTGTCAATCGCACCGGTCATGACGTGCAATTGAATACGCAACATTTCATTGATCTCTACGGCCATTTCCGGGTTGGCGATTCGAATCGAAATCCGGCCAGTGTTTACATCGCGGGCGCGTCCGAGCTGCAATGTCTGCCGGCCGACCAATCTGCGGAACGTGACTACGCCAGCAGCCAGGTTCTGGCGCTGGTAAATTCTGCATCGAAGGCCGCCCTGGTGGTTGGCTTTCTCAGCGCCTCGCAGGCTCGCGCGGATTTAAGCGCGAAGTTTAAATTGAATGAAGGTGGTGTCCGTTTGCTTGCGCACCAACCTTTCCTGGGGCGCGTGCTGAGCGCAGGAGAAACTATTGATCTCGATTCTGTCTATATCGCCGCCAACAAAAATCCTTATCTGGCGCTGGAACAATACGGCGATGCCGTCGCCGCTTCGGCCAAAGAACCGGTCCGAACAAAAGCAACGGCGCTGTGGTGCAGTTGGTATGCCCATCGCATGGCGGTGAGCGAAGACCTTGTCCTGGCCAACGCTGCGGTTGCTGCCAAATATTTCAAGCCGCTCGGCTTCGAAATCATGCAAATTGATCACGGCTGGCAACGAGGCGATGTCACCGGCGATTGGGCGCCCAATGAACGTTTCCCGCACGGCTTCCGCCGGCTGGCCGAGCAATTGCAATCTCGCTACGGCCTCAAACTGGGTGTGTGGATAGCGCCGACCGACGTGGCCGAAACGAGTGAAACATTTCAAAAACATCGCGATTGGATGCTCAAGGATCAGGCCGGCAACCCGCTCGTGAATTGGAAATGGTATTGGAAACCGAACCCCAATTGCTACGAACTGGACGCCTCGAATGCCGAGGCAAAAAAATGGATCGAACAAACCTTCGCGCAACTGACGAGCTGGGGCGTGAGCTACTACAAGATAGATTTCATTGCCGCATCGGCCGGCGAGCATTTCGTCCAAAAAGATCCGAAAACAACGCGCGGTTGGGGTGTGCTGCACAATGCCATGGAATCCTTGCGCCGTGGCGCCGGACAGGCAGCCTGGATTCGCTACTGTCAGACACCGCCTGTGTTATCCGCTGGTTTGGCTGATAGCGTCATTGGGGGCAACGACACGCTCGATGCCGGCCTCAACGGCAACATCGAAGTCCTGCGCACCAGCGCGCGCTCCCTGGCCGCCGGCTATTGGCTCAATGACCGCGTTTACCATCGCGAAGTGTGCGACATGAGCGTACGCATGCAGGCCGACATCGAAGAAACACGCCTGCGTATGGCGATCATGACGCTGGCCGGATGCAGCATTTCGTTCAGCGACGAATTTCAATACCTTCCGACATCCCGCATCCGCATGATGCAGTCCTGCCTGCCACCGGGAAATCCGCCCATGAATCCTCTGGACCTTTTCGAGCGTGCCATCCCGTCCGTGTGGGCTGTCCATTGCAAGAACCATGCCGACGAATGGGACGTGGTCGGCGTGTTCAATTTCGAAAAGCAACCGGAAGAACGCACGGTAGATCTCTCCGCGCTCGGCTTCCCACCCGAAACCGATGCCACCGTGTTCGAATTTTGGGAACAAAGATTTTTGGGCATCCAGCGAGGCAAAGTCACCCTCACCCTTCCTCCTCAAACCAGCCGCATCCTCGCAATTCACAAGCTATCTCCACACCCGCAAATCGTCGGCACCGACATGCACCTGCTGCAAGGGTACCACGAACTGACGAAGTTGAATTGGGACGATAAGACCGACGTGCTCTCAGGAGAATGTAAGCGCATGCCCGAGGTGACAGGCCAATTATTTATATACATCCCGAAAGGGTTCAATCCGCGTTTCGATTTTCCACTCACCGGAAAATCGGCCTCACTCACGCACATTAGCGATCAACTTTGGGCGCATGAGATTGCTTTCACGAATAGTGTGCAAGCGTGGACGATTCCGTTTGAGCATTAGGCTATCGCCGATACAGGATACTGGATGCTGGATGTTGGATATTGACTGGATCTGGATTATTCGGGCGGAAGCAGGGCTAGTGTGATTTTTTACAGTTACTTTCCACGTGGCCATGCTCGAAAGCGGTAGAGGACTACCGCAGTCCAAGACGCTCCGCGACTCACGAGCACCCCTCGGCTTACACTTAAGGAACAATTCTCGGTTCAAGCCTCTTCATTCCGGCGCCCATTTTCGATTTGGAGCGGAGCTGGATTGCTACAGTTCGGGATATTTCGACTTGTGGGGCTTGCACAGAGGGAGGATCCGCTCCTAAGGCCGTCAAGGTAACCAGAGCAGGCCCATTCTCAAAGAAGCCGGCTCCGGATTGAGCGAAGACCTGGACGCTCCAATTCGCAGCGCGCGAAGATTGGATTGTTGAATAGAATGAGCCGAACGAATAAAAGGATTGGCCATATTGCTGCAGAATTGTTCCCGATAGGTGGATGGTCGCCGGCGAGGAGTTGGTGACAGTTCCGTGAATCATCACGGAGCGGGTGAAAGGATCCAGGTAAGCGACCGGCTCGACATGCGCTCCAATATTCAGGAGTGGAAATTCTTCCACAATAAATGTGGACGGCAGCAGGGAGTCCCCGGCATCCACCATGAAGTAGTATTTTGTGCCCGGATCAACTGGAAAACCGAATACTCCAAGATCGGGGCATCCGACAGATTGGAGCGCCCCTTGTGTGCCTGTGTAAACGCTCAATGACAAGCCTGGCCACACGGAGTATGGGCCCGAGACTTGAATAAAGGCTTTATGCTCGGGAGCGAGCACGTACCAAACCGTCGGCCCCACTCCACCGATGCAGCTCACCGGGTCGTCCGGCGCCCGAGTGGCTGCGAAGGCGGTCTCGGTGTTTGTTGATGGGAATGAGGATATGGGGATCGCGTTGCTGAAGTCATCGTTTGGCGGCGGACGATACTCAAGGACAGTGAGTTGAACATTACCGCCGAGAGAGTGGAAGGCCTGGTACGCGCCCTCGACCATGAGATAGTACGTCCGGCCAGCCTGAGCATTGAAGGCGAGCAAACCAGGAAAAACCGGGCACCCCTCGAGTACAAAATTGCCCGGAGTGCCGCTGAAGGCAGAAACACTCCCCGACTGGCCATTACTCAACCGAGTAAATGCCCGCACGGAAGCATCGTGATCGAGTGTAAGGGTGTACCATACAGTCCGGTCATAAATACCGCAGGGAGTGGGATCATCTGCCGCTGCAGTCGCGTAAGTCGTATCCACTGTATTTGTGTAGGGCAGGCTTGGAATAACGGTGGCAGAGCCGATATCGTCATTTGGAGGAGGCGTCTGCGCGTGGGTATTAGCGGCGCAGAGCCCAATCATGGCGCCCAAAACCTGAGCGGGGGAAAGACAGGGCAAGGTGGCTTTCATCTCGAGGAGCACATGTTAAGGAGGTGGCATGAATGGTCAAGGATAAAACCCGGGCCTATCCAATTGGCCGTGCTCGAAAGCGGTAGAGGACTACCGCAGTCCAAGACGCTCCGCGACTCACGAGCGTATCGGAAATTCCGGCAGGTTTTGGATTGCGCCAGTCCTCCGGCGCTTTGGACTCCGATATGGACTTGAACCGGACGCAGACCACTGACCACGGACCATAGACCACGGTCTTGGACGTCGCGTTTGCGGCGCAGGACCCCGCCGGCAAGATGCCCCCGCTCCCAGGCCCGACTGCACAGAAGCTTTGCAGATATATAAACGAGCTTGGATAACTGGGTTGCCTGTGGCTCAAGTAAACTTGCGCTTTTATGGGCGCTTTTACATGGTCGCACGGTGAAGCGGGCTGAAGCCCGCGCTCCCTGGCGATGGTGCACAGATGCTTTGCACTTGCACAACCGAGCTTGAATAAACGGATTGCCCCGCGGCTCTAATAGGGTAGTTTGGTGCATCCTTGATTCCAGGCAATTGAACAAGTCCCGCCGGCCATGACCGAACGTGAAGCCAATGCGCTAAAACCTCAATCCCAATCCGCTGCCTCCCCGGCTACCGTTCAAACTTCTGCTCCAGGACGAGGGTATTGGTGGGTATGGCTCGTGGTGGTTGCTGTGATTGTTATAGGAGGCCTGCTCGTGCTGCGTCGTCCTGCGACTACCGAGCAGACTGGCCGAGGGAAAGGGGCGGGCGCGGCCACCGTTCACATCAGCACGGCTGTGGTCCGGAAAGGCGATGTCGGCATTTACCTGACCGCGCTGGGGACCGTGACCCCCGTCAAGACGGTCCTGGTTAAAAGCCGCGTGGACGGCGAGTTAATATCCGTGAATTACACCGAGGGGCAAATGGTGAAGGCTGGCGACTCGCTGGTCGAGATAGATCCTCGCCCTTACCAGGCGCTCCTCATCCAGGCGCAGGGCCAGTTGGCGCGGGACAAGGCCCAGCTCGAAAACGCGCATGTGGATCTTGACCGCTATCAGATCGCTCTTAACAGCAACGCCATCCCCAAGCAGCAATTCGACACACAAGTCGCGGCTGTGCACCAATTCGAAGGCACCGTGCTCAACGATGAGGGCATGGTCTCCAACGCCATGGTCCAGGTAGCCTATACTCATATCACCGCGCCGATTTCCGGCCGGGTCGGACTTCGTTTGGTGGACGCCGGCAATATTGTGCATGCCACCGATCCGAGTCCACTGGCAGTAATCGCGCAGCTTCAGCCCATGACCATGATCTTCGGCGTGAATGAGGATGACCTGCCTCAAATCCAGGGCCCTTTGATCAAGGGCGAACCACTCGAAGTCGAAGCGTATGACGCCCACCAGACACGAAAGCTGGCGACTGGCCGCGTGGTGGCCATGGATTCCGAGATTGATACCAACACCGCCACAATCCGGCTTCGGGCCGAGTTCCCGAATGAAGATTATACTCTTTTTCCAAACCAGCCCGCCAACGCCCGGCTGCTTGCCAGGACACTGCACGATGCCCTCCTGGTTCCTACCCCTGCCGTTCAGGAGGGTGCTCAAGGCGCATTTGTTTATGTTGTGCAAACCAATCAGACACAAACGAATCAGACCGTCGCGCTAAAGCCTGTATCATTAGTGATCACCAATCCTACCTATCTTTTGCGTACTTCCGGTCCCCACCCAGTCGAGGGCGGCATCACCGCCGTCGAAGGATTGCAGGCCGGAGATATCATTGCGACCGACAGCTTCAATCGGCTGCAGGATGGGGCGAAAGTCACAATCCGCAGTGCTGAACAGCAGCCTGGCCCCGGCCGGCACCCCGGCAAAAACCAGAACACGAATAATGCCGACCGAATTGCGCAGCGGAGTGCGAAGACGGGAGAGTCTGAAACCGCGAATGAACGCGAATGAACGCGAATGCGGCGAAGCCGCGAACAAATCGTTAAATGGGTTACATGAGTTACATGGTTACATAGGGAAGCCGCGTGAGCGTTTGCACGATGTAACCATGTAACCTATTTAACTTATTTAACCTTTTGGTTAGTTGAGCCCCTCCCGCCCATTCATCCTGCGCCCGGTGGCGACGTCGCTGCTGATGGCGGCGATTCTGCTGGCGGGCGGGGTCGCCTATCGGCAATTGCCTGTATCGGCGTTGCCCGAGGTGGATTACCCGACGATCCAGGTTGTCACTTTCTACCCAGGGGCGAGTCCGGAAGTCGTAGCCTCGGCGATTACTGCGCCCCTGGAGCGGCAATTTGGCGAGGTGCCAGGACTCAACCAGATGACCTCCACGAGTTCCGGTGGCAGCTCGGTCATCGTCTTGCAGTTCGCGTTGAACCTGAACATTGATGTGGCCGAACAGGAGGTGCAGGCAGCCATCAATGCGGCCCAGACTTACCTGCCCAACAACCTTCCCGCGCCGCCTATTTACAGCAAATCCAATCCTGCGGATGCCCCGATTCTCACTTTGGCCCTCACCTCCGACTCCATCCCGCTGACACAAGTCGAAGACATGGCCGATACGCGATTGGCTCAGAAAATCTCGCAATTGCCCGGCGTGGGCCTCGTCACGATCAGTGGCGGTCAGCGACCCGCTGTGCGCGTCCAGGTGAATCCAACCGCTCTTTCTGCGATCGGAATGACCATGGAGGACATTCGCACGGCCCTGCAGCAAACCAGTCTGGACCAGGCCAAGGGCAATTTCGATGGCCCCCAGCAGGCTTATCAGATTAACGGCAACGACCAGCTCCTCTCCAGCAAGGATTACCGTTCAGTGGTTATCGCTTATCGCAATGGAACGCCGGTACTATTGTCAGACGTTGCAAAGGTGGTTGATTCGGCCGAGAACAGCAAACAGGCCGCATGGATGAACAGTTTGCCTGCGATCATCCTGAACATTCAGCGGCAGCCCGGGGCGAATATCATCCAGGTGGTTGACCGCGTCAAAGCCAAGCTCCCCCAGCTCAAGACCGCCCTTCCCGCCGGCATCGAAGTGTCCGTTTTGACTGACCGCACCACCACGATCCGGGCTTCGGTCAGGGATGTTCAGTTTGAGTTGATGCTCTGCGTGGCGCTGGTGGTGATGGTAATCTTCCTGTTCCTGCGCACATTCTCCGCCACCATCATCCCTAGCGTGGCTGTGCCTCTTTCCCTCGTAGGCACTTTCGGTGTCATGTACCTCCTGGGCTACAGCCTGAATAACTTGACGCTGATGGCGCTCACGATCTCCACGGGGTTTGTCGTGGACGATGCCATTGTGATGATTGAGAACATTGCCCGCTACATCGAAGCCGGCGAGCGTCCGCTCCAGGCCGCGCTCAAGGGCGCCGAGCAAATCGGCTTCACCATTGTTTCGCTGACTGTGTCACTCATTGCCGTGCTGATTCCGCTGCTGTTTATGGGCGACATCGTGGGCAGATTGTTTCGCGAGTTTGCCGTCACCCTTTCGGTTACGATCCTCGTCTCTGCCGTGGTTTCGCTCACGTTGACCCCGATGATGAGCGCGCGACTGCTTCGGCACAGGCCGGAAGCGCAGCAAGGCTGGTTTTATCGGGTATCTGAAGATTGGCTGAACCGGACCATCCAGTTCTACGGCAGGACATTGCAGTGGGTGCTGGATCGCCAGACGGCCACACTGCTCGTCGCCGCCGGGACGTTGGTGCTTACCATCTTCCTCTACGTGATTGTGCCCAAGGGATTCTTCCCCGTTCAGGATACAGGCGTGATTCAAGGCATCTCCGACGCTCCGGAGACAACCTCTTTCGAAGCGATGGCCGAAAGACAACAAGCCCTGGCCGAGGTGATCCTCAAGGACCCTGCTGTTGAGAGTCTTTCTTCGTTCATTGGCCTGGATGGCATCAACACCACGCTCAACAGTGGCCGGGTCTTAATCAACCTGAAAGACCTGGACGAACGCAAGAAGCTTGCCCGAAAAACGCCGCCGGACATGCCTTGGGCTGTGACCGCCGCTGAAGTGATGCGCCGGCTGCAATCAGCCCTGGCCAGTGTGCAAGGCATCACCCTCTACATGCAGCCGATTCAGGACCTGACCGTGGAAGATCGCGTGAGCCGGACCCAATACCAGTACACGCTGGAGGATCCTGATGTTTCCGAATTGAACCTTTGGACTGCGCGCCTTGTCGAGAAGCTAAAAGCCATCCCGTTTCTTCAGGACGTTGCCACGGACCAACTGACTGGCGGCGCCGGTGTTACCCTGGTCATTGATCGCCAGACCGCCTCGCGCCTCGGCATCAACCCGCAGGTGATAGATGACACGCTGTATGATGCCTTCGGCCAGCGCCAAATCTCGACACTCTTTACTCAACTCAATCAATATCATGTTATTCTGGAGGCAGCCCCGGATTTTCAGCGCAACCCATCCAAATTGCAGGACATTTACGTGCGCTCCTCGGGCGGAGGTTCGGTGCCGCTCAGCGCGTTCGCGCATTTCGCGCAGACCAACGTGTCTCTTTCTGTTAACCATCAGGGTCAATTCCCGGTGGTGACGATCTCTTTCAATCTGGCGCCAGGCGCCGCGCTGGGAGATGCCACAAAGGCCATTGAACAAGCTGAAAAAGAACTCAACATGCCCTTGAGCATCCAAACCGCTTTCCAGGGAACAGCGCAGGCATTCCAGGCCTCTTTGCGCAACGAGCCCTGGCTGATCCTGGCTGCACTTGTCACCGTGTATATCGTCCTCGGCGTGCTATATGAGAGCTACATTCATCCCATCACCATTCTTTCCACGCTTCCTTCCGCCGGCGTGGGCGCGATCCTGGCCCTTCTGATCTGCCGCGTCGAACTTGGCGTCGTGGCGTTGATTGGCATCATCCTTCTGATCGGCATCGTGAAGAAGAACGCCATTATGATGATTGACTTTGCTCTCGATGCCGAACGCAAAGAAGGCAAAAACCCGCGTGACGCCATTTATGAAGCCTGCCTCCTGCGCTTCCGCCCGATCATGATGACGACCATGGCGGCCTTATTGGGAGCCTTGCCCCTGGCGATCGGATCTGGCGTCGGCTCCGAATTGAGGCATCCGCTTGGCATCTCGATTATCGGCGGACTGCTAATCAGCCAACTGCTCACGCTCTATACGACGCCGGTGGTTTATTTGTTTTTTGATCGGTTGGCATTTCGGAAATCGCGGTCCGAAGCGGTGCAGGGGACCACCGAAGCCGCGCCTGCTTGACCCCGGATGAATAACCGCGAGTATCAAGCTCGAATTCCACCGACCGATACAAGCAAAAGACAAAGTGAAAGACAAAGTGAAAGACAAAGTGCGCCATGCGCTTCGCTCGCGCGAGGGCGCTGGAGGCGTTAGGCCGAAGCGAGAAAACGAAAGCGGCGGAATGCGCCGCACTCCAAACGCTTCGCGACCTCCTGGCTCTCTCCCGATGAAGGAGCGTCGTCTGATTCTCCAACCCGGGCGCCCACCGGTCTTGAAGTTTGGAGCTTGGAGCTTCTTGGAAGTTTGGAGTTTGAAGTTTGATGTTCCTCTGGTGTTTGGTGTTTGGTTTTTGGTGTTTGAATGAATCTCTCTGCTCCATTCGTTCGCCGCCCGGTGGCCACGAGCCTTCTGACCGCCGCCGTCGCCCTCGCCGGCGCCATCGCCTTCCGCTTCCTGCCGGTCGCTCCGTTGCCGCAGGTTGATTTTCCCACGATCACTGTCGGCGCTTCTTTGCCCGGCGCGAGCCCGGAGATTATGGCTTCGTCCGTCGCTGCTCCCCTGGAACGTCAGCTTGGTCACATCGCCGGCGTCAACGAAATGACTTCGGCAAGCTATTTCGGGACCACCGCCGTTACACTTCAGTTTGATCTCAACCGCGACATCAACGGCGCTGCGCGCGACGTCCAGGCCGCCATCAACGCGGCCCGCGCGTACCTGCCCGCCAACCTGCCCAGTAATCCCAGCTACCGGAAGGTCAATCCGGCTGATTCGCCAGTCATGATTCTGGCCTTGACCTCGCCCATCCATACGCGTGGCCAGCTCTACGATGCAGCATCGAGCATCATTCAGCAGAGCCTTTCTCAGGTCCAGGGAGTCGGCCAGGTAAACGTGGGAGGCAGCTCCCTGCCCGGGGTGCGCGTGGACGTCAATCCCACGAAGCTAAACAGCTTCGGCTTGAGCCTTGAGGATGTGCGCACGATGCTCAGTAAGCAGAACGCCAACTCGCCAAAGGGTTTCCTTGCCGACAATTCGTCCTCAGCAGAACTTAATGCGAACGACCAGTTGCTGAAAGCTGCCGATTATCAGCCGCTCATCGTCGGCTATCGTGGCGGCTCCGCCGTCAAGCTCGAGGACGTCGCCAACGTGCAAGATTCCGTCGAAAACGTTCGCGCGGCAGGTTTCGTTAATGGCAAACCCTCAGTGCTCTGCATCATTTTCCGCCAACCGGGGGCCAATATCATCGAAACCGTTGATCGGATTCAGCAGGCGTTGCCTGCTCTGAGAGCATCCATTCCCTCGGCCATTGATCTCAGGGTTGTCATGGATCGCACCACCACCATTCGGGCGTCAGTGCGCGACGTTGAAATCACGCTCGGCATCGCGATTTCTTTAGTCATCTTGGTGGTGTTCATCTTCCTGCGCAACGTGCGCGCTACGCTCATCCCGAGCGTAGCGGTGCCTGTCTCGCTCGTTGGCACTTTTGGGATCATGTACCTTTGCGGCTACAGCATTGACAACCTCTCGCTGATGGCCTTGACCATCTCGACCGGCTTTGTCGTGGACGACGCCATCGTCGTGATCGAAAACGTTTCCCGCTACCTCGAACAGGGGATGCCCCCAATGGAGGCCGCCCTCAAAGGCGCGAGTGAGGTCGGCTTCACCGTCCTGAGCATTAGCCTGTCGCTCATTGCCGTCTTCATCCCGTTGTTGCTGATGCCAGGGATTGTTGGCCGATTGTTCCGCGAGTTCGCCGTCACGCTTTCGGTTGCTATCCTGGTTTCGCTGGCCGTTTCGCTCACCACGACACCCATGATGTGTTCGCGCCTGCTCAAACACGAGCGCCCGGAGGACCATGGCCGGCTCTACCGCGCCAGCGAACGGGTCTTTGCCTGGATTTTGCGCCAATATGAGCGCAGCCTGGCTCGGGTTTTGAAACATCCCATCATCACGATCATCGTGCTTTTGGGGACCATTGTCATGAGCGTCGTTCTTTTTGTGACCGTACCCAAAGGTTTTTTCCCGCAGCAGGACAACGGCACGATATTCGGCGGCCTGCAAGGCTCGCAGGACGCTTCCTTCCAGGCCATGCAAACGGCCGTCGCCAGCGCTGTTAACATCATCAAAACCAATCCGGCCGTCGCTAACGTCATGGCCTTCAGCGGCGGGCAGGGAGCGGCCAACGGCGGCTTCTGCTACGTTGGTCTCAGGCCTCTTTCGGAGCGAAAAATCAGTGCCAGCGAGGTCCTGAATCGGTTGCGCCCAAAATTGAATGCGGTGCCCGGGGCCTCGGTCTTCATGCAAGCCGGCCAGGATTTGCGCATCGGTGGACGCATGAGCCAGGCCCAGTACCAATACACAATTCAGAGCGAAACCCTGTCGGACTTGACTGAATGGGGGCCGCGCCTCTTGCAGGAAATGCGAAAGATGCAGGGCTTCACCGACGTCAACAGCGATCAACAAAACAACGGTCTCCAGGCCTCGCTCACCTACGATCGCCAGACCGCCGCCCGCTACGGAATCAATCCGGCGGTCATTGACAACACTCTTTACGATGCTTTCGGCCAGCGGCAAGTCGGCACCATGTTCACCGGGCTGAACCAGTACCATGTAGTGATGGAAGTTGACCCCAAATTCCTTCAGGATCCTCATGGGCTCAATGATATCTATTTGCGCTCCACCAATAGCGGGCATCTGGTCCCACTCAGTGCCGTCGCCAGGTACAGGCCCACCACAGCCGCGATCAGCGTCAACCACCAGGGCCAATTCCCGGCGGTGACCTTGTCTTTCAATCTTGCCCCCGGAATCGCGCTGAGCGAGGCCCAGAAACGAATCGCGCAAATGGAGCAGCGCATCGGCATGCCTTCGAGCATTCACAGCACCCCTTCTGGAACGCTCCAAGCATTTCAGGAGACTCAGGCCAGCATGTGGATCCTGGTTCTCACGGCCTTGCTGACCGTCTATATCATCCTGGGCATTCTATACGAGAGCTACATGCATCCGATTACCATTCTTTCCACGTTGCCCTCCGCTGGCGTTGGAGCGCTGTTGGCGCTCATGTTCTCTAACACGGACTTGAGTATTATTGCCGCCATCGGCCTGGTTTTGCTGATCGGCATTGTTAAAAAGAATGGCATCCTCATGGTTGATTTCGCGATTGCCGCCGAGCGCGAGCAGGGCCTGCGTCCTTCCGAGGCGATTTATCAGGCCTGCCTGCTTCGCTTTCGTCCCATTCTCATGACCACCATGGCTGCCACATTCGGCGCGCTGCCGTTGGTTACTGGGCTCGGCGCCGGCTCCGAATTGCGCCGCCCGCTGGGCATCGCCATCGTTGGCGGGTTGCTCCTCAGCCAGGTAATGACCCTTTACACAACGCCGGTGGTTTACCTTGTCCTCGACCGCCTGCGCCTCAGATGGCGCGCCTGGCGAGGTTTGCCCGCACCGGTGCACCAGCCTGCAACAGCCTGAATAGATGAAACACCAAAAACCAAAAACCAAACACCAGAGAAACACCAAGCTCCAAATCTCAAAGGATGCTTCTCGGCGTTTTTGGAGCTTGGAATTTGGAGTTTTATTGGTGTTTGGTGTTTGGTGTTTGGTGTTTGCGCTAGCCGGCTGCAGCTTCGCACCCAAGTACGAACGCCCCACAGTCGAAACTCCGCCAGCTTACAAAGAACTCGCTCCCGCCAGCGCCGATGCCACAAACATCTGGAAAATGGCTGTGCCAAACGACGCCGCCATCCGCGGCAAATGGTGGGAAATGTTCAACAACGCCGAGCTCAACGCGCTCGAAGACCAGGTTGCTGTTTCCAATCAAAATGTGGTGGCTGCGTTCGCCAATTTTCTTTCCGCTCGCGCCATCGTGAAAGAAGCCCATGCGCAATTATTCCCAACGCTGACCACCGTCCCCGACGTGACCCGCTCCAGGGCATCGGTCAACACACACGGGGGCGGTTCTTCAGGCGGCGCCAACTCCCCATCCTTCACTGGAACGCGGTACTCCCTGCCTCTGGAAGCCTCCTGGGAGCCGGATTTTTGGGGAAAGGTTCGCGACACGGTCAAAGCGAATGCAATGGAAGCCGAGGCCACGGCGGCAGACCTGGAGAACACCCGTCTGGCTGCTCAGGCCGAACTTGCCGCGGATTATTTTCAACTCCGCTCTCAGGACAGCCTGTCCCAGTTGTTTGCCGACACTGTCAGCGCGTACCGCGGCTCACTCGAGCTGACCAAAGTCCGGTACAACACCGGCATTGCCTCAGATGAAGACGTAGCCCAGGCCGAGACGCAGCTTGCCACGGCCGAGGCCAATGCAACGAATGTAGAAATCCTTCGCGCCCAGTTGGAGCACGCCATCGCGATGCTCATCGGCAAACCTGCCGCCCGCGTCTCGATTCGGGTTGAACCGCTTAAAGAGGCTCCGCCACCTACTCCGTTCGGAGTGCCTTCGCAGCTTCTCGAACGCCGCCCGGACATCGCCGCCGCGGAACGCCGCGTGGCCGAAGCCAACCAGCGCATCGGCGTGGCCAAAGCTGCGTTCTTCCCAACCATCACGTTGAGCGCACAAGGCGGACTGCAGAGCGTGGCCACGGAGAATCTGGTGGATTGGTCGAGCCGCTTTTGGTCTATCGGCGCCAACCTTTCGGAAACCATCTTCGATGCCGGTTTGCGCAGGGCCACCGTCCTGCAATTCCGGGCCGATTACGAAAACACCGTCGCCAAATATCGCCAGGCCGTGCTGACCGCTTTCCAACAAGTCGAAGATGATCTTTCTTCCCTGCGTATCCTCGCGCGCCAAATCCAGCAGCAGGAAGTCGCCGTCCAATCCTCCCAGCGATACCTCGACCTGGCCAATGCCCGCTACAAACTGGGTATAGACAGCTATCTCAACGTCATCACCGCCCAGGCGGTGTACCTGAACAATCGCCAAACCCTCGTCAATCTTCGCAGCCAGCAAATGGTCGCGAGCGTCCACCTTGTGCAGAATGTGGGCGGGGGGTGGGATGCCTCGCAGCTTCCTTCGCAAAAGCAGTTGCTCTCGAGCAAGCCTCAGCCGTCCGTTAAGTGAAGTTGATTTCCTACGCGGAGCTTGCGCGATTACGACTCACAGATTTCGTGAGCGACCCTCTCAGTGTTGATGTCCAGGATAGCGGAATGACAATCGTCGTGGGATTGGGTGGTTGGGAACGATGCGGAGAAACCGTTTTCGGATGGCGACAAGGCGAGCGATACCATACCGCGGAGGTTACACTCGACCTCAGACCAGGAGCCCCGCCAGGATTAGCTGAGCAGGTCCTGACCAAATTGGGACTTCCGATACACAAAACGATGCTCGCGTCGGAATTAATTGGCATGTTCGGGGCGCCGCAGATTGACAATAAAACGGCATCCGGCCGCTTTGTGCGGTTCGTTGCCGGGGAGAAAGAAAAATATTTTGTCGGTTTCCACTTTGACGGGCACGGTCTGCTAACTTCGTGCTTCCTGGCAAGAAAAGATTATTGCGACGAGGACGAGGCGCTCTGATCCGTTCTCGCAAATTAACTCTGGTAGCTCAATCCCCATATTCGAAGGAGATCGCGGCAGCCTTTAGTGAAGCCTCTCGTAAAACCGATCATTTGAAGAGTAGTCAATGTCCAGCTCAGTGTTTCATGGTCGCATTTATGCAACAACACGGGCACGATCTTCCCCACGTACTTTCGCTGGGCCAGCGCATAAGCCAGCTCGCGACTCACCCACATCGAGTTTACGGCCGCAGGCGACAAAACCACCAGAAACCAGTCGCATCTCCGCAATGCGGTTCCAATCTTCTGCTGCCACTCCTCTGCACCGCGAAGATGCGTCCGGCTGTACCAAACCGCAATCCCGTGACGCCGCAAAACCGCTGCAATTCGGTCTGCGCTTTTGCGGTCTGGTGTAGCGTGAGAGAGGAAAATCTCCCCTGGCCTCCTGGATTTCCCCTTCAAGACGTCGCAGGGGTTAGCTCAAATCCATGCTTGAGAAGCTTAACGATTTCGCGGGTCGCTTTCTGTAAATTCTGCCCGACGCGCACGATCGGGAAACGCTGTAATATCCCAGGCAAATCCCTCGTGGGTTTCACCAGAACCGGCACCACGCGGCCTTTGAAACGGGATGTGATCAGCGCATATTGGAGTTCGTGTTGCACCGACTCGGATTTCACTGATTTCGGCGAAATCAACACCACCATCGCCTTGGATTGCTCCAATGCCTTGCCGACTTCCAAGCCCCAGTTGTCTCCCGGAAGCACGGCGTCTGCACGGTCCCATGCCTTTAGGCCGGCTTTGGTAAGTTTCGAGGCGATTTGTTTCGCCACAGCACGATCTTCGCTGGAATAACTTAAGAAAACTTTCATAATCTCGCAACCGTACAGGTCGCAGTCATTAGATCATACGCTAGCCGAAACGACGCGAGCGGTCAACTGCGCCACTTCCTTTTGAGTATCGCCTCAGTCACGGCGGGCGCAGCACAGGAGCGCCCAACTCCGTTGGGCGAGTTTCTCGGCAAGCTGCG
>PSRM01000046.1 GCA_003176045.1 Verrucomicrobiota bacterium | reverse complement strand
AACATGTCCAAAGGGACCACCCGCGCCAATTCAAAGACACCCTGGGCGCATAAAACGTTCAAGTCTCGCGCCATCGTGGCCGGGTGGCAGGAAACGTAAATTATTTGTGCCGGACGCACTCTACGCAGCAGTTCCAGCATCCCCGGCACGCACCCCTTCCGCGGCGGATCCAATAATACCGAAGTAACACCCGGATCAAACCGCCCCTCCACTTTGTCTTTCACTTTGTCTCCTCCCAATGGATCAAGCCGCCTGGCTTCCGCCCTGGACACTTTGTCCCCCACTTCATCCTCCACTTTGTCGGCTGTCCCCCATTCCGGCGATGCGACCAACTCACGCCGAAACGGAGTTCGGCGCTCCGATTTGCTTACTGCGCCGAAGCGTAGCGAAGGCGGATCGCCCCCCAGCAACGCCGGCAACACCTCCTCCGCCGCCCCCGCGATAAATTGTCCATTGTTGCGATTGCGCGCAATCGCGTTCCGCCGCGCCGCCTTAATCGCCATCTGGTCCAACTCCACTCCCACGAACTGCTCGACCTGATCACTCAGTTCCAGGCTGAAAAAACCAACACCGCAATACAGATCAATCAGAAACCTCGCGCCCCCCTCGCGCAAAAACTCCCGCGCCACCTCGACCAGCTTGGGCGCCAGAAAAAAATTATTCTGGAAAAACGAGTCCGGCGGAACTTCCCAGTCATCCGGCGGAATACGCAACACGACCTTGAGCCCGCCCTTGGGCGGAGGATGTGCGCGCACACGCTGAATCTCCTGGTTCAGAGCAGGTTCAGCTATCCGGCACTCCTCGATGTCTGCCACCAGGCGGCTGTCGGCCCGGATGAAGCCGATGTTCAGGCCTTGCTTCGTTCTGTCCCATTGCGAGCGGATCATGATGCGATTGCGATAGCCGTAGGGCTCAGGGCAAGGTACGACTGGCGCGACCAGCCTCGGATCAAATCCTCCAATGCGCTCAAACAAATCCGCTATCTGCTTTTGTTTCAGCCGCAACTGCGCCGGATAGGCAATGTGCTGATATTGGCAACCGCCGCAAAACCCAAAGTAGCGGCACAGTGGTTCCACGCGCTCGGGCGACGCTTCCATAACCCGCAGCAACCGCGCCCGGCAGAATCGTTTTTTTGCTTCTGTGATCTGCGCTTCCACCAACTCGCCCACGTGGACAAAAGGCACGAAAACCACAAAATCCTCCACCCGCGCCACGCCTTCGCCGCCGAACGCGATGTCGCCTATCCTCAAAACCAACTTGTCATCCACAGCAGGACCCACCGTAGCAGGATAGTGGGCCGCTTAAGTCGCGGGAAGCCCAAAGTCCATGATCGGAAGTCATGGCAGACCTTCTACTGCTCGAATTCCACAAAGAGCGTCAAAAGCCGCCATTTTCGCGTGTTTAGGGTGCCCCTAATCCCCGTGCCCTGGACATTCGTCCCATCCCTCCCATCCTTCCCAAATTAACTCATTACACCCCATTTCTTTCCGGCCCGCCCCCCTGCTACCGTGTCCCATGAATACAAGGAGAATTCTCATCGGACTGGATGCGGCAATTCTAACAGGCTTTCTCTTCGGCCAAAGCGCCGGAGCAGCCCAATTTACCACGAGCGACGGCCGGACTTATAATGACGCCAATGTCGAGCAAGTCGAGCCCGACGGCTTGCTGGTGAAATTCCAGCCACCAGGCGGAGGCTTTGGCATCGTCAAGCTCAAGTTCCGAAACCTGCCCGACTCGGTGCGCTCACAATATAGCTACGACGCCGACCGGGCCTCAAAATACGAAGCCGACCAGGCACAGGCAGCCGCCCGGTACCGCAGCCAGTTCATCGCGGCAGATTCGCTTCGACAGTTGCGCATCTTAGCGGAGCTGCACCGCTCACTCGCCGGGGATGCAGTGTCTTCCTATACCATCACCATGGACGCCAACGGCAAAGTCTCCGCCCAGGGCTTCACCGGAAACGTTGTCCCCTATTTGCTGCCCTACAGTCAGGTCGTCCAATCCCCCGGCGACTCGAAACCCGCGCCAGCGCAGCAATAGCCACAATCCAGGAGCGCGCACAGCCCTGTCCGCGCCCGTCCGGCAGTATTTTAATCCGACGCTGAAGGCGTCACTCATACCAGCCCAGGGCAATCCCGCTGAGCGGGAGCCGCCCTGGGTTTACGAGGCCAAATACCATTTGGAGCGCTGAAAGCGCGGCGTCATCTTCAGTAACGCAGGCTGGGGCTTGTACCATAGTAAATCAGGACTCCTTAGGTCGTCGCCTGCGGCGGCTCCCACGCGTCAAGGTTAGCGCCCACAAACAGACCCGTCCCGTTGAGTGGGATTAGGAAGCCTTCCCCACCTTTGCCATTTGCCATCTGCCATTTCCCGAAAACGGCGCGCTTCGTCCAAGTCCGTGGTCAGTGGTCTTTGGTCAGTGCTGCGTGGTCAGTGGTCTTGTGGTCAGTGGTCAGTGGTCCGTCGTCTTCTTTCTCCCCCGGCAAACTAAAGTAAAACGTTGCCCCCTTCCCCAGCACAGACTCCAACCAAATGCGCCCCCCGTGCCGCTCCACGATCTTTTTGCAAATCGAGAGCCCAATTCCAGTGCCCGGATACTCACGCCGGGTGTGCAGTCGCTGAAAAATCGCAAAAATGCGCTCGAAATTCTTCGGATCAATTCCGATCCCATTGTCGTGTACCGAGAATATCCATTCTTCCTTTTCCCGGCGGGCGCCGATTTCTATCCGTGGCGGCTCCGAGCCATGAAACTTGATCGCGTTGCCAATCAGGTTCTGGAAAACCTGTGTCATTTGCACCCGATCAGCAACCAGCGTCGGCAACGGCTCATGCGCGACAGCCGCCTTGGTCTCCTCAATCGCAATCTGCAGATTCGAGATCGCGGCCTGAAACACTTCTTCAAAATCCGTGCGCTCAAAAGGACTGCCACGCGTATCCACTCGCGCGTACGCAAGCAGATCTTTGATAAGCGCTTGCATCCGCCGCGCGCCGTCCATAGCGAATCCAATGAATTCCTGCGACGGCTTATCCAGCTTGTCCCGCGAACGATCCGTCAGAAGTTGCAGGTAGCTGGCCACCATCCGCAGCGGCTCGAACAGGTCATGGGATGCCACGTATGCAAACTGCTGCAGATCGGTGTTGGAACGTTGCAAATCGGTGCTGGCCTGCCGCAACTGCGCCTCGGCCCGGGTGCGCTCCACGAATTGGCCGATCTGGCTGCCCACACCCGTGAGCACCTCCATCAACGGTTCGTCCGGCCGCTCCGCTTCATACGTGAAGAACTCCAGAACTCCAAATTTCTCATGCCCCAGATGAATCGGAAACGCCAGTTCCCCGTGCAAACCAGTCCGGAGTCCGTAGTCCGTAGTCAGTAGTTCGTGGCTTGCCGCGCCGAAGCGTAGCGAAGGCGGGTCATCAGTCCGTCCTCTGTAGCCTGCCGCGCCATAGCCGCGCGAAGTCGGGTCTGCGGACTCTGGACTTTGGACTTCGAGGCCCGGACTTTGGACGTTGAACGTTGAACGTTGAACGTTCAACGTTGGATGTTCGACTTCGGATTTCGGATTTCGGATTTCGGGCTTCGGATTTTGGGGTTCGAATACTGGACTTTGGACTTTAGACTTTGGAGTTTGGACTTCGGACTTTGGACTTTGGACTTCGGACTTTGGACTTTGGACTTTGGACTTTGGACTCTGGACCCACGCCGGCTGCTCCGTCTCCCACGCACGACCCGCCAAACCCTCTCCGCCCGAAAGCGCCAGCTTCCGACATTCCTCCGCGAACTGATCCAGAGCGGCCGTGTGCACATGCCATTCCTTCGTACAGTGCAGCGCCTTGTCCTGCTGCCCATTGGTCCACACTGCCCCAAGCGGCCAGCCCATCGTCTCGCAGATCGCCTGGAGGATCCGGGGCATCGCATCATCCAGGTTCTTTGCATCCGCCAGGATCTGCGTTGTGGTGTGCTGCACGGCCAACCGGCGCTCTGCCCGCCCTCGCTCCAAATCGGCCAAATACAGCAGCCTCGCGTTCCACCAAATCAACCCGGTAAAAATAACTGTGCTCGAAACCGCAAAGATGGAAACCCCAAGTTCGCGTCCAAAATAATTGGCTTGCTCGCATGCAAGCAGCAACGCCCCCAACAGACATGGCACCAGCACTGCCATCGGCAGCAGCCGTCGCGCAATCGAGCCGCCCGGAGTATGGCTCGTGATTACTTTCATGAACCCTGACTCAGGACGCGCACCCAGGAACCCGAAACAAAACGCCAGAAAAGCAATCGCCGAATCCAATGACATCGGTAAGGCATGACCGACACGCGAAAACACCAGCATACGATAGGCGTAACCCAGAAAAGCAACGAGCGAGATCAGCGCCGCCGCCAGAATGAGTTGCTGCGCCGGCCGCAACCCGTGTTTGGTTTCTTTGTCGAGCAACAGCAGCGCCAGTCCACAAAGGAAGAAAACAAAAGCGGTGTTCGGAGCCATTTCGTTCAATGGCAAACCCGGCGCGGCCACTTTTCCGGGGAACAAAAGATAATCCACCTGGAACGGCAGCCCAAAAAGGCAGTTGGCAAGTTTTAGCGTTGCCATCACGGTGACGATGACAGCCAGTGCCACCCCGACGCGATCGGGCCGTTGGCGGGCGGAGTCGCGGACGGCCTCGTCCGCGTTCAGGCCCATGCTACCGTGTCTTGCGCTCCGTGTAGGTTCGCGCCTAGGAATCCGCACTCCCAATCGCCAAAGCGCGATCCCTGCCAGCACGAACGTGGCCGCCGTCACCGGGTTCATCGCCACCACCGTCGGCAACAGTAGAATCAAAGGCCGGACGCTTAAGGCCCACCCCAGCACCACAGCACACCCTACCGCTACCACAAACCCCGCCGCCAGCCGCGCTAGAGCCATCAGCCAGTGCCTGCCTCCCCCCTGCGATAAAAAGACATTCATGTATGATTTGTGCCCGCGCTGAAGACCCCTCCGGAGCCCTCGAAAAATCCCAAACCAATGTAAACCGGGTTTTCGCTAAGGCAAACAGGTGATGTTTTTATTGCGAGGTACGGCCGAATATTATTGAATCCCGAAGGTTAACCGTTCGACCTGATCCGATATGAACCCCCTCTCCCCCCTCACCCGCCGTGACTTCCTCCGCACCTCATCCGCCGCCGCATCTGTCGCCGCCATCGGCGCGCTCGATTTGGGCCGCACCGCCCACGCCGCCGGCAGCGACGTCCTCAAAGTCGGCATGGTCGGCTGCGGCGGGCGCAACAGCGGCGCGGTGGCCGAGGCGCTGACCGCCGACCCGGGCACAAAACTGGTGGCCATGTGCGACATTTTCCGCGATCGCATCGCCTCAACCCTTGAAAACATTAAAGCCGCCAAGCCCGCGCAATGCGAAGTGAAAGATGCCCTCTGCTTCACAGGCTTCGACGGTTACAAACACGTCATCGAAGCCTCGGACGTGGTCTTGATCGCGAACGCAGCTAAGTTTCATCCGCTCCACGCGCTTTCAGCCATCCAGGCCGGCAAACATGTGTTTGTCGAGAAACCGCACGGCATTGACCCGCGCGGCATCAAAATGATTCAACAGGCCGCCGACCTTGCTCGAGAGAAGAAGCTTTCGATCCTTTCTGGATTGCAAAGCAGGTTCCATTCGGGTTATACCGAGACGATCCAACGCATCCACGACGGCGCCATCGGCGACATCGTCAGCATGGAAGAGAACTTTCTGCGCGCACCTTACCGTGTCACAGAGCGCAAGCCGGAGTACACCGAACTGCAGTGGCAGTGCAGTACCCAATATCATTTCAGGTGGCTCTCCGGCGACGATGTCCCTCAATCGCTGGTACACAACCTGGATCGCTCGAGTTGGCTATTAGGGAATAAACCGCCGATCAAGTGCCGTGGCCTGGGTGGCCGCTCGACTATGGTTGAGCCGATCTACGGCGACGTCTTCGATCACCATTCTATTATTTATGAATTCAACAAGGGCGTGAAAGTTTATGCCTTCTGCCGAACGACCAACGGCTGCTACGACGAGAACTCCAGCCTTATTTCCGGCACAAAAGGCAAAGCATCGCTCTTGAATTGCCGCATCTGGGGCGAAACCAACTGGCGCTGGCAGGGGTCGTGCAATCCTTACCAAATAGAGCACGACCGCCTATTCGCCGGCATCCGCTCAGGCAACCTCGTCAATTGCGGCGATTACATGGCCCGCAGCACACTCATCGGCATCATGGGCCAGCTTTCCTGTTACACGGGCAAAGAGATCACCTGGGAGGAAGTCAGCAAATCGGATTTCTACTACCCGCCAAAGCCCGAGGACTGCCGGGATGATATGGACCCGCCTACGAAACCTGGACCTGACGGCAGTTATCCGACCTTGGCCCCCGGTCGAACCAAGCTGCTCTAACCAAACTTTGTCCTTCACTTTGTCTTTCACTTTGTCCTCCACCTAGTCGGGGATGTTATCGAATGATCAATTACCATCTGCCCACGCCGCGGAGCGGCCAAATGACAGTAGCCGTGGGCTTCAGCCCACGGATAGATGTAGCAATTTCATTGCGTCGCGTAGCGACGCTTGAGCCGCCACAACCAATTCACCACAATTTTTTCAAGCGTCGCTACGCGACGCAAACTAGTTTCGATGCCGGCCCCCGTGGACTGAAGCCCACGGCTACATTCATGCCATCGCTACGCGATGCCGCCACGAATTCACCAAACGACCCAGGTCCAGCACTTCCTGCCTCCTCCATGGCTTCGCTGGTCCTTGCCAACAGTCCAAAAATCCATTCATCCATTCATCCTACAATCAATTGATGCAACCCGAACAACTAAAAGATGTCCTCGACCGCGCAAGACAAGAAACCTCCAAAGTCATCATTGGCCAGGAAGAGGTGATCGAGCGCGCCTTGATCGCCATCTTCACCGGAAATCACGCGCTTGTTGAAGGTGTCCCTGGTATCGCGAAGACCCTCCTGGTCCGGACACTCGCCCGAGTCCTGGGCGCAGAGTTCAATCGCATCCAATTCACTCCTGACCTGATGCCCGCCGACATCACAGGCACCAACGTCTTCAACTTACAGCGCAACGAATTTTCACTCATTAAAGGGCCAATCTTCACCTCGTTTCTTTTGGCTGACGAAATCAACCGCGCGCCGGCCAAGACGCAATCGGCTCTACTGCAGGCCATGCAGGAACGAGCAGTGACCATTGACCGGGAAACGCATCCGCTGCCAGCTAATTTCACCGTCTTCGCGACCCAGAACCCGATCGAGTACGAAGGCACTTATCCGTTGCCGGAGGCGCAAAAAGACCGATTCATGCTCAAAATCACCATGAAAGCGCCCGCCCGGGACCACGAACTGGCTCTCGCTCAGCGCACCATGACGAAGCAAGCCCCTGAGGCGCTACTGGCCGATGGCCAAATTCGCGCCGTGATTGCACCAGACGAATTGTTCGCGCTGCGTGAGCAACTGGCTGCAATCACCTTGCGCGAAGAACTGATCGGCTATCTGGTGGACATCGTGCGCGCCACGCGGCAGCACGAAAGCGTGCTTGTGGGCGCCGGTCCAAGGGCCACTCAGGCTTTGATCATGGCCTCGCGCGCCAGCGCCGCCCTGGCCGGACGCGATTTTGTCACCCCGGACGATATCAAAACCATGGCCGTGCCCGTGCTGGAACACCGGCTCATTCTGCGCCCCGAATTCGAAATCGAAGGCCTCTCAGTCCTTGAGGTCATTCAGCAGATTCTGCAACAAATTGCAGTGCCACGCTAAGCCCGAATGTCGAAATCCGAAATCCGAAGGAAGGCCTCGTTCCACGAATCGGAGCGTGTACGGCACGTCGTGAGAATTCTGCGGACCTTTCCACACATTTATTTCCCGAACGTAACTTTGCAGGAAAACCGGCCGGCGATTCTCCCTCTCCCCTTCGGAAGGGGAGAGGGCCGGGGTGAGGGGTCTTTCTCAGGAAAGCCGTTCCCGGGGAGGAGCCCCTCTCTCATTCCTTCGGATTTCGGCCTTCGCCCTTCGGATTTCTATTTGTGATCGTCCCCAGTGACAAACTGATCCGTTGGACCGCGATGATCGTGGTCCCCTTTGCCCTGCTCGGCGCGCTTCAGCCCTCAGCTCTGCAGTGGACATTTATCGGGATTGGCATTTTTGTCACCATCGTGCTTCTCGACGCCTGGCGCGCCCGCTCCACGCTCAGGGGTATCACCATCCGTTTTCCAGAAGTAGCGCGGATGTCCGAGAACCGCCGGGCTAACCTTGAGCTGCGGATTCGCAATGAATCTCAAGCCGTCAGAACCTTGCGATTGGGACTTGCGCTGCCACCGGAAATCACCTCTTCCGCAGAAGAGGTTCAGGTCACCCTGCCCGCTCAAGCCGAGTGGTCTAGCCTCCAGTGCCCTTGTTTGCCGCAAAAGCGCGGTTCCTTTATCATTGGAGCAATTTCCCTGGAAACGGCATCCTCCTTCGGCTTTTGGCTCGCTCGAACCAACTTACCCGCCCGCTCCGAAATCCGGGTCTATCCGAACCTGTCGTCCGATCGCCGGGACCTTGCCGCTTTGTTCCTTCATCGCGGCTGGGCAGGCGCCCACGCCCAGCGCCAGATCGGCAAAGGCCGCGATTTCGAAAAACTGCGCGAATATATTCCCGGCGACGGCTTCGACGAAATCCACTGGAAAGCTACCGCCCGCCGCGGCCGGCCTATCACGAAGGTCTTTCAAATTGAACGCACCCAGGAAATTTACGTGATCGTGGATGCCTCGCGTTTATCAGCTCGCCCCAGCTCCGCCACAGATCAAACTTTGTCGCGAACTTTGTCGCGAACTTTGTCGAACCAATTGCCTGCGCTCCCTGGCGGGCAAAGAAATCGGTTTGAGGCGCCCAATGAGGCCCCCCATCTGCAAGGCGGCTCTGTTAGTCCACTCGATGTTCAAGGTTCAACGTTCGAGGTTCAAGGTTCATCTGCCCACTCGCTGACTCACCCACTCACTCACTCACTCACTCCTTCACCCGCCCCCTCTTGCCTGGACCGCTACATCACCGCGGCCCTCGTGCTCGGGCTTGCCGCCGAACAGCAAGGCGACCTTTTCGGCATCCTGACCTTTACCCATCGCGTGGAGTCATTCGTGCGCGCGCGCAACGGCAAGGTCCACTATAGCCATTGCCGAGATCGCCTCTACGCTCTGGGAAGCCAAATGGTTTCGCCCGATTTCGAAGAGCTTTTCACCTACATCCGTTTGCGGCTGCGCCGCCGCGCCCTGTTGGTGTTTCTCACTGCCCTGGACGATCCTGTGCTGGCCGAGAGCTTCGTGAAAAACATCTCTCTAATCCAGCGTCAGCACGTCATCCTCGTGAATATGCTCGAGCCGCCCGGAGTAGCTCCGTTGTTCAGTGATCCAAATGCCGCGTCAGTGGATGAACTCTACCAACGCCTGGGCGGCCACCTGCTTTGGCGCAACCTCCGTGAATTGGCCAAAGTCCTCCAACGCGGCGCCGTGAAATTTTCATTGCTGAAAAACGAGCGCCTCAGCGCCGAGCTGGTATCGCAGTACCTCAGTGTGAAGAAAAGGCAGCTCCTCTGAAATGGAATACTGGAATAAAAACGGAATACTGGAATTATGGAATGCTGGAAAAATGGAAAACAATCGCTGGGTGCAACGCGCTCCACGCCCGTAATCCAATATTCCAATATTCCGTCATTCCAATATTCCGTCATTCCAATATTCCAACATTCCATTATTCCGCTATTCCATCATTCCCACTTCTTGAATGATCATTGACCTCCAACGCTTCCTCGCCACCGAGCGGCCGGCATGGACCGAACTGGAACGCGTGCTGGACAAACTTGACGCCCAGCGCCTGAAGCAGATGAGCCTCGAAGAGCTTGAACGATTCCATTTGCTTTATGAGCGGGCCGCCTCAGACCTCGCTAAAATCACAACGTTTGCTTCAGAGCCGGATACGCGTCGTTACCTGGAAAGCCTGGTGGGCCGCGCTTACGCCGAGATCCACGAAACCCGCCAGCGCCGACCTCAGGCCGCGCTCCTGGGCTGGTTCTTTCAGACCTTGCCGCAAACATTTCGCCGGCACATTCGCGCATTTTATTTTTCCGTGGCCATCACTTTGGCCGGCTGCGCCTTTGGCGGTTTCACCATCGCCCTCGACCCTGCATCCAAGCCTGCGTTGATGCCTTTTCCCCACTTGCTGCAAGACCCCGCCAAACGGGTTGCCGAAGAAGAACATGCGACGAAGGACATCCTTTCTGGGCAAAAGACATCCTTTTCGGCCCAACTGATGACGCACAACACTCGCATTTCCATCCTCACCCTCGCCTTGGGCATGACCTGGGGCATCGGCACGATCATTCTTCTGTTCTACAATGGCATCATGGTCGGGGCCATCGCTGTGGACTACGTTCGCGCAGGTCAGACTAAGTTTCTGCTCGGCTGGCTGCTGCCGCATGGGGTCATCGAGATCCCGGCCATCCTCATCGCAGGCCAGGCAGGCCTTATTCTGGCACTCGCGCTAATTGGATGGGGCAAACGCATTTCGCTTCGGGCCCGGTTGCGGGAGATCTCCCGGGACATCGTTACATTGATTTTCGGTGTCGCATTGCTTCTAGTCTGGGCCGGAGTCATCGAAGCCTTTCTCTCTCAATACCATGAACCGGTGGTCCCGTACTCTGCCAAGATTGCTTTTGGGCTGGTCGAATTATTTTTATTATGTCTGTACTTGGGGATGTCCGGACGCCAAAGTAGGGCAGGCGTCCCGCCTGCCCCTTCCGATCCCGGCCGCCAACCCAAGGGCAGGCGAGACGCCTGCCCTACTTTATGAAAACCGCCACTCTCCGCGTCCATACTCCTGAGGGGATTGTATTTTCGCAGTTGCTCGCCGGACCCGTAACCCGGTTCCTGGCCTGGTCGCTGGATTTGCTCTGCATTATCGCGATGCTGACAGCCCTCGGCATCCTCTTCGGACTTCTGCAAATGCTGAGCGCCAACATTGCTTCCGCCCTTTACATCCTGAGCTATTTCATAATCAGTGTCGGCTATGGTATCGCGTGCGAATGGGCCTGGCGCGGCCAAACCGTAGGCAAGCGGCTCTTTCGATTGAGGGTCGTGGACGCCGAAGGGCTAAAACTGCAGTTCCACCAAATCGCCACCCGCAACCTCCTGCGCTTCGTGGACTCGCTGCCCATTTTCTACTTTCTGGGGGGCATCGTTTGTTGGTTCAGCTCCAGATGCCAGCGCCTGGGTGACATTGCGGCTAACACGATTGTCATTCGCCACCCTCGCATTGCGCAGCCGGACCTGGACCAATTGCTGGCCGGCAAATTCAACTCATTGCGGCTTTACCCGCACCTCGCCGCCAGGCTGCGCCAAAGAGTTTCACCTGCCGAGGCCGCGGTTGCCGCCCAGGCCCTGGTACGCCGCGAGCAGTTCGACCCTATTCCCAGGCTCGACTTGTTCGCCAACCTCGCCAGTCACTTTCGCGAAAAAGTTGAGTTTCCTGCCGAAGCCAGCGACGGCATCGCCGACGAACAATACATCCGAAACGTCGTAGATGTGCTCTACCGTACCAAATCGTAGCGACGCATGGACCTCCAATGGAGCGCGGACATTCTTGTCCGCAGCAACTTTCAAATGGTGCAGCTGCCTGTTTCTTGCTTTGACGTTGTAACGCTTTACCTTGTTAACGTTTTAACGATTTAACTATTTAACCACTCGACTCGTTAGCTCAATGACCAACCTGCTCCAATCGCCAGCCTGGCGCCCCGAGCAACTCGGCCAACCCCTGCCTGCCTCGACGCACGGCGTCTCGGTCGCTCTGCCTCGCTGGAGCGATGTCGTTGGCTACGAGGAAAAGTCGCCAAAGGTCATGGCGCGGCTTTCCAGCGGCTATCCACGATTTCTAATCCATCCACGAGTCCTCGAGTTGGGCCGCTTGCTTTCCAAACAAGGCTTCTGCTTGCCCCTCCCATCCGCCTCCGTCGCCGACCAATGCGCTGCGTTCGTTGCAAAAACGCCAGGTGCCCAGACGCAAGTCGTATCGCGTAATGGCACTTACGGCGTTGCTACGAACGAGGCGGGCGCCGCCGTGTTGAAAGCGTTTTGGCAACACACGGGCCTGATCGTCTCCAGCCGCCAGGCTGAAGCGCTGCTTAACGGCCGCGCGGGCAGGGATCCCCGCGCTGCCGGAGACGCGCGCCGCACTTTGCGCAAGCAATTGGCTGGGTTCTATCACTGCGCCGAAGAGGACGTCTTCCTCGCGCCCACGGGCATGGCCGCCGTTTTCGCAGCGTTGCGCGCGGCCAATGAGCTGACTCCAAACCGGCGTTCGGTCCAGTTGGGATTTCCTTACGTGGACACTCTCAAGCTCCAGCAGAAATTCGGCCCCGGTGGCATCCTGCTTCACAACACGCAGACGATGGGGAGCGATCTGGAAGAGCTTCTTTCGAGGGAGTCTTTGGCGGCCTGTTTCTGTGAGATTCCTGGAAACCCACTTCTCGGCTCACCCGATCTGCCTCGCATTTCCAAGATTCTGCGACCGCGCCAGGTGCCGCTAATTGTGGACGACGTGGTCGCCACACCCTACAACATTGACCTGAGCCCATACGCCGATCTCATCCCAACGAGCCTGACAAAATTCATCTCAGGCACAGGTGACGTGATGGGCGGGGCGCTCATCTGCAATCGCGAGTCTCCGTTATACTCCAGGCTCAAACCAATCATCGAAGCTCAGCACGAAGAACTCCTCTGGCAGGAGGATGCGGATGTTCTAGAGGTGGCAGCTCGCGACTTTCCGGAACGCATGAAACGTCACAATGCCAATGGCCTTTACATCGCCGAACGCATGCGCGTTCATCCAGCCATCGAACGGGTTTGGTATCCGAAGTGGGAATGTAGCAAAGCCTACGATGCTGTCCGCCGCCCGCAAGGCGGTTGGGGCGCGCTGCTTTCTTTTGTGCCAAAAAACGCAGCCACTACTGCTCCGAAAATTTATGACCGCCTCGAACTCTGTAAAGGCCCGAGCCTCGGCACCGTTTTCACCCTGGCCTGCCCCTTCACCCTTCTTGCGCATTATACGGAGCTGGACTGGGCCGAATCCTGCGGCGTCTCCCGCTGGCTCATCCGCCTATCGGTTGGCCTGGAAGAGCCGGAAGCTATATGCAAGAAGCTCGCGACGGCTTTGGAGGAGAGTTGATTTAACGCAAAGAAGCAACTGGATCGGAGCGCGGACATTCGTGTCCGCAGCAAGTCGGAGCGGAAATGCGCTTCACGTATAATCTGGGCCTGTGAGCGTTCGGAAGTTGCTGCGGACAAGAATGTCCAATGCCGCTAGGATTTCGCACAGGTAGGAGCTAATTTTTTGCGAGCGTCGGC
>PSRM01000207.1 GCA_003176045.1 Verrucomicrobiota bacterium | reverse complement strand
GTGCCATGGACTGATGTCCGACTGGCAGCGCTCGACAGGCCGTTCCGGCGTCGCGGGAGGGAATTCCTAAGCAAAACAGACATAATTTCCGAAAAACCCGCGATTGCCAGCCAATCGCGGGTTTTTTGTTTAAGAATAGAGCCGCAACCAAACAGAGCCACGACCGTGAGGGAGCGGACCCAGGATTAAGATTAAGAAAAAGATTAAGATTAAGATTTTGAAAAAAGAAAGGCACAATATGAGCAAAGCATATAAACGTGTTCCGACCAAATTCGGCCCCGAAATCACATTCGACGTGCGCCCGGGCACGGTTGCGTCCTTTCGCGCCGCGCAGGAAGCGCGCCTGGAGCTGCTCAAAAAGCATTTGCTGCGAGAACAGTTGCGAGCGACTGCTGATGCCGCCGCGAACCGCTCGGTTAGAGTGGCTGCCGCTGAGGCCGCCGCCCTTGCCTGGGTGACGCCCTATCCGCTGCTCGTGTTTCCGCTTCTGTTCGAGGAAAAAGCGCAGGCGGCCAGGTTTCGTGTCCAACGCCAAAAGCAGTTGTTCGAGAGGAGCTGGAAGTGGCTCCAGACTTAAGATGGGGGAACCGCAATCAGGGGTGGGGACGGCCTCGTCCCCACCTCTGTATCAAACCACCCTCTCGACTGGCACGATTGAACTGCGGCCTCCTCTTTCGGACCCGATCCAATGCCTCGGAATCGAGATCGACCGGCCCCTGCAGACTCTCCAAGTGGTTCTTGAGTTCACCGAAAGTCCGTATCGGCGGGCGACCTTCCGCTTTCCGTCCATCGGCTAATTTCACATTCTTACGCATGTGCTCATGTTCATCCGCGTCTATCCGTGGTTAAAGTACTGAGCCTTTTTCGCGCCTTGATTCCTGGCGCGTGCATCGACATTCTGAGCGGAGGTCTATATGCACGCAAGCTCCCTTTCCCGCCGCGATTTCCTCCGCTCAGCCGCAGTCGCTGGCGCCACCCTCGCGCTGCCTGCCTTCGTCCCGTCTTCAGTTTTTGGCCAGAGCGCGCCGAGCAACCGGATCACGCTGGGGCTCATCGGCATGGGGTTGATGATGGGTTCGCATCACAACATTGCGATGGGCCGCGACGATACGCAGGTGCTGGCGGTGTGCGACGTGGATCGGGGCAAACGCGAGCGAGCCAAGGCCCGCACCGAAAAGAGTTATGGCGCAAAAAAGCCAAGCGGCGTCTATAAAGGTTGCGACGCCTATAACGAATACGAGCGCATCATCGAGCGTAAGGACGTTGACGCTGTCTTCGTCATCACCCCCGACCACTGGCACACGATGATCTCATTGGCCGCTATGAAGAGCGGCAAGGATGTGTATGTGCAGAAACCGATGACGCTCACCGTGCGCGAGGGACGCCTCATGAGCGATGTGGCCCGGCAATACAGCGCCATCCTGCAGGTCGGCTCGCAGCAACGCTCCGAGCGCGCCTTTCGCAAAGCCGCCGAGATCGTTCGCAACGGCTGGATTGGAAAGGTGCATACGGTCTATGTCTCGCTTGGCGAATTCGCTCCGCCGCAGGATTTGCCGGAGGAACCGATTCCCGACGGCTTCGATTACGATCGCTGGCTGGGCCCAACGCCGTGGTATTCGTACAATCGCAAGCGCGTCGAAGGCAACTACGGCGGCGGCTGGCGCTGCTTTTGGGAATACGGCTCGCGCAAAAACGGCGACTGGGGCGCGCATCATTTCGATATCGCCCAATGGGCCCTCGGGATGGACAACTCAGGGCCAGTCGAATTTCGCCCGAAAGGTTATGAAGGCGCCGAGTACCAGTCCCACATCTACGCGGATGGCACGACAGTCTGGAAGAATCATCCGGTTAAAGACCGGCAAATGATCCAGTTCATCGGCGACAAAGGCGAAGTTGTCGTAAGCCGCGGGGATTATCTGGCCACAACGCCTGCGAGCCTGAAGGATCGGCCGCTCGAGCCCGGCGACATTCATCTCTACGAGTCTCGCAGCCACGAAAGCAACTGGTTCGAATGCATCCGGACCCGCAAGCCACCCATCTGTCCGGCAGAGATTGGGCACCGTACGGCGACGGTTTGTCACCTAAATGGCATCGCCGAGCGTCTGAACCGCAGGATTAAATGGGATCCGGTGAAAGAGGAGATTCTGGGGGATGAGTATGCAAGCCGGTGGCTGGATCGGCCGCATCGAAGTCCTTATGTGGCCTAAATGTGGCGTGAAACGTGAAACGTGAAACGTGAAACGTGAAGCAAGAAACGTGAAACGTGAAACGTGAAAAGAAGATGACGCAACGGAGCCTATGAAAATGCCGGGCAGATTAATCCAAAGCGGCGGAATGCGCCGCACTCCAAACGCTGCGCGACTTCGTTGCCGTGTCCTTCCTCGCGAAGCGTTTGGAGTGCGCGGCATTCCCGTGCTTTCGTTTTCTTTCTTTCGCCGGCTCAACAAACAGGCCATAAGCGGCGCGACCGCCGCGATCAGCATTTTCTCCTTTGCGGCCCGCGCCGATCTCAACCAAACCGTCGGCGACCTGGTACCCCGGCTTGCCGGCCAACCAGGCGAAGAGCGTTACGCCGCCCGGATGGAACTCCAGGCCATGGCCGCAAGCGCCTCCCGGCCAGGCGCTGACGAGGAACGCAGGACACTGGCGACTCTTCTTGCCACCAAAGCTATTGACACTTCCGTCCCTCAACCTGCTCGCGTATGGTTCGTCCGACAGCTCGAACTCATTGGTGATGGTTCATCGGTTACGGAATTAGGGCCCCTGCTTTTCGACAAGGACGTAGAAATCCGCGATTGTGAGCGTCGCGCCCTCGAACGCAACTCGTCCCCTGCTGCAGCATCGGTGCTTCGTGGCGCCCTCCAGAAGTGCTCAACCTCCCAAGAGGCCATCGGCTTTATCTCTTCGCTCGGCCAGCGAGCCGATGCGGATGCCGTGGAGTTGATAGCTCCTTACCTGAAGCAGAAGGAAACCGCATCCATTGCCGCTTCCGCCCTTGGAAAAATCGCCAATGACAAAGCTGTCGAGCTCCTCTGGCACACTTACGATGACAGCTCAGCGGTAGCCGCCGATGCGCTGGTTTTAGCGGGCGATCAGCTATTGGCACGCGGCGAAAGGGACAAAGCTGCAGGCTTATACGAACTTCTATTTAGAGAGGGCAAAGAAAACACAGTCGAGGCTCGTTGCGCAGCGATCATGGGAGTTGCGCAAACGGATCCGAAGGTAGCTCGCCTCTCAATGTTTATCGAATCGGGACTTCGAGACCCTCACCCCAGGCTGCAAGCCGCCGCGGCAAGCGCCGCGCTAATTGCTTTCGGCGAAGAAGGAGCCAAACCCGTTCTTTGTTCAATGCTCCCAAACGTCTCCGAGTCCGCAAAGATTTGTGCGATTAGAGTCCTTGGTGCTTCTGCCGAGAAGGAAATCATTGCCATGGCTGAGAGTGATTCGGAGCCCGCCGTCCGTGCGGCTGCTCTTGAAAAGCTTGGTCAGATTGGTAGTCGATCGAGCTTGCATGCTTTAGGCAAGGCCGCGGCTGATGGTTCGGCAGAAGAGCGCAAAGCCGCCACAGCAGCTTTGGCGCGGATTTCCGCACCCGGCGTGGCGAAGGATCTTGCTAACCTGGCCTCTCCTGGCGAAACGAAATACCGTATCGTTGCGATCAATGCTCTCGCCAGCCGCAACGACAAAAGCGCCGTTCCTGCCATGCTGAAATACGCCGCCGAGCCGGAGCCATCAATCCACCGGGCCGCCTGCTCCGCATTAACATCCCTCGGTTCCGATACCGAAATCGAGCCGCTCGCTCATTTGGTTCTCGAAACTGGCGACTCCGATGCGCAAACCGCTTTGCAGCATCTGGCCGCTCACGCCGCCGACAAACATGCCGCTGCCGTGAAAATCGCGACTATGATGCGAAGCGTACCGCCACCTTCGCAGCCACGATTGTTCGAGACGTTCACCGTTTTGGGCGGACCGGAATCTCTGGCAGTCATCACGAGCGCAATTTTTGCCAGCCAGCAGCCTGATACCAAAGAAGCGGCCTTCCGCGCGCTTGCCAACTGGCTCGAGTTTTCCGCCACCGCTCCGCTCCTGGCTCTTGCAGCCGATACAAATACCTCGCGCACACACAATGTGCTGGCCATCCAGGCTGTTGTCCGTCTGGTCAAAGCCAGCGAGCGCGAGCCGGTATCCGCGCGCTTGAACGCCGCCACGGCGGCCATGAACGCGTCGCGGCGGGACGAAGAAAAGAAGCTCGTTCTTTCCGCTTATGCCTCGGTGCCATCACTCCAGGCCGCAGAATCTCTCAAACAGTTTCTCACGAAATCTCCTTTCCAAACCGACGCTGGCCTTGCGTCTCTGAACCTTGCGCAAACACTGCTGACTTCAGACAAGTCCGCGGCATTCGATCTGGCGCGCGCAGTGCGCGATGCGAACATCTCGCCGGACCTTTCCCGACGAGCTGAGGAACTATTGAAGAAGCAGTGAATGGGAGCAGCCGAGGTAGCGAGGCTCTGGTTAAGAAATCCGAAATCCAGAGTGCTTGTAGGGGACGACGTGAGGAGTCCATTCGTAATCATTTGGTGCCAAGAGTGGACTCCTCACGTCGTCCCCTACAATGGGAGGGTTCTGGTTGAAGCGCGGGTGCTGGCCGCTTGCTCACGCGCGCGGCTCTGTTCGGCGGCCTAACGAAAAAGATTTTCCAGCTTGTTGATAGATTTGTTGGTGCTCGGGGCGTTGGTAGCAGTCGAGCTGCCGCCCAGAAAGTTCTGCAACAAACCGCCGCCTCGTCCGGTTGGTTGGTTTGTGCCTCCTTGTTGTCCACCGAAATTGCCCAAGCCGCGGAGGAGTCCGCCGGTAGATTGATTGGTGCCGCCTTGTGATCCGCCCAGGTTGCCCAGGCCACGGAGCAACTGGCCGGCATTGCCGCCGACAAATCCGCCGGCAGTGCGCGCCACCGTCTCAGCGAGAACGGTGGTGTTAATCTTTTTCTCCGGTTTCCCGACCGTGCCCGTAATGGTCAGAAAATCAGGCAGAACTGCGTAAGGAGCGTTGGTGGGAATATCGGCAGCGGCGAGGTGTATGCTCTGAGCTGCGGAGCGCTCCAAAGCAAGGGAAACCGGAAAATAGATAGCTGAGTTGGTCAATACTTCCGCGAGTGTCACCGGCCCTTTGGTTTCCGCCTGGAAAGCAGGGCTTTGCACAAGTCCCTGCTGCAGATCTATCTTGCCGGAGCCTGCTGTGCCCCGGAGCACGATGGAGTTAATGGGCGACCGCTGTAGAAAACCCGAAAGGCCACCCGAACTGGCGGCCGCGCCACCGCCACCAGTAATTTGCGAACCCAAAGATTGCAAAGCGCTCGCCGGGTTTCGCGATATTTCCGGGAGGGAAGAGACCACATTAACCAATAGCTTTAGAATCGGGCTTTTTATATCCACCACCTTCAAGTTCAGGTTCGTTGAAAAGAAGTCGAATTTTCCCGCGAGGTTCTTCTGCAGGCTCGCGCCGGATGTGCCCTCGCCAGTGAAGTTGGCCTGGGCGGTCAGAGTGCCTCCGACCTGGCCTTTGCGCTCGGGTTGAAATGAGTTAACAAGCGGCGCCAGCGGGATCGCGTTGGCGTTGAAGGTCGTGTTGTACTTGTAACCGGGGACGCTGAGGTCGAGCGCCACGTTCGCGACCATGGGCGCGCCGTTGAGGGCGAGTTTGAAGGGATTAATGGTCACGTTCCCGCCGTCGAGTTTCACTGCGGTTTGCAGGTTCGTGATCTGCACTTCGCGCAGATAGAACCGCTGGATGGACGCATCCGCCGTGAAATTGCGGAACGGCAGTCGCATTCCCTCCGGTTCCTGTTCGGAAGCGCGGGAGGGCGCAGCACCGGTTGAAGGAGCGCGGACAGCTTGTCCGCGCGTTTCAGGCGCCGGTTTTGACGTAGCAGCAGTTCCAGCGCTCCCCACGAAAATGTCATAATACCGCGTCACATCCAGCGAGTCCGCCGTGAGCTTAAGATTCCCCTGATACGCATTTGTTTGGGACATATCCACTTGCCCCGCAAGCTGGACTTGATTCGATGCGCGATCGGTCGGGGTCAGGCTGATTACAAACTGTCGAATGGCCGCGATCTGTTTCGCAATGGAGGCATCAGCCTGGAACCTGGCCTCGAGCGGCGTAGCCGGCACTTGGCCTGTGGGATCGTTGACCACCAGGTTCGTCACCTGGAGGTCAGCCTTAAGCGCTGAACTGGCATTCGGATCGTATTGCAGCGCCGCATTTCCATTCAACGCTATGCTCACGAGTTTTTTGCCCGAGAGCATTGGCTCAAGAAACGGTCCCAGGCCAGCCTGATTGAACCCCGCCAGTTTGGCTGTCAACTGCGCGGCCTTGTTAGTCAAATTGTACGTGCCCGTTAGATCGAAATTTCCGCCCTGGTCGTGGCCTTGCAGCAGTTGCCCTGCGAGCTTGTGGATTTGCACCTGCTCGGGCGTCATCCCGACGTCGTAATCTGCCGTGAAACCGAAATCCCGAAACGTGTTGCTGCCGGCCTGGGCCGAAAAATTGGCCAGGGCGAAGGAACCGGAAACTTTGGTGGGACCAGGAGAGGCTGCACGGCCCGCGCCCCCAGGCTGAGCCTGTTCCGTAAGGTGAAGCTTGAGGTCCGCGTTCCCAGAGGAAACGTTCAAATCCGGGCTCGGCTCCAGTTGCGAAAGCGGCGCGAGCATGAGTTGAGCATTGAGCTGGACATCCGCGTTGGCCTGATCAAAGGACCCCGAACCAGTGGCGGTGGCAAGTGGCTGGTTCAGATGCGCAACCTGCAATTTGTATGCCGGCAGCTTGAAGGTCTTCATGTCACTGGCTTCGCCGCGCAGTTGCATGGAAACGGCGAGCTGGCTGATCTGATTAGTTCCGGAGACAGCAGTCAGATTCTTAATTTCACTATTGAGATCGAAATTAAGCTGTCGCCCTCCTTCCTGTGAAATCAATTGGATTTTGGTGCTCAGATCGCCGGCAGGCGCGATCGTCCCGAGGAAGGGTTTCCAATCCGCGAGGTCGAGGTGATTCACTGTTAAATTGAGCGTTGAATTGCCGAGCGCATTGGAAACGTTGCCCAAAGCAATTTGCATCGGGCTGGACAGTTCGCCATGGAGAACGGTCTGGCCTTTTTGAGTGCCGTTGAGCGTGAATGTGCGCAGCAGGGCATTACTTGCCGATTTGTCATAAGTGACATTGTAATCGGCACGCAAATCCAGAGGCGGCGTCGCCTGGTTGGTGCGGATCAGTTCGAACTGGTTTAGATTGAACTGGCCTGCCGCCGTAATCATCGCGCCGCCTTTCGCTAACTGAATTTCATTCGTAGATGCGATGGTCGTAGGGCCGAAATCAATCCCCATGCTCGCGGCAGCGATGTTGAGCAGGTTTTTGTCTATGTTGGCCACCTCGACTGTGATGCGGCCCTCACTTTTTTCCATATCGAATGGGCCGCTGGCGCGGATTTGGCCCAGCGTGGTGCCGTTTCGCTGGAACGTCAGCGCCACCTGCTTGATTTCGGTGGGAGTCACATTGCAGTCGAGATTCCCAACCAGAGCTGCGGCCTGGGCGTAAGCGCCGTCGGCCTTCGTCACGTCCAGTCGTGTGCTGCCTTGGATTGTGGCGGGCTTCAAATCCTGGCTCAGGACGAGATCGAACTTGCCGTCGAGTTTGGCATCGAGCAAAGCGTTTGTTCCCGGCGGTGGAGGATTGTTCTGAATATGTACCGCCGCGCTGAGAGCGAGCTTACCTGTTTGACCGTTTTTAAGTCCCGTCAGTGTCAGGTCGAGCGGAGCGATCTCCTTAACGTCGCGCTGGCCTCCCGGATAAATCGTGGTCTGCCGAATCGTGGCTTGTTTGATGGCGACTTCTCTGATGTCAATTTGCGCAGGCTTCGATGGTTTCGACGGCTTCGAAGGTTTAGCCAGCGCGGAGAGGATTGGATCGAGGTTGCTTACGCCATTGGATTCGGTCACCCAGTTGATCGTGGCCGATGAGAGCAACACCTCGTCCACATGGATATTGCCGCGCATGATATCCGTAAGGTTGTAGCGCAGTCGCACTTCGGGCGCGGTGAGCAAAGCTTCCTGGCCTGTGGGTTGAACCTTTAGATCCCTGAGCACCACTTGCGAAAACGGGCTGATGGAAGCCTCACTTACGGTGATATTGGCATTTAGCTCCTTGCTGGCCCTGGGCAGGACCACGCCTTTAAAAAATGCCGAACTGGTGCACACAAACCATGCAGCCACTATCAGCACGATGATGACGATTACAATGCCGGCCAAAATTTTCGGCCAGCGCCGACGACGCCGCGGCGCCGGTGCAGGCGTAGGTACTGTCGTATTTGCCATAAAAAAAAGTCCTATCTTTGTCAATTCAGCATCTCACAAATCCGTGGTGCCATTTTTTTAACAGGAGGAAACAGAGAAAACAGAGTCCTTGCCTCTGTTCCCTCTGTTATCTCCTGTTCAACCGTTTAGCTTATCTAACCGATTTAACTCATTTAACCCTAATCCGTTATCGCCCCCTGCCCAAGTAGGGTCTGGCCTGTCTGCAAGTGGGAAAAACAGCTTACCCGCCAATGAAAAAGCGACGTATTCACCCCAGTGATTATTCACGAAAATATCCGAACATGAATTAGAGGACTTTGTCCAAAATACTGAGATGTTGGCTACAGGCAGTACAAGTAGAAATGCGTCTCCAGCCGAGCTGGCGAAAGGGCAACTTTGGCAACTCAGCCACGCGTACATCCGCATCGTGGAACTTGGCAAACGGCTCATCCATTACAAGATGATGAGCCAACCGGGCGAGCAGGGCGTTCGCACCCAGGTGAGCGACCGCGAAACGATGTGGGGTTATTTGCGCAAACGCCATGCGCGGCTGGTTGAAGAGAGCGCGTAAGTTTTAATCCGTGAAACGTGACGTGAGGTGGGTGGCTGGGGGTTTTACGTTTCACGGTGCTTGTTATTCGGGCATCAGGCGGCCTTGACTTGCGCCTGCACGGTTTAATGCGTAAGCTTTCCCAGTGACAGCGGTCGAGATCATTGAAGAGATAAAGCGCCTGCCGGCGGAAGAGCGCAAACGGGTTCTTGAATTTGCCCGCGGCGCAGCAAATCCTCGCCAACTGACTCCGAAAGAACTGGGAGCACTCGCGAAACGAATGGTCGAGACACCAAACACCGCTGAGGCGGATCGCCTTCAAGAAGAGGTCGTGCGCGGGTTTTACGGCAACAAAACTGGTGCCAAAGATTCGCCGCGGTAAGCTCCCCGCCCCGATCCTACGCCGTTTGCTCGCCAGAATGCGCCAGCGCGGCGTTTCGTTCGAACAACTCACCGCGCTTGCCCGAGGCTCGATACCGCACCCGAAGTGCCGGAAGGAAAGTGGTTCAAAAAGTTCCAAGGTTTCATTCTGTGTGGTGAGGGCGAGTTGGTGAAGACATTTCTTCTTCCAGGCCAGGCAGTCGAGGGCACGGAGGTTCAGTAAAAGTCGGATTCTACGCTACCGAGCACACCGATTAAATCCTCCACAACCCAATTACGTTTCGTGGTCTGCAACGCATCCGCCGTGGCGCCGTGTTGCCAGACGGCGTAACGGATGGTGCGGAGGGGATCGGCGCTAAGGGCGGGTTGGGCCAGCAAGCCCGCGAGGTATCCGGATAGCACATCGCCGCTGCCGCCCTGGGCAAGATGGGGATTGCCGGAGCAGTTGATAAAAATATCTCCAGTGCTTCGGCCAATGAGAGTTTCATGGCCTTTCAGCACAACCCAGCCGTTGGCCAGGCGTTTGGAGATTGCGCGCAGGGCGCCCACACGGTTGGCCTGGACCTGTTGCCCTGTGGAGGCCAGGAGCCTAGCAGCTTCGCCTGGATGCGGGGTGACGACGCGTGGGGCCGTGCTGCGAATCGCCTCCAGCGGCAGCCAATCGAGGGCGCTGGCATCTACAACAATTGGCAGTGAGGAGTCGCGCCAGAGATGACGAATAAGCTTCTTTAGCTCATCCGGCACGTCGGGAGAGGCAAGGCCGGGGCCGAACAGGAAGGCGCTCCAATGTCCCGCCCCCAGGTTCGCCTCAGAGCTCCAACGCGACACCATGACGGCCTGGAGTTGCGCGGCCACAACTGCATAAGCGGAGTCCAAAGTGTATAGTGTGATCAGACCCGGTTGCGCCCGCTGTGCGCCTCGCCCCGCAAGGACCGCCGCGCCATGAAAGCCCGGACTTCCGGCTACAATTGCAAGATGGCCATAGCTTCCTTTGTGCGAGGCTACTTTGCGTCGAGGCGGGAAGCCGGCGAAGTCCTGGGGCAAAGTCCATTGAATTTCGCTGGTTTGAGGGCAGGGGACCAGGCCCACATCCGGCGCCACCTCGAGCCGCCCCACGTAAGGCCAGGCGCTTTCGCGAAGCATGCCAACCTTGGGAGCGCCCACAGTGAGCGTCACCGAGGCATGAATGGCTGCGCCCAGGGGCTCGCCGGTCTCAGCGCTGAGGCCAGATGGCACGTCCACTGCCAGCACTTGAGCATCGGCGGCGTTTACACGTTCGATGAACCGCACCCATTCGGGGCTGAGCGGGCGGTTGATGCCGATGCCGAAAAGGCCATCTATGATCAGAGCTGGGCGAGCATCGAGGTGGCATTCGAGTTTGGAGAAATCGTCCGAGGGATCTTCGACGTCCAATATGTAAATCTCCCGGTCGGTGAGGTGCTCACGGGCGGCGCGTGCGTCGTCTCCGTTGTGTCCCTTGCCTGCCAGAATGAGGACCGGATCCCCAGGATGCGTCAAACGAAGAGCGAGTTGTCCGACACATGCGCCGACGCGGCGAATCACCTCCGCTTCGGTCTGGCCCGAAGCCCAGGTGTCCTGCTCCCATGCTCTCATTTGCGCGATGCTGATTACGGGGATGGCCATGACTTATGCAGATTACAATCGTAACTACGGAGTGCAAGTGCGGCGAAAGAGGTTAAATGAGTTAAATAGGTTAAATAGGTTAAATGGGTTACATGGTTACATGGTTACATGGGAGCCATACTGCGCGTTCGGGGACGAGGCCGTCCCCGCCCCTAACCGAGCTTATGTTGTGAATGGGGCGGCCTGCTCCGCGTTCAGCATAGACAGATACGCCACCTTGCCTTCGAATTGCGCGCGCGAAGCGCGCGCGCCGTCAGTGATCGGGTTGAGGAGTTGATGGGCCATGGCCCGCAGGCGGCGACGCTCTTGCCTTGAAAGACCGAGAGTTTGATTCACCACGACGCCAGTCACTGTTTGGCATTTGCCTTGACCCATCAGGCGGGTTTGGTCGGTGTTGATGACAAAGCCTTCTTCGGAGACGATCCGGCTGACAGCCGGGTGCCCTCACCTGGCGGCTTGGGCATGTGCTACAGGCAGGTAACGGTGCTTTCGAGATAACTCCCGGGCCGCTCAAAGCTTTTCGATGTAGCCCTTCTTCGTTTTCTCAGCAATGAGTTTATCGGCTTCCCGCTTCGCTTCGACCTCATCGGCAAAGGACTTTGTTTGCGACTGGCCGGCGGTGCCGATGCGGCCAAAGCGAACGGTGAACACATTGCCGGCGACTGAGATTTCCCAGAATTTTCGTGATGAGCCGCCGATGAATTCGAGGTGTCGAACCGAGGCCGTGGGCTCCGGGATTTCTGATTTCTGATTTCTGATTTCTGATTTGTTAGCGCTTCGCGACAGGGAAGGGAGAGAGCCGAGCGGTTCGGTGGTGGCGATCTGGTCGCCGGTGGAATGAGTGGCGGACTCCCTCTGCGTGGGGAGGGGCGGCGGTTGGGGCGGTTCTGAGGTTTTCGGTGGAGACGTTTCTGGTTTTTGGGTTGGCCCTGCGAACGGAGGAGGTGCGGTCTCCTGGGCAATCGGCGCGACCGTCTCGTCAGGTGGTTCCTCCTGCGATTCGGTTTCTGGCGGGGTCTCGATTCCTTTCAGTAATCTCTCGATACGGTTGAGGACGTCCTGCGGGTTGTGATACCAATCCTTTGTGAGGACGAGCGCGAAGCGCCAGCCGAAGGCGCGGAGGATCGCGGGCTGCATCAGGTAACGGTCGAGCAAGTTGGGATTGGCGTAGTGGCCGTCAGTGTCCACGAGAATGCCAAGTTGGTAGAGGCTGTCGGAGTTCGATCGAACGGCGAGGTCGCATCGGAACTTGGATTGACCGACATTTAGATCCACGGAATGGCCGCGGGCGCGCAACGCTTTTGCCAAAGCGTCCACTACCGCGTCGCCTTTGCTCAGTGGGGCGAGCGCTTTGCGGGAAAGCGGGTTCAGGTTTTCCAGCACGCGGCGGGCGGTAGTGGCCTCGCCTTTCGACACGGCCTCGGCGTATTGCAGGAAATTCTTGAGGCTGTTGGCCCCGTCGTTGTAATCGTTCGTGATGTCGTGGTGGCGGATGGAGCTCACGATGGCCATGTGATGTTTGGCGCGGGAAAAGATTACGTTCAACCGTTTCTCGCCGCCACGCTGGTTGATCGGGCCGAAATTCATCAGCATCCGCCCGCCGGCATCGTGACCGTAACAGACGCTCATGATAATGATATCACGCTCGTCGCCCTGAACGTTCTCCAGGTTCTTCACGAACAGGCCGCAGAACACGTCGTTTTCTTCGCGGGCGTACTCGGATTCCAAGCGCGCGGAAAAGCCGGGGTCTTCGTCGGCAAGCCGTGCCAAGGCGTTCTCAATTTCGGTTTGTTGGGCTTCGGAAAATGCCACGATGCCGATGCTAAGCCGGTTTTCGTGACGAAGGAGGCCGCGAACGAGGTGGGCGATGTAGGCAGCTTCGGGTGGATTGGTCCGATTCTCGTACAATCCGTTCTGCATGAAGTGGAAGCTAATGCTTCTGGCCAATAAAGCTTCGACATTTGCCGCACCCTGTTCAGCGCCCGTCACGAGAAGTTCCTGCTGGTTATCCAGGGCGCGCTGGCGGTCCGGAATGGTAAACAGGTTGCCGCTGTAAAACGCGGCGTTGGAAAAGCTGATGAGCGATTCATAGCGGCTGCGATAATGCCAGGCGAGCAACGTTGAGGGAAGGTTCTGAGCGGATTGCGTCAGAAAACTGTCGGAGTCCAGGTCCACTTCGACGCGCTCGCCTTCTTCCTCGACAATCACGCTTTCATCCTCACCGCGAGCGGCAGCAAAGAATGTGGTCGGCGGCAACTGCATCTCGTCGCCCACGATGATAACCTGGTGCGAGCGATAGATGGCGGGGATAGCCTCCTCCAAGGGGATTTGGCTGGCCTCGTCGAAGATGACAACATCGAACAAATCCGGGTCGAGCGGCAGTGTGTCCGAAACACTCAGCGGACTCATCAACCATATAGGTTTTAGATCCTGAATCACTTGTCCGGTGTCGCTGGCGGCCAGATCGCGTATGGATTTGTAGCGCATGGTCTTGCCGAACTCGTGTTCGAGGTCGCGACGCCCGGCAGCGTAGGATTTCTTTAAGGCCTTTTGATCCGGCTGCAACTGGGAGGTGGGCATGGATGAGATATTGACATGTTCCAAAAACTTTTGGCGCACGGCGGCACGGATGCGGCGCGCATTGAGAGCCAACCATTCAGCGTGGCGTTTTTCGAGTTGATCCATCTTGCGCGCAAGGACGCGGCCATCAAAGCGATTTACGGCGCGCTCCTGGCGATAGACCTGATTCAAACTCTTGTGAGCGACGGCGGCTTCGAATTGGTCCAACGGAATTTCCGTGCGGCGGAGCGCGTGACTGAACGTTTCGGGAAGGTCGGCAAGTTCGCTCAAGACAGATGACAGATCGGCGAGCGCACCGGTTTGCTCACGCAGGGTTGCCAGCACCTGAGCGAGTTCGGGGAAACCGAACTGTGTGTGCTCCACCAGCAACGTGGAAAGTGTTTTATCCAGCTCAGTGAATCGTTCGTGGATGCCGACAAGGGTTTCTACTACCGTTCCAGCTTGCGGCGGACAAGGCTGTCCGCGCTCCGGCAAGTCACTTGAACTCGCCAGTTGCTGAATCAAGGCTTTCACTGAAGGATGGGCGGTGCGGGGATCGGTGCGCAGTTCCTGAACAAGAGAGCGAAACGTCTGCACATCGTCGGTGCGCCATTCCTTGCGCGCATCCTCGCACGCCACATCAAAGGCGGCTTGCGCGAGATGCTGCGCCGCGAGTTCCTTGAGGATCTTGCTCCATGCCGGCGCGACGGCGTGCCGTGAAAAATCGTATCTGGTCTGCAATATTTTCTTCATACGCCAGAACGCGGGTTGAAGGAAACGGAAAATGGATTTCTCGAACGCCTGCGCTTGAGCCAGCGCATTTTGAGTGTCGTCAGGCATCAGTGGTTCTTTCCAGGCGCCGGTTTTCTGCTTTGCTTGCGCAAGTGCGCGAGCCCTGGCGTCCAGTTCAGCGACACGTCGGTCGAAAGCGTCCGCGGCGGCGGAGTTGCTTAACACATCAAGCATCCCGCGTTGGGCCAATGGGCGCGCGCGCGCGGCGAAACCGAGGATGGCCTGAATCTCTTCGAACGTGTCCCATAGTTCACCGGGCAAGCCGGATAACTCCAAGGCGCTTTCAATGGCGTCCAACAAATCCTCGGCCCGGTCCAGCAAACCCGAAAGGGTTTCAACAGGGCGACCTGCTTGAAGAACGCCTTTGCCAATCCACCGCAAAGGATGTTTTCCGAAACAAAGGTCTTCGCCAAGATCGGCCAAAGCTGATTGCAGACGCTCCACGACTTCGCCGTGCTGCAACCAAAGGGGATACTCCGGTAGAACGTCTTCGATTTCCGGGGGTAATTCACAAGCGCGGCCACGCAACTCCACCAGGCGGTGCAACAGCGAGCGAACGGCGATTCCGGTATGGGTGTTGGACTGCCGCATGACGTCCGAAAATCGCTTCAGGCTGGCAAGGTCCTGCTCCATCGTACGAAGCGTTCTGGCGCAATTCTTTTCGGCGTCCGGATCGAGGTTTGCCTGGCTTAGGAATTGTTCGTAAGTCTGCTTCAAATTTTGAATGAAGGCTTTCTTGTCGGTTTGTGAATCGTGGATAAGACAGCAGAGTTCATCGAGCCCCTGGCGCCGCAAACGATGGAATACGACATCAATGGCCGCGCGCTTTTCGCAGACAAACAACACCCGGTTGCCGCGCGCGACATAATCAGCGATGAGATTGGTGATCGTCTGCGATTTTCCAGTGCCCGGCGGCCCTTGAATGATGTAACTCGCGCCGGTGCGCGCGCGTGTAATCGCGGAGGCCTGGGCGGCATCGCAGGAAATTATAAGATGCTGGTCGCCAAGTTCCAGCGGTGGCGGAGCTTCCTCGGGCGCTTTGGGACTGAGCGAGAAAACCGTGTCGAACGCGCCGCTGGCCATGTCTGTCTCGATGAGCCTTGCGTAATCGCGCACCAGGGTCATCTTGCGGTAATTGAAATTGCCCAGCGTTAGGCTGCACAGGTCGAAATCCCACGAATACGGGTTTTGGTTGTCCCCGTCGCGCAACGCAAACATCTGCCGTTCGGTTTCCAGAACTTTGCCAGAGTCAGGCAGGGTGGGTTCTTCAGCGATGTGCGGCAAGCGAGCCTGCGGGGTTGCGCCCATCACATCGCGCAGCGGTATTGGCGTTGGCTTGACCTTGTCGAGGAAAAGGCGAAGGCCGAGCGGACGAAAATTCTCGCGGTCGTAGCTGTATTCCGGCTTTGCCGTGGAGCGGACCCGGCGCGCCTGAAGTTTCATTCGGCGGCGATACTGATCCACACGTTGCCTGGCTTTCTCATGAATCAATTCGATCTGGGGCCGACCAATTTTGTTGAGCGCCACGCCCGGTTCGCTGGCCTGGATCTGGGTACGCAGTGTATCGCAGAACTGATCGAGCGTCGTTTCTTTCAAATCCAGTAACTCCGGCAAAGTGAGGTTGTAGAGTTCCTTGAGATGATGCCGGAGCGCTGGATTCACCTCGGCCTCGCTCGTGGCGGGGTCGAGGACGTAATTATCTCGAACGCCCTTTTTCTTCGTTAGTTCAACCGGGAGAAGAAGCAGGGGGGAATGGATGCGTTCATTGGGCGCTTCTTTGAGATTGTTCCAGCGCAGGAAACACAGCACCAGCCTAAGCTGAGCAAAGCCAAACTCAGCGCGATCGCGCCGCGCCTCGCTGATAATCTTGTCGAGCACGCCGGGAATGTAGGGCGCATCTTCGAAGCGCAGATATCTTCCAAGCGACAAGGGCGCGCCTTCGCTAATGGCAGCGGCCAGCGCGGGGTGCCAGACAAAGAGTTGCTCCAGCTTGATGTTCTTATAATCCAGAAGCAGCGGAACGGAGGCCACGGTCAGATTGAGCGTCTGCAGCGTAGGCTTGAAATAGATGAGGCGATTGCGCCGGGAGACTTCGAAAAGCCGGTCGCGCAAGTGGGATTGAATCAAGCGGCGTTTTCCGGTGAGGCTCGATTCTTTGAATCCCGCGAGATGATTCAAATCCAGGTCGGCGGCCTGCTCGCGATAATGCTCCAACCGCGAAATCATCTGAGCGAGATCCGGCGCTCGTTTGTGGCGGTTCAACTCCGTCATCTGCACGATCACGGAGACAACTACGGGATTGAGCCGTCGGTTTACGCTGAAAAGATTCGCGCGATTGACCGTGAAAAGCTCCAACTCCCCGGCATCTGTAAAATCCAGTCCACACGCAACACTCGCAAGCAGCAGCCCTAGCGAGAAGATGTCGGTCAGTTCATCGTGGTGCCCAACAGCATGTTCCCACGTCCTGTAGCCCGGAAGAAAAACCGGCTTGGAAATTTTGCTGGCGTCCGCGCCGACGGCAAGGTCAGACACCGTCAGCGACGATTCGTCAATATCGGCAGTGCGGCGCGACTGAGCTACTACTTCAAGGGCGCCACTCACGGGTGTTTGCATGGCCTCGACCCTGGCGGAGTTCTTTTCCGGCGAACTGACTTGATCCGGAGCGAACATCAGGTGGCCCTGGTCAGCAACCAGCAAATGATTGATTCCCTCGAGCGGAGCGACCAGTCCTGCCTGGTGAGCGGCATGGACCTGCTTCATCAGGGGCAGCAACGCCGCCAACAGGTCATCGGTTTCGAAGCCGCCTTTCGAGACACCGGCTTCGAGAAACTTGAGGAACGGTGCTTCTGCTACTTCATTCACCATTCGCCTCCGCTTTGGCCAGCATTTCGGCCGCTTGCTCTTTGATTCGCCGCACGTCGCGCGCCTTCATTTTAAGCTCTTTGGCCGCCAGCTTTTCGAACTGCGCATCGAACTCCAGTTGGCGGCTCAACTCCAACGCCGCTGCGAGTGGCATCTCCTCGAGGTCCAGGTCGGCTTTGGCAAAATCCAGTAGGACGTAACAAAGGTATTCACGCAGCTTCGCGTCGCTGAATTTCAACTCCTCGCCGAGCGAACTGTTATTGCTATTTGCAGGCCGGAAATCGCCGAAGAACAGTTTTGCGTGGCCGAGAGTGGCAGGAGTCTGAAACCACTTTGGGCGGAGCAAACATTCCAGCATCCTTCGAGTAGCCGAGGTCAGCCTCTTTTGACCGATTAAATCCAATTCATCGAGCGCCGCCGCGCCTTCAATCATTTCGCTGATATGCGGCGTTGCGTCGCCCCCTTGCTTCTGCCACAAGGCCAACGCGCGAGCGCGAATGAAGGCTTCGGGGTGAGAAACACCTTCCGTGGCCACGTTGCCATTGGCAAAGATCTCTTCCGCTTGCTTCAGATAGCTCGAGGCGCTGACCTGCGATAGACCCGTCTGAATTTTCACCAGGCTGGCGACAACGGGCTGGGCATCGCCGGTGACACTTAGTGATCCACGATCCGCGAATATTTCCGTGTAGAGCTGATACCGCCGGGCGGTCTGTTCATGACTTGCTGCGGCGCGAGGGTCATTCGCGACGGCCTGGATCAGCCGGTCCGCAATGTGAAATTCTCCCCCGTCCTGCTGCCAAAGATGGTAATGGGCAAGCTCGTGGCCCATCACAGACTTCAGCTCCTCAGTACTCAACAAAGTGAACAGTGGACCGGAAAACACGATATGGCCCTGACCCGGAATATAGAAAAGCGCTGCATTGAGCTGGGGGCTGTTTTGAGCCTGATAGAGCGTGACCGGAATATCGAGCTGCAGCCGAGTCTGGGCCTCACTCAGGCTCTGATACAGTTCAGAGTGTCCGTCGGGGTCGAGCCGGTAAGTGGACTTGAGCAACTCCATGCGAAGGCTTTCGGTGTAATCTGCCTTAGCCTGCGCCGATGCGAACCAATTCCACAATTCACGCTCGTGCGATCTGAGGTAATCCCTCAGCTCGACCTGGTATGGCAGCGGTTCGAGATTTTGTTCTGGCGTGTCCATGAAAGCTTCACCGCTAATTAAACCAAAAACACGCGGCTTGGTCAAAGGCGCTTGGGCAAGGTGAGTGTCAGGGGGCGCATCTTGGCAGTACCACCATTTCATGCGGCAAACCAGAGTTCGTCCCAGTAGTTATTTTGGCATGCTTCTATGAGCGCAGCCAAGTTTCCCAGACCCTTGTGGGTCCAAAATTGTCCTCGGCGTTTGAGTCGGTTTTGTTGCCCGCT
>PSRM01000325.1 GCA_003176045.1 Verrucomicrobiota bacterium | reverse complement strand
CCGGCGAGGTTGCGCTCTGGCCAGCGCCAGTAGCTGTCTTTGAGGATGAGGCCGGGATAGGCAGGCAAAATGAATTTGCCTGCCTGGCGCGGCAGGAGTTGGAGTCCGCGTTTTTTGCAACAGTTCAGGCAGTGGGGCCATGCAGGGGTCGGCCATGCAGGGGTCGTGCAGGGGTCGGTCCTGGGTCCGTCCTCACTTTTTATACTTTCCCAGCGACTGACTTCAACCCCGCCCGTCTTCCACTCTGTCTAAAGCCTTATCCTTCACTTCGTCTTTCGCTTGCCGTTCCCACCTGTCGCGCCGACTCGCCGCGCTGAAGGATGGCGAAGCCCGGGAACCGCGCCATCCGGCTTTCGACTTTGGACTTTGGACTTTCGACTTCTTCAGAATCCACCCTGTTGTTTTTCTTTACTCACGCATTTGACAAGAGGCCAGGCTTGAGCGAATTTCTCGCGCCTGCTTTTTGCAGGTCTGGCGCTGGCCCAGCCCACGCGAGGGTAAGAGCGGGGTTGCCTTGGCTAGCCTCCAGTTCGAGGGGTTATCCTCAACCACATCCCGGCTCCTGGCCCCTTTTACGCACGACAACCTAAAACAATCGTAAACAAACGAAAGCAATCGAAGACAACCGAACACAACCGAAAACCATCGAAATCGTGGCTCCTCAAGCACAAAAGCTCCCCGGTGGGGGGAGGGGGGTCTCAAAACACCTTAGCCCTCGACTTTGCTGGCCGCGCCGACTTGCCGCGCCGGAACCCGGGCGGAGGCGGGAGCACAGCGCAGGCGGGTCCTCCACTTTGTCGAGAACTCATCGAGAACTTTGTCGAGCCCATTTGCCATTCGCCAAGTCCCGGCTCGCCGGCTTTGGACCTTGGACTTTGGACTTTGGACTCTGCACCGCCTGGCACTTGGCACCTGACACCTGATGCTTACCATGCCCTCAACGAGCCCAATCACGGCCCTGGCCGGCCTTCGGCGGACTTCGAAACCGTTAAAGTGGCCCAAAAGGCAGCTTTGTCCCATGGGACCCCCACCCCCCTCAAAAACGGCTCTTTCGGCCCGCCAGTGGCAAATGTAACTATATAACGGACACAGTTTCGGCGCGTATCCCGGAGCCACGTTGGCCCACTGATACGCCACCAGTTCTTTGAAATCTTAATCAGGGCTTAAAATCCCAGCACATCCGCCGAGCCGCAACGGCCCAGGCGAGGCGTCGGCCTGTCCACCGGCGCCTCGCCGGACAAAGGGGCGGGGACGGCCTCGTCCCCGCAACACCGTTGGGTATCTCGCGTCACAACTCGCGCCTGTTCAAGCCTATTAAAGGCTACTAAAGGCTGCTAAAGGCTACTAAAGATTGGCGAAGGAGAAGTTCGAAATGAACTTTGAACTTTGAACTCTGAACTTTGAACTTCGAACTTTGAACCTTGAGCTTTGGACCTTGGACTTTGGACTTTGGACTCTGCACGGACTTTGGACTTCGGACATCGTTGACGGTACACTCGTCGCGAATGAAAACCATAGATTGCACCATAATCGTCGCTCAGGCGGCTCTGGTCTTGTGCGCTATGGGGATCTCGTTTTGGAAAGGGGTGGCGTGGCCTGGCTTGCTCGGGCTGGGCTTGCTCGGCTTGGCACCGGGCGTTGGCGGGCTTGGGGCCGAAGCCGGCCAATCGAGATCGTGGCTCAGAATAAGGCAGGTGGCGGCCTGCGCCGGTTTGTTGCTGGCGATTACGAATCTGCTGGCAGCGAGCGCCGAATCGTGCCCGGACTGGCTTGCGTCTCTTTTGTGCCCGGTAGGTGCGGGCAATCTAATTCAAACACGACATTCAGGCCAGGGGCTGACAATGGAGTGGCTGGCGGCGGTCACTCTGATAATGGTGGTAGTGATGCTGCCGGGCACTTTTGTCCGGGCTGATGTTTCCTGGCAGCGGTTCGGGAAGGTGCAGTTCGTGACCTGGCTCTTTTTCGTGTGCGGCGACTGGTTGGCGGCGGCTTATTTCCATGATCGCCCGCTTGCGTTCCATGCTGGCCTAATTGTCCTGATCGGGCTCCTGATTTGGTGCAAGCGACTTTTCCGAATCCCCGCTCCTATGGTCCTCGCTGTCAATACAATCATCCTGTTCCTGGTCTGCCTTCCCGTAACGAACCTCTTCATTCGGCCCTTTCCACACGTCGCCACACGCATCGAGCCTGGAAAAGCAACTTACGTTTACCAGGCAGCTAAGAAAGACCCGGCTGCATACAGATCATGGTGGTACTACATTTCTTCAGAGTGGGTTGCGTTGCGAAAACGTATTGGCCCATTTGCCGGCCGCGAGGACGGCATCGCTCTGGTGCCCAACAGCAGCGGCAGGTTCGCCCAAAGCCACGTCCACATCAATAGCCATGGCTTCAGGGGCAAGGAAATCCTGCAGCCAAAGGCGGACATATATCGGATATTTGCCATCGGCGAATCCACCACTTTCGGGATGACGTTAAATCCCGAAGACCGCCCCTGGCCTGAGGTGCTTGAGGAGATGATTCGCACCCGGCTCAAATTGAAGCGCCCGGTTGAGGTCATAAATGCGGGAGTGCCCGCTCTTACGATTAGAACACAGCTTGGTTCGGCTGGCCCGGTACATCCTGCCATTGGAGCCGGACATGATTCTGTGCTACCACGGCTACAACGGGTTCGGTCTGCTGGATGCAAGTCTGCCGCCTGTGGTTTCTGCCTCACCCCCGCTCTACGAGGAGCGCCCGATCCACCTGCTGGGGAACCTGGAACAAATCCTGAGGATCCACCGCTTCAACCGCTCACGGGCGCCCGAAGTGCACCCGCCGCATCCGGACACGATTAATGTCATGAATACGAAGTACGCTCAAGATTACCGCGCACTCGCTCAAATTTGCTCCACAAACCACTTGCACCTCGTCCTTGGAACCTTTTCCATGGCGGTCAACTCGCACAGCGAGCCAGATGTCCTGAATTTCTATAGCCAGACAGTTAACATGCTTCCCTGGCAAATTAAAGCCAACGAGGCTCACACCCTGATGCTCAACCAAATAGCCCGCGAGTGTCCAGCAGTCCGTCTGGTGGATACGCAGCCTGGTTTGGATGGGCGTTATACCAATTTCACTGACCTCGTCCATTTTACACAAGATGGCCGGGATAAGGTGGCCGAGGCTTTTTTCCAGGGAATCAAAGAAACGCTCGTGCAAGCCATTGGAACATCACTTTGAATGAAAAGGCCTCGGCACGACCATGATTGTGGACCAAGATTATCGAGCCCATGGAGGAAAAAGACTTAAATGATTACAATGTTGAATTGGGAAAGATTGGGTGCGATTACAAATGTCGGTTGCGCTTGGCTGTGCGAAAACGGTCCCGATGGGTCGGGACCGCACTCCAAAACCTTCGGCCATTTGGAGCGCCCACGAATAGCGCGCCAGCGTCTTGGAGTGCGGCAGTCCTCTGCCGCTTTTCACTGGGAATGCAGGCAATGCTCGACACTTTTAATCGCGCTCGGAACAATTGCGCGGGCTCCGAAGAATTCTAAACATAAATTATGAAAACACTTCTCACCGACCGACCGGCCTGGAAATCGCTTTCCGAGCATCATAAGGAGATCGAGAAACTCCATCTGCGAGAGCTTTTCGCCGAAGACGGAAACCGCGGCGAACAATTTACGGCGGAGGCGGCCGGGCTATTTTTGGATTACTCCAAGAACCGCGTCACCGAGACTACCCTCAAACTCCTGCTTCAATTGGCTCAGGAATGTAATTTGCGCACAAAAATGGATGCCATGTTCAGTGGTGAAAAGATCAACGCAACGGAGAACCGCGCGGTGCTGCACGTCGCGCTTAGGGCCCCGAGGGATGCAGTTATCAAAGTGGACGGCAAGAACGTTGTACCAGAAGTCCATGCGGTGCTCGACAGAATGGCGGATTTTTCGAACCGCGTGCGCAAGGGTGATTGGAAAGGCCATACCGGCAAGCGCATCAGGAGTGTTGTGAACATCGGCATCGGCGGCTCGGACCTGGGCCCGGTGATGGCCTACGAAGCGCTTAAGCATTACAGCGATCGGGCTCTGACGTTCCGCTTTGTTTCGAATGTGGACGGGATAGATTTTGTGGAGGCGACTCGCGAGCTGGATCCTGCCGAGACTCTGTTCATCGTTTCCTCCAAGACCTTCACGACGTTGGAAACAATGACCAACGCTCAAACCGCGCGCGATTGGCTGCTCAGCGGGCTGGGGGGCGACCGTTCGGCAGTCGCAAAGCATTTTGTGGCTGTCTCAACTAATGCTGAAAAAGTTTCTGCGTTCGGTATTGATACCGCCAACATGTTCGGCTTTTGGGATTGGGTAGGCGGACGCTATTCGATGGATTCAGCCATCGGGCTCTCGACCATGCTCGCGATTGGGCCGGATAATTTCCGTGCGCTGCTGAAAGGTTTCCACGAAATGGACGAGCATTTCCTTACCGCTCCGTTTGAGCGAAATCTGCCGGTGCTTCTCGGCTTGCTTGCGGTCTGGTACACGGACTTCTTCGACGCCCAAACAATTGCCGTGCTCCCGTACGAGCAATATTTAAAGCGGTTCCCGGCGTATCTGCAGCAATTGACCATGGAAAGCAACGGCAAACATGTTACTCTCGACGGGCAACAGGTCAATTACGACACTGGGCCAATCTTCTGGGGTGAGCCGGGCACTAACGGCCAACATTCATTTTACCAGTTGATTCATCAAGGCACGCGGCTGATTCCGTGTGACTTCATCGGATTCGGCCAGGCGATGACGCCGCTGGGACGGCACCATGACATGCTGCTGGCCAACGTCTTTGCCCAGGCCGAGGCGCTGGCATTTGGCAAAACGGCGGAGCAGGTCAAAGCCGAGGGCACGGCGGACTGGTTGGTCCCGCATCGAGTCTTTGAAGGGAACCGGCCATCGAACGTGATCCTGACGGAGCGGCTGACTCCTGAAGTCCTTGGGAAGCTGGTGGCTCTTTATGAACACAGCGTGTTCACCCAGGGAGTAATCTGGAATGTTAACCCATTCGATCAATGGGGCGTTGAACTTGGCAAGGCCCTGGCCCAACGGATCGTTCCCGAACTCGAAAGCCCGACCGAGCCGGCGCTCAATCACGACAGTTCAACCAACAACCTGATCCGCCGCTACCGCGCAATGAGGACGAGGACGTGAATGCACTCAAATTTAGTAGGTTTCCCGATAGCAAAAGGTCATGAACAGTCCCAGGCCGATGACCAGACTCGGCCAAATCAGCCTGGTTGCACGGTCTGGGAACAGACCGCGCAGTTCAAACCAACGAAGGGTGCCGGCAAGCAATCCGAACGCGCCGAAGATGGCGTGCTGAACATTGATAAGATTGGTAAGTTCCTGCGTAGCAGTGAAATTGGAATGTGCGTGGCCCAGCAGCAACAGGCTACCCAGGATCATCAACACCGGCAGCGCATAGCCGAGTGGGCGTTCAGGCCCGGGGCGGCGCCTGTCCCTCAAACCCAACCCCACCAGAACAAAAGCGAGCACCGCGCCAAGTTGATGTTCCAACACTTGCGGATCTCCGAGCACTTGCGCCAGCGTAAAGGTGCGCAGTATCCACACCTCCGGATCGGCGGCCACGGCGATAAAAATCGGGAGCGGGACAAATAACCAGGGCCAGGCTTTCTCTGCCCGCAGGCCGGCGCGACCGCCGAGGCTCATGACCAGCCAGCCGCAACCCAAAAGCGCAACCATAACACCTGACCAGTTATGAGTGAACTCCGCGTACCGCCGGTCGTCCAGGGTCCGCTGCTCGGCCCCAACAAACTTTGCCGGATCCACGACGTCGGTCCGGGGAAGGTGCGGCGAGACTAAAGCTCTAATCTGCGGCGGTGTGAGCCGCAACGTTCCTAAATTCTGCGGCGGCGAAACGGAGGCAAGAACGCCGGCCACGGTGAGCACCAGGACGCCGGCCGTCACTTCCAACTCCAACGTCTTCCCAAACTTTGAAAGCAAGGGCCGTCGCAGCGACGGCTCCAAGCCAGTCTGCCCCGCCCACTGCAATGCGGGACGAATAACCCGGTAATTCACGTACCCCGCGTAAATCAGCGGCAATAGTAGCGACAGTTTTACTGTCAGGGTCAGGCCGTAGGCCGATGTGGCTACGGCGGCCGGGACGCGCAAGTAACGCGTGGCCAGGAGCAGGCCCGTAATTGCCAGCAGACCGACTGTGCCCAGAGCGATCGGGGAAAAGCGGCGCAGGATTTCTCCAAGGAACGCGCTGCCTCGGTCATCTGTGGCGGATTCGATGACGCGCCTGGCTAACAGCAGATGTACCAAGATGCCCAACCAGAAAGATGCAGCCGCGATGTGGGTTAATTCGAGCGCTATGGCTGAGAGGCGATCCGCTGGTTGTGCCGCGGCATGGCAGACCAGGCTTTCGCACACCGCAGCCGCCAGCGCAACTGCCAACACTAAGTACCACTTCACCCGTCCCGGCAACCGGGCAACCAGGGCGATGAGCAACAACAGTGCGATCCGAAGTATTGAGAGACGTCCAACAGTAGTGGTGGCGGCGAATCGCCAGACCGTGCCGAGGTTGACTCCGCCGAAAAGGGTCCGGCCATCAATCTCAGCAACGTCAACAAACACGTTCACTACCGCTGCCACGGCAGCAAGCGCGGCGCCCAGGAATACCCAGCGTGAGACGCTGGAGTCCAGTCGTTGGGCAAACGGCGTTGATTTGGGGGTGACCTCCAGCGCTTTCTCCGCCGGGAAGAATATCACTACCATCAACAGCACACCGCCAAGGGCGACAACCGTGCCCGCCAGTTGCAGGGCATGTAGAAGCGAGTGTTCCACAAGTAACTGGCTCCAACGGCGATCCCGCCATTCTATGGCTTGGCTTGCAGCACCCGAAACGTCAACTGGCCTGGCGCGCTGTGGCCATCCCGCGACAACACGCGATATCGAACGATATACCGCCCCGGTTTGAGTTCCGATAATCCGACCTTCAGATGCGTCCGGTCTGCGGAATCAACTTTGGGTTGCCCTTTGGCGAAGTTTGTCGGGTGCTTCGCGGCGAGATCGGTTGCCAGGATTACGTCCACTGAATTGAAGCCGTCTTCAAGCAATTCATTGAACCAAAACTCCACACGCGTGGGCGGCTCTTTCAATTCCGCTTTGTCGGATGGGGAACATTTTATCAATTGCGCGTGGGCTAGTGCTGACGCGGTGCCGAGCACCATCGCAAATACGAAGCTAACGCAACCCAAAAGGGGCCTGGTTGAAACGAATCGAAACGCCTTATTCATAGGATTCTCCGTCAAAGAGGAAAGCACAAAAGGTGCAGTGTGCGCAAGCACGACCATAGAGGAGCGCGCGCGGCCTTTAGGGGCCTTTACGCCGTTTCGCCGTGCGTCTAGGAAGAGTGGACCTGATAACTCCGGCGCCTCCGTGGGTTGGGCGCGTGAAGCGGCCTCAAGGCAGCGCTCCTGCGTCCCAAAATAATGCTCAAAAACCCTTGCAAACATCACTCATTTACGTATCTTTAACGTTCTGTTTGGCCTGATTAAGGCCTAACGACAGGAGACCGCCTGGTCGTGGCACGACTTGCCACGATGCGCGGCTCCGATGGACGTTTTTACACGATGCCAACAATTAACCAGTTGGTCCGCAAGGGCCGCAGTAAGCTGAAGCACAAGTCGAAATCACCGGCTTTGGGCAACTCGCCGTTTCGTCGCGGCGTTTGCATCCAGGTCATGACGCGCACTCCCAAGAAGCCAAATTCCGCTATGCGGAAGGTGGCCAAGGTGCGCCTGACCAATGGCTATGAGGTTATCGCCTACATTCCCGACGAAGGCCACAATCTGCAGGAACACTCAATCGTCCTGGTGCGCGGTGGCCGTGTTAAAGATTTGCCCGGTGTCCGTTACCACATCGTCCGCGGCACCCTGGATGCCGCCGGAGTTGAAAAGCGCCGTGTCAGCCGCTCCAAATACGGGGTCAAACGCCCCAAAGAAGGCGCCAAACCCGCCGCCGCAGCCGCCCCGGCCGCGCCCGCCGCCGCAACGCCGGCAGCATGAGACCACTGACCACTGACCACTGACGACTGACTAGGGACTACCGACTAATTACGCATCACGTTTCACGTTTCACGTTTCACGTTTTAAACTTATTTAACTCCTTTCGAACCAATGTCCCGTCGTCGTCGAGCCGTTAGAAGACCCGTTGCCAAGGATGCCAAGTATACCAGCACCCTGGTTTCACGCCTGGTTAACACCGTCATGATCTGCGGCAAAAAAAGTACCGCACAGCGGATCGTCTATGGGGCTTTTGATGAGATGTCGCTCAAAAACCCTGCATCCAATCCCATGGACATTCTGCAGCGGGCCGTGGATAATGCTAAACCTCGTCTTGAGGTTAAGGCTCGCCGCGTCGGTGGAGCTACCTATCAGGTCCCCCTGGAAGTTCCGCCTGACCGGCAAATGGCGCTGGCGCTTCGGTGGCTGGTTGATTTTGCGGATGCCCGTAAAGGGACTCCAATGAAAGCCGCTCTGGCCTCTGAAATAATGGATGCATATCAGGGGCAGGGGAACGCCATCCGAAAACGCGACGAAGTCCACAAAATGGCCCAGGCCAACAAGGCATTTGCGCATTTCCGCTGGTAAGACTATAATAACCTAGCTGCGCCCCGAAGGCCGTGAATAATTCGGGGCGTTTTTATTCTCAAATGGAAGCAGTATTAGAACAAGCCAAATCAGCACCGGTGAAGAGTCCAAACTCGCCCAACCGGCAGTACTCGTTGGAGCGCACTCGCAACATCGGCATTGCTGCACACATTGATGCCGGCAAGACGACTACCACCGAGCGCATCCTCTTTTACGCCGGCCTCATCCACAAGATGGGCAACGTGGACGACGGCAATACTGTGACGGACTGGATGGAGCAGGAGCGCGAGCGCGGCATCACCATTACGTCTGCCGCGACCACCTGTTACTGGACCCAGAAGGATGACGGCACGTACAAGAGCTTCCTGGGCGTGCCTCATCGAGTGAACATCATTGACACCCCCGGCCACGTGGACTTCACCGCTGAAGTCGAGCGTTCCATGCGCGTGCTGGATGGCGCCGTTGCCGTCTTTTGCGGCGTCGCGGGAGTCCAGCCTCAGTCGGAAACCGTTTGGCGGCAGGCCACCAAATACCGCGTTCCTCGCATCGCATTTGTCAACAAGATGGACCGCACCGGCGCGAACTTCGAAAATGCGCTGAACGACATGCGCAAAAAACTCGGTGCGTACGCTTACCCTATCTTCCTGCCGATCGGAAAAGAGGACCATTTTAGTGGCGTCATTGATATCGTAAACCAGAAAGCCATCGTGTATGACCCTGCCGATGAAGTCGGTCTCAAATACGAAATCACCGAGATCCCGGCGGATCTGAAGGATTCGGCTGGAGCCGCCCTGGCCGAACTGGTGGACGCAGTCTCGAACAAGGACGACACGATTGCTGAGTTAATTATTGAGAACAAGCCCGTGTCTTCTGAAGCCCTCAAGGCGGCCATCCGGCGTCTGACGTGCAAAATCGAGTTGGTGCCCGTGCTCTGCGGCTCGGCGTTCAGAAAGCGCGGCGTCCAACCTCTGCTCGACGCTATCGTTGATTACCTGCCTTCTCCGCTGGACGTGCCGCCGGCTGTCGGCATGGACCCGGACAACAGCGGCAAAATCGAGGTTCACTCAAACGATAACAGCAAGTTTTGCTCTCTTGCTTTCAAACTCTGGAGGGACCCTTACGTCGGCAAGTTGGTGTTCTTCCGGGTCTATAGCGGGCAGCTAAAGAAGGGCGATGTCATTTACAATCCCCGCACACGCAAACGCGAGCGCGTCAGCCGCGTCATGATGTTGCAGGCGGACAAGCGGATCGATGTGGACACCACGTATTCCGGCGACATCGCCGCGCTGGTCGGTCTCAAGAACATCACCACCGGTGACACGCTCTGCGACGAAGACTTCGAAGTGATGCTCGAACCGCCGACTTTCCCCGAGCCTGTCATCTCGATGGCCGTCGAGCCCAAGACGAAAGCCGATCGCGACAAAATGAGCGAAGGCTTGCAGCAGCTTGCCGAGGAAGATCCGACCTTTCGTTGCTTCACAAACGAGGAAACCGGGCAGCTCATCATCGCCGGCATGGGCGAACTTCATCTTGAAATCATTCGCGACCGTCTATTCCGCGAATTCAAAGTGGCCGCCAACGCCGGCGCGCCGCAAATCGCTTATCGCGAAACGGTGACCAAAGCCGCCGAAGGCGAAGGCAAGTTTATCCGTCAATCCGGCGGCCGTGGTCAATATGGCCATGCATGCATTACGATCGCGCCCAACGAGCGCGGTAAGGGCCTCGAAATTGAGAACAAGATTGTCGGTGGCGCGATTCCCAAGGAATACATTCCCGCTGTCATTGATGGCGTCGAAGAAGCCGCCAAAGGCGGCGTCCTTGCGGGCTATCCCGTGGTGGATGTGAAAGTGGCCATTACTGATGGTACTTTCCACGAAGTGGACTCGAGCGAACTGGCGTTCAAGATGGCCGGCATATTTGCCTTTAAAGATGCCGTAAAGAAAGCCAGCGCGATCATCCTTGAGCCGATCATGAAGGTTGAGGCCAGCACTCCCGATGAATACCAGGGCGATCTACTCGGCGACCTCACCCGGCGTCGCGGCAAGATCGTGCACATGGAAGCCAAGGATAGCTCGAACATTTTGAGCGCCGAGGTTCCGCTGGCTGAAATGTTTGGCTACGCTACCGCAATCCGCTCACTATCCAAAGGCCGCGCCTCCTATTCCATGGAGCCGTTCCGCTTCGAGCCCGTCCCGGCCAATATCGCCGCCGGCATCCTCGATGCCGCCAAAGGCAAGCCTGCGGCAAGGGCGTAATTGGAGCGCGGACGGCCTCGTCCGCGCGCCGGGTTCCCGAACAGGAGCAAGCAGAGGAAACAGAGGATTCACTCTCTGTTATCTCTGTTCCCTCCTGTTAACCCTTTTTCGTGACAAGGCTGCTCAGTCCAGATCGACGTTCCCGCACAAATGCACCTCCAGCCCCAACTCCGCCATCATCGCCGCTTTGATCCGGCACGCCCGCTGCGCCTCCTTCCGGTTGGGCGCGTACACCACCTGAATGTGATTGGACTTGTGCCGTGCCATCATTTGATCTCTGGTGATTCCGTCAAGCACCGCGTGCATGATGGGCCACTGCGGAGTTGTTTCTCGCCAACGGCGTTCGGTCTCGGCCTGTGGCAGTTTCACAACCTGGAAAACCCCAAGATCGCAGTGCAAATTGCCGTCCATAATAAAAACACGGCTCCAAACGGCATGGCCCGGCTTCGAAACTCCTTTAATCGTCCCGCCTCCCAGCCGAAAATACATCGGCGGCTGACGTTCGCTGCTTGCGCCTCTATAGCCGCCGATCAAATGTGCCGGTGGCACTGCGCCTGAAATCAGAAAGACCCACACGTAGTCATGCACACCTTTGCCTTTGAAATGCTGACCCCAGCGCAAGTCGTGCAAGGTGTTTTCCGGCGCAAATCCCAACTCGCGCCAGAGGCGATAGGTAACCAGTCCATCCAGTCCGGCGCACTCATCCACCTCGTTGAAATGCGGCAACGCTTCGCCCGCAAATAGTTCACGACCAGTTTGCGGACACTTCACAGGTGGACGCTCCACATTGTTCAGCAAGCCCTCCACCAGATCGCTTGCAGGCGCCAGATCTTTTAGTCCCTGCTGATACTGGATCCCGATAGCCGCGCATCCGAATTCCGCCGCGATCCGAACTGCAGCCACGTACATTTTGCATTGTTGTAGAGTTTGCTTTCGGGTCAGTTCAGTTTCTTCATCGCGACCCCAGTTGAATTTCATGCCGCGTCTCAGGAGCCAATTCAAAACATCGTTCGCCTCTATATCGCTCACCTGCTGCATCGCGGCGAACAGGGCAGACTGACTGAGCCGCTCTTTGAACACACCCGTGCGATTCAGCAGTTCGTCAGGAACAATGGCATTGAACATTCCCATGCAACCCTCATCGAAAACACCCAGGATTGCCTTCTGAGCTTTGAAGCGGCGTCCCGCCTCTCTGCCCAAATGCTCGTCAACGGCAGGCAGCTTCATCAATCGCAAATCATGCACGTGACTTTGATCATGAGTGACAACTCCAGCTCTGAGCCACTGCCGCAATCCCTCTTTGAAGAACGCATCCGAGAAATCTTCACTCCATAGACTGCTATAGCCGATGCTTGCCTTAGCCATGGAACCATTCAAATTCAACATCCCCACCAAGCCGGGCCAGGTTCCGCTCCAGTTTGCGACAGTCAGAATCGGACCACGATGGGTCAAGAGCCCTGCAAGAAGATGGTGGCTGTATTGCCAAACGCATTCCGCAACGAGCAATGGCGCTTCGGGATCCAGCTTTCGGAACACTTCGATCCCCATTTTCTGCGAGTCAATGAAACCGTGCTTCTTCTTCTTATCGTAAGCATGGGCGCGGACCGCGGCCCAACCCTCGGCCTTCAGGGCCTTCGCCAGTAGTGCTTCCATCTTCGCCTGTTCCGGCCAGCACTTCTGGTTCGCCGATAAGCGCAGGTCTCCGTTCGATAAAAGGTAAACGTGTTTGGGTTTAAGGCGGGTGGATGATTTCATGTAGAGTCGGGGCGCGCCGAATTGGGCCGACGCTTCAGAGGCGGGATGCTATCGGGTTGGCTGCTGCGTTCAAGCCCGGAAGGAGCGCGGACTTTAGTCCGCTATTAGTCCGCTTCACCGCCCCTGCGGGCTGCGGTTGCGAAGTCTCCGTCGCCCCAGATTAGGGCGGTGAAGCGGACTAAAGTCCGCGATCCGGACAAAGAAAAAAGGGCAGGCGAGCCGCCTGCCCTACTTTGATCTGCTTACGAGCGAAACTTACCTGCCCGTCGGTTGCAAGCCGCCTTGGAACCAGAGCTGTTTGCCGTAGAAAGCATAGACCTGCTGGGCATAGGCGGGACTCGAGAGGTCCGGCCACTGGCTTTTGGCGAAGTGCGGCGCGTTGCTCAGTTTGTCTTTGTCAATGTTGCAAACCAGGTTCTTCTGGTCCGGGCTGAGCGATAGCGCATTGGGCGGCAACGCATAAAGATTGCTACCGAGCTTCATGCTGTAAGCCGGGGAGAAGATGACATAGACAACACGTCCAGCAGGGAGATCTATCGCGAGGTTGTCCACCTTGCCGATGTCTTGATTGCTTTCATTAAACACTTTCATGCCCTCGGTATCGCTTGCCTTATGAGTATTATTGAAAGAACCCTGATTGGCGGGCGTCGAGCCCTGCCACCAGGCTGTTTGACCAAAGTATTCATAGACTTTACTCACGAAGTCGGCTTTGGCCAGGGTCTGCTGACTATCTATGTCGCTGGTAAACTGCGGCGCGCCGTCGAATTTGGCTTTGTCCACAGTCGAGTGAATGTTGTTGTCGCTCGAAGTCTCGCTGAACACTCCCGGCGCGATAGCGACCGTATTCTTGGCATTTACGACGGCATAGAGGACGCGGCCCGATTCAAGATCAACGACGAGGTCTTTGATCTTGCCGATCTTCTGGTTATCGGAGCTATAGACCTCCTTGCCGATGAGTTTGTTGGAACGCTCGACTTTACCTAACGTGTTGGCGTTTTGCGCTGTCGGGGTTGTTGTAGTTGCAGATGATGCACTGGGCGTGGTGCTGGAATTTGGATCCTTATCCTGCGCCCAGACCGAAGCGGTAAAAGCGCAGAGCGCAGTTACGGCTCCCCAAACTGCCCAGTGAGTTCGATTTTTCATAATTTGCATGTTTCCTTTCGTGGTTTCTTAGTTGAAACTTCCTTAATAACACTATTGTCCAGAGGTAGGTGGGTAGCCCAGTGGGGTCTTTAGCCCAATTTTTGTTCAAAAGTGATGCGTGAAACGTGAATCAAGCCTTTGGTGGACGAGTCGGTCTTTAGAGAATAAACAGCGCCGGGAATGCGCGGTCAATAAACGAACCCGAGCGAGGGGCGGCATTCACGTTTCACGTTTCACGTTTCTCCGTTCACTGCTCCCCGGTCACTCGAAGTTTATCCTCCACCCGAGCCACTCCCGGAAGCTTCGAGATTCTTTCTACCATCTCTATCCGGTCGTGCTCAGAGGGGACGTTCCCGCGGAGTGTTACGACACCGTGCTCCACGCCGGCCTCCACGTTGCCAGACACTCCGGAGAGCTCCTCGTCCTCCTTGAGTAACTGGCTCACTGCCTTGCCGACGGAAATATCCATGGTTGAGACGCCGGGCGGCGCGGGAGCCGGAGGCGCTTCGTTGACTAAAGGCCGTGGCTCCTGAGGCGCCGGCTCGGCCGCAAGTGGCGGATTGAGCGGCGCCTCCGGGCCAGGACTGCCGCCGTAGTGGTGTGCGCACCCCCAAACACACGCCAGCGATATGCCGATTACAGCGACACTTGATCTCATATTTCGTACTCCCCTAACATTTCCCTTCCCGGGTCATATTCGTCCCAACAAAGCCAGGATGATAATGATCACCAAAAGCAGGCCCACAATTCCGCCTGGCGCATAGCCCCACGAGGCGCTGTAACCCCAGGTTGGAATGACCCCAATGAGGGCCAACACGAGTAGAATGATTAACAATGCTCCTAGACTCATATATACTCTCCTTTTGGCGGCCTGTCCCAGCCGCTTCTTTACCCGTTCAGAGTAACCTCTGGGAGAGCAAGTAATCGGGCCATGGGGTCTTGTGCGGGAAGGGTTCAGGGTTCAGGGTTCGGGAATCCGCGCCTTGGGCCAATTTGGAAAGGCGTTTGGGGTAAAACCCTACTTACCCGCTTCGAACGAGATTTATGATTTATGATTTATGAATTATGATTTTCAAGGCAGTTCGAAGCCGCTCGTTCACAGGCAAATGCTTTTGGCCGGGCCCGGAAAAGTATTTCAGATCTTTGAGCTTCCCGATCATTTCGCTGTACCTATGTGTCTGTTCGGTGCGACCGGCTCTCGGCGAGGTCCTTTCCGATACGAACTCGCTCGAGCTACCGCCTGTAGGGGCGAACCAACTCAGAGTAATTTCTCCTGTCGTTCTTGAACTCACGCTGGTCACGTCCAAAAAGCCCGATCCTGTTCGTGCGGAGCAGTGGGATTTAGTGGACGGTGACGGTCAGTGCCATCTTCCTGCGCCAGATGCATTTTCGGTCAGTGCAGGAGAAAGGCGGTTTCCGGTCAAAGCGGTCGGGTTCAGGCGCAGAGTCATCTATGCGCCGCTAAGACCGCGCGACCTGCGAATCGGCAACTATATCTACCTGGAACTGGCCAGCCCCTTGCCTGGGGGAGCCGCTGTGGAAGTGAAGAATCTAGACCACAAACTTTGGCCTGCGAGTATGAGCTTCAAAACCACGGTCGAGCCGTTTCGTTGGAGCCCCGCAATCCATGTGAACCAGACGGGCTACTTGCCGGCTTTTCCCAAGAAGGCAATGGTTGGGTACTTCATCGGAAATCTTGGCGAGTTGGACCTCAACTTAACAGCTCTCAATAGCGATCCTGCCCAAACTAATCTGCCGCCCGTTGGCCGAATCCAGCATCCAGCATCCAGCATCCAGCATCCAGTATCCGGTTCCATACCCTTTTCTCTCTTGGAGGCCCGCTCGACCAATGAAGTCTTTAGTGGTACGCTCACCCCCCGGCTTGACCAGGGGTTTGCTTTTTCCTGTTATCAACGGGTGTTCGAGGCTGATTTTTCCGCCTTCAAGACTCCAGGCCAATATCGCTTATTTGTGCCGGGCCTTGGCACTTCATTCCAGTTTTTCATTGATGACGGTGTAGCCGGGGCCTTCGCACGGACTTACGCGTTAGGAATTTATCATCAGCGTTGCGGCACAAATACGGCCATGCCGATCACCCGCTTCGTGCACGGCCCTTGTCACACCGCTGCTGCGGAGGTGCCTGACATGTCTGCGAAGTTCGCCGCAGTGAACGAGTCACTGGCGAAAGAAACGGAAAACTATAAAGACAATCCGCGGCACACGGCTCCTCAGCTTAAGAGTGTCGCATCCTGTCTTTATCCGTTTATTAATCGCGGGCCCGTGGATGTTCATGGCGGTCACCACGACGCCGGTGACTACAGCAAATACACGATTAACAGCGCCTCATTTGTTCACCATCTTGTTTTTGCTGCGGATGCTTTTCCAGGTGTCAGTGCTCTGGATAATCTGGGTCTGCCCGAAAGCAGGGACGGGAGAAGCGATATTCTCCAGGAAGCCAAATGGGAAGCGGATTTTCTCGCGCGGATGCAGGATGCGGATGGCGGCTTTTACTTCCTGGTCTATCCTCATGACCGGGAATATGAAGACAACGTGACACCCGATCACGGCGATCCGCAGATTGTGTTTCCTAAAACAACGTCTGTCACTGCGGCGGCCACCGCGGCATTGGCGCAGTGCGCTTCATCTCCAACGTTCAAGAAGCAGTTTCCGGAGGCCGCTGCGCTCTACCTGGACAAAGCGAGGAAGGGCTGGGCTTTTCTGGAGCGGGCGATCGCAAAGTATGGTAAGGGCGGCGCTTACCAAAAGATCACGCATTACGGGGATGAGTTCATGCACGATGACGAGTTTGCCTGGGCCGCCTGTGAGCTGTACCTGGCGACCGGCGAGGCTTCCTACCACACTAATCTCTTGGCGTGGCTGACTCCGGCTGATCCCGCAACGCGCAGGTGGGGTTGGTGGCGCATGTATGAAACGTACGGCAACGCGATTCGAAGCTACGCCTTTGCCGCGCGCTCGGGCCGGCTGAAACGCGAGCAACTCAATCCGATGCTCCTGGATCAATGCGAAAATGAGATCGCGTCTGCCGGGGAAGACCAACTCCTCCGCGCCCAACACAGCGCATACGGGACCAGCTTTCCTGACGAAACCAAACGCACTTTCAGCGCCGGCTGGTACTTTTCAGATGATGGGGCTTTCGACCTGGCGGTTGCGTTGCAGTTGGATTATCCGAAAATGCGCGATCCCCGCCCGCAAATGCTGGACGCGCTGATCAGCAACATCAACTACGAACAGGGCTGTAATCCCGTAAACGTTTGTTACGTCACGGGTCTTGGTTGGAAACGCCAGCGTTCGATTGTGCATCAGTGGGAACTCAACGACCGTCGGGTACTGCCGCCGACAGGTATTCCCATCGGCAACATTCAGGCAGGATTCGGTTGGAACTGGGTTTATCAGAAAGAACTCGATGCTTTGAGTTTTCCATACGATGGCGAACACACGGCGCCTTACCCGTTTTACGACCGATGGGGCGATGGCTGGAACGTGAGCCAGGAGTTCGTCATCCTGAACCAGGCCCGAGCACTCGCCTGCCTGGCGTGGCTGATGGCTCAGACGCCTTTGAAAGATCAGCCCTGGAAACCCATTGCTGCGCGGATCAGCTCAACCCCAGACAAGAGCCATAAGGTTCTTAATCTTAATCTTTCTCTTAATCTTAATCCTCCTCCTCCCCCGCCCACTGATCTGACCTCAGCGCGTATCGTCTGGGAAGCCGACGGCCAGGAGCCTGCATTTGGCCAAACCTACACGGTACCCGGTGATGTAGGTTGGGTGGAGGCTGAGGCGCAGTTACCGGATGGGAGGAGAGTGTTCGCGGCGCTAGAATTGCACAAAGCCCCGTGACTTACGAAGGTACAGTCTCTCCATGCTCTAATCGGTCAGCTAGCACACGTAAGGCTAGAGCCTTCACCCGTGCAATAGTTTCATTTCGACTGGAACCGTAAGCCAGAACGCCAGGTAATTCAGGGACCTCAGTGATCCAGCGCCCGTCATCTTCTCGCTCTATCTCTATTCTCATCTGTGCCGGCACACCATAACCGAATCGCGAAGATTCAGCAAGGTCATCACCACCTTTTCACCTTTTATCTATTGCCTCTGGCGATTGGAAGTTCGTAATAAATCAACGGAGCATTCCGATAGGTCACCCGGCCTCGTTCCTCGAACCCGCATCGTTCGTAGAAGGCACCAGCTCCAGCGTTCGCATCAAAAGCATCCAAGCGAATGAAATCGGCCGGCCAGTCTCGTGCAGCGATTATTGCCTGTTGCAGGCACCATGCGCCAATGCCCTGTCGTTGCCTGGCGGGGGTGACTGCCATGGCCAGAAGGTATAAGGGCTTGCGACACGGCGAGAAATAGCGGAC
>PSRM01000321.1 GCA_003176045.1 Verrucomicrobiota bacterium | reverse complement strand
CTCCGGGCTAAAATCCGTTGTCGTTTGCTGGGCCTGCCGGTCGAGGAGATCAGCTATGCCCGGCGCGGCTTTCGCGGAGCGACTGACCAGATGCGGGCCAGGCTCGAACAGGTTGGGGCCTCCTTCCGCGATGGTTATCAGGCAGCGCTGGACCAGGGTAAAGCCAACGGGTTAGACAAGCTCTTGGAGGTTGTTTCACCTGAATTACGCGGGTTTGCCTTCGAAGGCGCGGCGATGGGCCTGGCCTTATTGGATCGCCTGACTCCCTGGCGCCCGCACCGTTTATCCGATTTCATGGATGGAGCCGGAGAGCCTCATATTTACATGGTTCATGTCGGCGTAGGATGGGTCTGGGCACGCTGGCCATTGCGAGCGCCGCAGCCTTCCCAGCGTGAAAAGCGCCAATTAGACCCCGTCCTGCTCTGGCTCGGATACGACGGTTGGGGTTTTCACGAGGGCTTTTTTCATTGGCCGAAATACATGGGCGGCGCGCCTGCCCCGCGGTCCTTGGAGGGCTATCAAAGGCGAGTATTCGATCAAGGCCTGGGCCGATCCTTTTGGTTTGTGAACGGCGGCAACCCCGGCCTGATTGCCGGCGTGATCGAGGCGTTCGCGTGGGAGCGGCAGGCCGACTTATGGAGCGGCGTAGGCTTGGCAGCGACTTACGCCGGCATGGTGGACAGGCCGATTCTTGAGCAATTGCGGGACCTCGCAAGCCCGCATTGGCCTCATCTGGCCCAGGGTTCTGCCTTCGCGGCCAAAGCGCGCGCCAGGGCGGGCAACTCCACTGATTATACTGAACTGGCCGTGCGCGCTTTGTGTGACATTTCCGCGGAGGAGGCGGCAAGGTTGTGTGATAGCACCCTTCGAGAGACCTTGCGGCGGCAAACACCAAATACCAAACACCAAACACCACTAGAGCGCCAAGCCCCAAAACTGGCGAATGGAGCCAACGAAGCACCGGTGTATGAGGAGTGGCGGCGGCGAATACAGGAGCATTTTGCACAGGCCTCCTCTGCACAGTCAGACCGATCTGAAAATCACAATCAGGCGAATTGCGCCCACCTCCACATGACACATGGCACCCTGACACATGACACCTGACACCTGACACCTGACACTTGACACCTGACACTTGACACCCGGGTTTCGACACTTGACACCTGACACTCTAACAACTGACACTCTTCCCCTAATGAACCCCGAACGCACTCCCCTTCACCGTCGCCTGGCTGCTGCGTTCGCGGCTATAGTATTGATATGCCTCACCTACAGTTTAGCGCGTTTTCCTTCCTTGAGCTCCGACGAGCGGGCGAAACTAGCCGCCCATTTCAAGTTCGACAAGCTGCCTTTGGCCGAGGTCCAGGATCATCCGGCCTATAAATACGTGCGTAATGTCCATCCGAGCTTGAAACGCATCTCGGCCTGGGTTTCAACGCTGGGCGCTGCGGCCACGTTGGCGGATCTCGATGGTGATGGCCTGCCAAACGACCTGTGCTCGATAGATCCACGGACCGACCTGGTGACGGTGGCGCCGGTGCCCGGAACCGGCCGGCGTTACGCGCCCTTCACACTAAACCCCAAGCCACTGCCTTTCGACCCGGCAAACACCGCTCCAATGGGCGTCATCGCAGGGGATTTTAACGAAGATGGCCTGATGGACCTGATGGTGTATTACTGGGGCCGAACGCCCGTCCTCTTCCTTCGAAAGAAAGTTGACATCGAGCCCGGCCATCAAAAAACCCTAACCGCAGATGACTTTTATCCGTGTGAACTGACAGACAGCGGCGAACGCTGGTTCTCGAACGGCGCCGTGCAGGCCGACCTCGATGGGGATGGCCACGTGGATATACTCATAGGGAACTATTTCCAGGATGGCGGCCACATCCTGGATGCAAACGCCGGCGGAGTGGAAGTCATGCACGAGGGCAAGGCCAAGGCGCTCAATGGCGGGAAAAAGCATCTGTTCCTCTGGGCCGGCGCGACCGAGGGCGAAAAGCCTAGTGTCAAATTTACCGAAGTCAAAGACGTGTTCAGCCCGGACGTGGAGCATGGGTGGACCTTGGCCATCGGCGCGGCGGACCTGGATGGCGACATGCTGCCGGAGATTTATTTCGGGCACGATTTCGGCCCTGACCGGCTGCTGCACAACCTTTCGACTCCCGGCCGTGTGAAATTTGCCGTGCTTGAGGGCCGCCGCCGCTTCACCGATCCCAAGTCCTGCGTGTTGGGCTTCGATTCGTTTAAAGGAATGGGCGTGGATTTCGGTGACGTGAATGGAGATGGCCTGCTGGATATTTACGTGAGCAACATCGCCACGCGCTTCGGTCTGACTGAGAGCCATTTTCTCTGGCAAAGCACAGGTCAGCTCGATCTGATGAAACAAGGCGTCGCGCCATACGTGCAGGCCAGCGAAAAACTGGGCCTGTCGCGCAGCGGTTGGGGTTGGGACTGCCGCCTGGCCGACTTCGATAATGATGGCGTGTTGGAGGCCATTCAGGCTGTGGGCTTTATTAAGGGCAAAATCAATCGCTGGCCGGAATTGCAATCACTTGGCACCAGCAACGATCGGATTGTCCATGACCCCAGGCTATGGCCCAACTTCAAACCCGGCCCCGACCCCAGCCAGCAGGATGGCGCTGATCTCAGCGGCCATGATCTGGATGCGTTCTTCGTGCGCGCAGCCGATGGGCGGTACTACGATGTGGGACAAGAAGTTGGTTTTACCGAGCCGATGGTCACCAAGGCCATTGCACTGGCGGACGTGGATGGTGATGGGCGCCTCGATTTCGTCATGGCGAACCAGTGGGGGCCCTCGTTCTTTTTCCACAACCAGACCCGCGATGCGGGCGCGTTTCTGGGGCTGCACCTTCTGTTGCCTTTGCCGGCAGAGGCTTCGCAAAATGACGTTCGCCACCGCGCGGGGCATCCTGGCCCGGACTTGCACGGCAGACCCGCGTTCGGCGCGCAAGCCCACCTCACACTCCCGGGTGGCCGAAGGCTAGTCGGGCAGGTGGACGGCGGCAGTGGCCACTCCGGCCGCCGCAGCCCCGACGTTCACCTGGGCCTCGGGCACCTCGGCCCTGCGACCCAGCTCGACGTCCAAATTAAGTGGCGCGGGATTAACGGCAAGGTCCAGCAGACCACCCTCAAGCTTTCGCCCGGCTGGCATACAGTATTGTTGGGAAGCCCCGGCCAGACGCAAGTCGCGCAAACGAATTAGACCGTAAGCTGAACCTTAATGAGAAACACCAAACATGGATGACAAACACCAAACACCAAACACCAGAGAAGCTTCAAATCTCAAACACCAATGGCCGCGGTCGCTTTTTGAAGCTTGGAGTTTGGTGTTTCTCTGGAGCTTGGTGTTTGGTGTTTGGTGTTTGTTTCACGTTTCACCTTTCACCGACGCCGTAAGCCCTATGTAACCATTTAACTCATTTAACTCATTTAACCCATTTAACCCTTTAACGTTTTTCACGTTTCACGTTTCACGTTTCACGCATCACGTTTCACGCATCACGTTTCATTCCCCCTCATGAGCCGTCCCTTCCTAAACACCACCGTCTTGTTCTACCCGAACAAAAACCCAAAGCTCCGCCTGTTCGCGCTTTGGTATTTCACCACCTTGATGATCTTCTGGAACATCCTCGGACACACTTATCTCGGTTTCGAGCAGTCGTGGGCCGCGCCGTTTGTCGGCATCGGTTCGGCCATTGCCATCCAGTTTTTCCTGGATTGGGTGGACGCGAAGGCAAAGGATCGCGAAGTCAGGTTCACCGGCAGTTGGGCAAACTTTTTCAACTCGTTGCCCGCCGCCCTCATTCCAGGGTTCGCTTGCTCCATGCTGCTCTATCCGAACGACCGGCTTTGGCCAATCGTTTTTGCCGTGGCACTATCAATTGGTTCCAAGGTGCTCCTGCGGGCCCCGGTTAGTGAGGGCCGCACGCAACACATTTTCAATCCCTCGAATTTCGGTGTGGCCTTGACCCTGGTTCTGTTTCCGCAGGTTGGCTTCGCCCCGCCGTACCATTTCACGGAAAACATAACCGGCGTGTGGGACTGGATTCTGCCGGGCCTAATCCTGATGACCGGGGTGGTGATTCATGGCTGTTTCACCGGGCGCCTGCCCCTTGTCGCTGCCTGGCTGGTCGGGTTCGCCCTTCAAGGCCAGATTCGGGCCTACCTCTTCAACACGCCGGTCCTCGTGCCATTCATGCCGATGACCAGCGCGGCTTTTATCGTGTTTACGCTGTATATGGTGCCCGACCCGGCCACCACCCCACTCAATCCCTGGCGCCAGGCATTGTTTGGCTTCTCGGTTGCCATGGTCTATGGCGTCATCCAGGTGCTGCACCTGGTCTTCGGCCTCTTCTTCGCACTCCTCACAGTTTGCGCCGTGCGCGGGCTCTCCTTGCACCTTTATTACGCCTTCAAATCCCCAGGCCGTGCCCGGCCTGAAACCGCGCCAGCCTCGCAAGTCGCTCCGGCCCCGGCCGTACCTGCGGTTTCGTAGTTTCGTAGTAATGCGCGGCACACTTTACGCTGTCACATTTTTGAACACTGAACCTATGTAAGAAACGCCTCGCACTTGAGAGAGGTCATCAAGTGGCAAACTCCAAACACCAAACACCAAACACCAGAGAAACACCAAACCTCAAGCTCCAAACCCGCCTTGGTCCCGCTTTGAAGCTTGGAGCTTGGAGCTTCTTTGGAGCTTGGTGTTTGGTGTTTGATGTTTTTGTAGCCTGGTGTTTGGTGTTTGGTGTTTTCGCTCACGTTTCACGTTTCACGTTTCACATTTCACGTTTCACGTTTCACGTCCTGCTCCCATGTAACCTTGTAACTATTTAACTTATTTAACCCATTTAACTCTTTTCCGTGCCCCCCTCCATCGCCATCGTCGGTCTGGCCTGTGTGTACCCGGACGCTCGCACTCCCGGTGAACTCTGGGAGAATGTGCTGGCCCAGCGGCGAGCTTTTCGGCGGCTGCCTCCCGAACGGTTGCGTCAGGAGGACTATTGGAGCGCGGACCCTGCGGCCCCCGATCGCACCTATGCGGTCGAGGGCGCCGTCATCGAAGGATACGAATTCGATCGCGTCAGTTTTCGCGTGGCGGGGAGCACTTTCCGCTCGGCTGACCTGGCGCATTGGCTGGCGCTGGATGTGGCGGCCAAAGCCCTGGCCGATGCCGGCTTTGCAGAAGGCCGCGGACTGCCTCGTGAAGCCACGGGCGTGCTGCTCGGCAACACGCTGACGGGCGAATTTTCTCGAGCCAGTTCGATGCGCCTGCGCTGGCCTTTCGTTCGCCGCGTTGTTGAATCTGCGCTCGACAAAAGCGAATTTGATTCCGGCGCTCGCGTTGAATTCCTCGAAAGGCTCGAAACCGAATACAAATCGCCCTTCGCGCCAGTCGGTGAAGAATCGCTGGCCGGTGGTTTGTCCAACACGATTGCAGGCCGCATCTGCAACCAGTTCGACCTTAAGGGCGGCGGCTACACTGTGGACGGCGCTTGCGCCTCGTCGCTATTGGCGGTTGCAAACGCCTGCTCCGCTCTCACAACCGGAGATTTAGATGTGGCCCTGGCCGGCGGCGTTGACCTGAGCCTGGATCCATTTGAGCTAGTGGGGTTCGCCAAAACCGGGGCGCTGGCGCCTGATGAAATGCGGGTCTATGACCGGCGCTCGGCCGGATTCTGGCCCGGCGAAGGCTGTGGTTTTGCCGTCTTGATGCGGCACGAAGATGCCTTGGCACGAGCGTGCCGCGTTTACGCAGTCATACGCGGCTGGGGCGTTTCTTCTGATGGCAGCGGCGGCATTACCCGGCCAGAGGCCGAAGGACAGATTGAAGCCCTGCGCCGCGCCTATCGCCGGGCGGGATTTGGCATAGACACCGTTTCATTCTGCGAGGGCCACGGCACAGGCACGGCCGTAGGCGATGCGACCGAGTTGGCGGTACTTTGCCGTGCGCGCCATGACGCCAAACCAGGCGCTGCACCGGCGGCGGTTGGTTCGATCAAGGCCAACATCGGCCACACCAAGGCGGCTGCGGGTGTGGCGGGCCTGATCAAGGCGGCCATGGCCGTCCATACCCAGGTGTTGCCGCCCACCACCGGTTGCGAGCAGCCTCACCCGCAACTTCTCTGCCCGGGCGCCGCTTTGCGTGTATTGCCCGAACCCGAATTGTGGCCTGCGGGTATTCCCCCCAGGGCAAGCGTGAGTGCGATGGGCTTCGGCGGTATCAACGCCCATGTCGTGCTCGAGAGCCACGTTGCGGGGCGTCGCTCGGCTCTGAGCCAGAGGGAACGCTCGCTCTCGCGCTCAACCCAGGATGCCGAACTGTTCCTACTGGCGTCTTCAACTCGAGACGACCTCCTGCAACAAATCGAAAAACTGCTGAATCTCGCGGCGAGTATCTCACGCTCCGAACTTTCCGATTTGGCAGCGCATCTCCAAACAAAAGTGGAAGGCGCCAGTTCACCTTCAGTGCGGGCGGCTGTCGTCGCATCTCGCCCCTCCCAGCTAGCCGAGCGGTTGCAGACGATCAAAGAATGGGCGCAGGCCACCGGGCTTCCACCCTTCCGCCGTGCCTCGGGCGTTTTCCTCGGAACCTCCCAAAAATCACCTCGTCTCGCTTTCCTGTTCCCCGGCCAGGGCTCGCCCATGAATCTGGACGGCGGCATCTGGCGCCGTCGGTTTGACTGCGTGCGAGACTTATACGACCGAGCGGCCCTGAACGAGATTGTAGGGAACGACGTAAGGAGTTCCTTTAGTGCGACTCAGCCTGCCGAGGGACTCCTCACGTCGTCTCCTACAGCCACCGTTTCCACGCGCATCATGCAACCGGCCATCGTTGCGGCTTCAGTCGCGGGCCTGCGCGTGCTCGAACAATTCGGGCTCCGCGCCGAGGCCGCCATCGGCCACAGCCTTGGCGAAATCGTGGCGGCCTATTGGGCTGAGGCGCTGAGTGAGGAGGCGCTGCATAGGATCGCCCGCGTGCGCGGAGCAGCGATGGCCGAGCTAGGCTCGCCCACCGGCGCCATGCTGGCCATCGCAGCCCCATGGCCGAAGGTGATAGGGCTGCTTGAGAAAACTTTGTCGTTAACTTCGTCATTAACTTCGTCGCCCACTTTGTCTTTCACTTCGTCTGCTGTTTCCGGCAAAGACAAAGTGAAAGACAAAGTGAAAGACAAAGTAGAGGAGAACGCCCAACCCATCCTCTCCATCGTCGGCTACAACTCCCCGCGCCAAACAGTCGTCGCCGGCGACGCCAATGCCATTACCGAGCTGTCCCAAAAAGCTGCCCAGGCTGGCTTTCGCGCGACGCGTTTGCCGGTATCTCACGCCTTCCATACCCCATTAGTGGCCGCCGCGACCCCGGCGGTGGCCGAGCAACTCACCAACGAGTCCCTCGGCCCGCTCCGTAATAGGGTCTATTCCACGGTTACGGGCAAATTGCTGAGGCCGCATCAGGACTTGCGGGCCTTATTCTGTGAGCAAGTCACATCACCCGTGCGATTTTCTGATGCGCTGGCTGGGTTGCTGGCTTTGGAAGACAATTCTTGTGGCGACGCCGAAGACCTGCCTCCTGACCTCATCATCGAGGTCGGTCCAGGCTCCGTGCTCACGGGATTGGTCGGCGACGCCACAGAGGTGCCGGCCATCGCCCTGGACGCTTGTGGATCGTCCCTGGCAGGTTTGCTTGAAACGCTCGGCGCAAGCTTCGCCCTCGGCGCTCCGGTCAATCATTCGCTTTTATTCGCGGACAGATTCACGCGTCCTTTTTCACTGGAGTGGAAGCCGAAGTTCTTCGTGAATCCGTGCGAGTTGGCGCCGGTCCAAAGTCCAAAGTCCAAAGTCCAAAGTCCAAAGCCAGCTCGGCCCGAGCAGTCCGAGGACTTAGCACTCACTTACTCACCAGCTTACTCACTCGCTCACCAGTCCAACTGCGAGCCGGTAGTAGCCTGTGCCGCCAGTTGCCCCTCGCCCCTCGCCCCCCTGCCCGCCGTAGCTTTAGCAGAGGAGGGTCAGACCTCGCCCCTCGAAGTGGTCCGCCAACTCGTGGCCGACCGCGCCGAACTGCCGGCCACAACCGTGCAGGACGACCACCGCCTGCTCAGCGACCTGCACCTCAACTCAATCACAGTGAGTCAATTGGTAGCGGAAGCTGCCCGGCGTTGCGGGTTGCCCAGTTTGGCAGCCCCGAGCGATTTCGCGAACGCAAGCGTTGTTGAGATCGCCAGGGCCTTGGATGATTTGAAAGACACAGGTCATGCATCGCGCAAGCCTGAGACTGCCCAGCCTCCGGGGCTCGATGTGTGGTTCGAGACATTTACGGTGGACCTGGTCGAAACCTCTAGCCCTGGACAACACAGGCCCTCAGGTCCACAGGATGACAAAACGGCATCATCAAGAACTCGTGATGGCACTCCAGACGCTACCCCCTCGAATCATTTTTTTGACGCTGAAGGCGTCACTCATACCAGCCCAGGGCAACGCCCTGGGTGTTGCGCCACAAAAAGACCTGCAAGCGCTGAAAGCGCGATTCATCAGGCTCCTGACCGCCACGCATGGCGAGTGTTTGGACCAGTTGAAAGCCCCTTGGCTGCCGTCTTGCGCCAGAAGTTCGCCAATGCCTCCGGCCGCGGCGTGGTCATCTGTTTGCCAAAGGATCCCACTGAAGAGCATTTGGAGTTATTGCTCAAAGGCGCCCACTCTCTGCGCGATTTGAAAGGCGAACCACGCTTTGTGGTAGTGCAACACGGTTGGGGCGGCAGTGGATTCACTCGGACGCTCCATCTCGAATCCGGAGCGACCGCTTGTGTCGTCAATGTGCCCCCTGAACACCCGGATGCCGCGGACTGGGTTGTTGCCGAAGCGCTGGCTGCCCATGGTTTTATCGAAGCCCATTACGATCCCCAGGGCATCCGTCGCGAGCCGCGCCTGAAATGGTCGCCCGTAAGCCGCTCACCTAACACGACGATTGAATCGGCAATAGATTGTAGGGGACGACGTAAGGAGTCCTCTTCTGGTGCCCGACGTGCAAAAAGGACTCCTGACGTCGTCCCCTACAGTGGGCACGAATGCCAACTCGGCCCTCAGGATGTTCTCCTGGTCACCGGCGGCGGTAAAGGGATCGCCGCGGAATGTGCGCTCGCGCTGGCCCGTGCCACGGGCGTGCGGCTGGCGCTGCTGGGCCGATCAGAACCAAAAGGAGAACTGGCGCAAAACCTCGCACGGATCACCGCCGCCGGTGTTCGGTGTTGCTATGTTCGCGCCGATGTCACAGATCCCTGTGCCGCAAATGAAGCCATTGCAGAAGCGGAGCGTGAACTTGGTCCAATCACAGCTCTGCTGCACGGGGCCGGCACGAACTCACCCCGCCTGATCGAAGCGCTCGACAGTGAGGCATTCCACAACACCGTTGCCCCAAAAGTTCGGGGATTGCAAAACGTGCTGAACAGCTTGGATGAAACGCGTTTGAAGTTGCTGGTTACTTTTGGGTCAATCATCGCGCGCGCCGGCTTGCGAGGAGAGGCCGATTACGCCACGGCCAACGAATGGCTGAGAGCACGAACCGAACAGTTTCAGGCGCGGCATCCGCACTGCCGTTGCCTGGTCCTTGAATGGTCTGTTTGGTCCGGCGTTGGCATGGGCGAACGCTTGGGCCGCATCGAGTCGTTGATGCAGCAGGGTATTACGCCAATCCCGCCGGACGAGGGCGTGCGGCTGTTCCTTCAGAGCCTCGGTATCTCGAATAGCGCTGGAGATCACAGGGTTCAGGGTTCAGGGTTCAGGCTGGAGGGTTCAGTCGCAGAGGGTCGAGGGTCGAGTGCCGAGGGGCTACACGCTCCCACGCTCCCACGCTCCCACGCTCCACGCTCCCACGCTCCCAGTCCCCCACTCCCCCACTCACCCGCCCCAGACGCTCCCTCTTTTAACTTATTTAACCCATTTAACTCATTTAACTCTTCACCGTGTGCTCTGATCATCACCGGCCGTTTCGGCCATCCACCCACATTGAAAATGGATGAGCCAGATCTTCCGCTTCTTCGTTTCCTTGAGCGCAAGCGTGTGCATTACCCGGGGATCGAGTTGGTGGTGGATGTTGAGTTATCTGCCCAAAATGACCTGTACCTGGAAGATCACGTCTTGCAAAAGCAGCGGCTTTTCCCGGCAGTGATGGGGCTCGAAGCCATGGCCCAGATAGCGATGGCTCTGGTAGGTTCAGAGAACCCACCAAACTTCGAGAAGGTCGAGTTAAGCCGGCCAGTCGCAGTTCCGAATCAATGGGGCGCAAGGATCAGGCTCGCAGCCCTCCGTCGAGGTCCAAATGGAGTCGAGGTGTCCCTTCGCTCGGAAGAAACCGACTATCACGTGGATCATTTCCGCGCCCTCTGCCGCTTCTGTGAGCCCCAAACGGATCACGCAACACGCAACACGCAACACGCAACACGCATTGACGCATCGCCCCTCGCCCCCTTGCCCGCCGTAGCTTCAGCGAAGGAGGGTCGCCCCTCGCCCCTCGACCCGCCTCTTCCTCTCAACCCCGACGAGCATCTCTACGGTCGCATCCTGTTCCACGGCGCCCGGTTCCGCCGTTTGCGAGGATATCACGCGCTCATGGCCAGGGAATGTGTCGCCGAGATTAGTCCTGGTGACGACTCGCGAGCATGGTTCCACAATTTTCTACCCGCGCATTTGGTGCTTGGGGACCCCGCAGCGCGGGACGCCGCGTTGCACGCCATCCAGGCATGCATCCCGCATCTGCGAATCGTGCCGACCGGAATTGATCGGCTCGATCTGCTGCGGACCGATACAGTCGGCCCGCGACTGGCCCACGCCAAACAACGCGAGAGAAATGGAAACGATTTCGTTTACGACCTTCAAATCACCGATAAGCAGGGCGTGCTCCTGGAGCGTTGGGAGGGCCTTCGGTTGCGTGCGGTCGAGCCCATCCAGGCTCCCGCGGCATGGCCTTTGCCTCTGTTGGCCCCCTATCTGGGCCGAAGGCTGGAGGAACTGGTTGGAGATTGCTCAGTGCGCGTAGTCCTGGAGCCCGGCGGAAGGCCGGGAGAACTGTCTCTTAATCCTAATCTTTCTCTTAATCTTAATCCTTCCCTCGATGCTCCCGCATCACCTCGCCCTGTCGCTGGCTCAGACGCCGCCCTCGGCCGCGCCGTGGGTCGCCCCGAGCCAATCCAGCGGCGCCCCGATGGCAAACCTGAAGTGGAGGGAGATGAAGCCGTATCGGCTGCTCACAACCAGAATCTTACTTTGGCGATGGTGGGGCCGTGCCGCTTGGCCTGTGACCTGGAAAGTGTTGCCAACCGTCCGGAAGCTCATTGGCATGATCTTTTGGGCGCTGAGCGTGTCACCATGGCCGCCCGAATTTCCACCGAGCGCTCTGAATGTAAAAATACCGCCGGCACACGGCTCTGGACCGTGCTTGAATGTTTGAAAAAAGCCGGCCTCCCAGGCCAGGCGCCACTCGTGCTGACCTCAACAACGGCCGACGGTTGGGTGCTGCTGCGCTCCGGAACCTTAGCCATTGCCACCTGCGTCGCCTCCATTCACAACGTGCAGTCTCCCCTCGCCATCGCCCTGGCTGTAGACGTGGCCAAATGAAACGTGAAACGTGATACGTGAGGGGAATCGTGAAACGTGATACGTGATACATGAAAACGTCACAACGTCCTCAACAATTCTGTAGCCACGGACACGAGTCCGCGACAGATCTTCTCCCTCTTTTTCCATTAGCGCCGACGGCGGCCACCTGATTCCCGATGAGCGCCCAAATGTAAACATCACGTTTCACGTTTCACGTTTCAGGATCACGTTTCACGTTTCACGTTTCACCCCGCACATGCGCTTCTACGAATACCGCCACATTGTCACCTTTCAGGAGACCAATCTGGTCGGCAACGTGTATTACACCCACCACCTGGAGTGGCAGGGGCAATGCCGCGAGATGTTTCTGCGTGACCACGCGCCGGAGGTGATTACCGAGCTGGCCCAAGACCTGAGCCTGGCCACTGTGCGATGCTCGTGCGAATACTTCGCCGAGTTGAACGTGTTCGAAGAAGTCATCGTCCGCATGAGCCTCGCGGAGATGCAGCAAAACCGCCTGACGCTCGGCTTTGAGTATTGGCACACTTTGGCAGGTGAAGAACAATTAGCTGCCCGAGGCGAACAACAAATCGCCTGCATGAAGCGTGAAGCCGGCCGCCTGGTCCCCACACCGGTACCGGATGCGCTTCGCCGAGCCCTGGCGCCTTACACTTGATTCGCTTTCCGGACGATTTCAACATGAGAAACTTCATCCGCTTCTCCTCGGTGCAGCTACAACCCCGAAATGTCAGCTACGGGGTTGGCAGTATTTGGAGCTTGGGATTTGGTGTTTCTCTGGTGTTTGGTGTTTGGTGTTTGGTGTTTGCGATCCCATGAGCGCCCTCCTCCCTCATCGCTCCGACACCGTCCAGGCCTACCAACAGTCGGTCGAACGCGTCATTCAGCACATGAAGACGCACCTGGCGGACCCGCTGGATCTCGACCAACTGGCCCAAATCGCCGCCATTAGCAAGTTTCATCTCGTTCGCGTGTTCGACGAGCTTACGGGCACGACTCCGCGTCATTTCCTGGCCTGCTTGCGAATCCAGCGCGCCAAGGAAATGTTGCTCGCGCCCGACCCTTCCATTACGGATGCGTGCATGGAAGTGGGTTACACCTCGTTGGGCACCTTTTCAAAAACATTCAACGCGCTTGTAGGTCTCTCCCCGCAGGAGTTCCGCGCCATGCCCAAGAGGCTGACGCTGAAACAATTCGCCTCGGCCGTCTGGAACTATCTGGCCGAGGATCGCAAGATAAGAGGCGCCCGCTTGGAAGGCACTGTAGAGAACCCTTCGAGAACGCGCGGTTTCATTTTCGTCGGCGTATTCACGGATGGCGTTCCGCAAGGCGCCCCGGTTTCAGGCACAGTCATGATGCGCCCCGGCAATTTCTGCATCCAAAGGCCAAAGTTTGCCGAGTTTCATCTCCTCTCCGTCCTGGTTCCGTTTTCGGCAAAACTGTCCGCAATGGTCGCCAGCCTGCCGGTTGGATTAGTCGCCAGCCTGCGCATCCGAAATGGTGATGCCGGCGCCTCCGAAGAACCACGCCTGCGCCTGCGCCCCCTTCGCGTCACCGATCCCCCAATTCTCCTCGCGCTGCCCGCTCTGCCTCCCTGGCGCCGTGCGCTCACCATCCGGTCTTAATCTTAATCTTTCTCTTACTCTTAATCCCCGTCGCCGCAGGCCTTTCGCGCTGGCACCCCTGTAACGTTTCTAACGTTTTAACGTTTCAACAATTTTAACGATTTAACTTTTTTTACTTTTTTAACGATTTAACTTCCCCGGCGCATCAATCCTCCCTTATCCCCGCCACCTTGGCTGAAACCGCCTTCGGATCCACCACCAGCGCCTTGAAATGCCACTGCCCGCCCGGCTCCAAAATCGCCTGATAATCTTTGGCCGTTCCGATCTTCTCGCCTCCGGCATCGAATAGATCAAGTTCAATTTTTACTCCGAACCGCTGGCGCTTTGTCACGTTCGTCAGAGTGCCGACTGCATAAACGAACGAGCTATCCCGCGATTTCTCGACACCGACTTCAGAAGCGTGCAATCCATTGTCAGCGGGAGCGCTTTCAGTTTCCGGAACAGGCGCAGAATTGGTGGGTGAGTATCGAGTGTCGAGTGTCGAGTGAGAAGGAGTCGCGGCGCCTTTTTTGTGCCTCGCTGCATAATTTTGCAGCCACTTGGACCCCGCTAAAAGCGCTATCGCGCCCCCGGCCAGGATTACACCAGCAATAATCGTCCACACGACCGTCCTGCGCTTGATCACCGGCTCCTGAGGGGGCGCGGCCAGGGTCAGTTCAGTCATTTTGCCGCAATGCGGACATTCCACCGCCATACCGATACTCTCCGCTGGAAACTCCATCCGCCCCCCGCACTGCTGACATTCGCCCTTTAGGTATTTGACCATGAATTAGCGTTTATCAGCCTAGATTAGCGGTTTAAAAGAAAAACGTGGAGATTATTACGCATCGAATAGCAAGAAAGCCGAAGCTTTCAGTATTTGGGCCCAAGCGAACAGGTCACTTTTTGGCAGATTTCCCCTCCAAAAGTGTAACCAATGCGTCCAATTCACAGGACTGAGGGGGCGCTCACTGACCATCGGCATCGAGAAAGAAGGCCTCCAAATCCGCGGCCACGGCCTGGGCATAAAGAACATGAACGGCCCTGAAACCAGCCTAACCAATCGAGGCGTTTTCACGATGTGGAAAATGCAGGATAACGATCCTCAACCTAATCGGGAAAAGTTTTAAAAGTTCTTTGTCTTCACGGAGCACGCATCCCGTTTCACCTTTCAGGCTCCGCGTCTCTCGTGGCTTCATCATTTTGCCCTCATCATTTTGCGTTCCTTGCGCCACAGCCAACCCATCTCACGGCGGCCGATTTGAAATCTGAATTCCCGGAATCTGAAATTCCGCCACCGCCACCGCCACCGCGCCGCCCCAGACCTCCGCCTCTTCCAAAACTTAAAAGCCCCAGAAAAACTCCGGTCTGACCCCCCCCACACGCCTTTGGACACCTTATCAGGCACCGTCCAGCGGGAGCGTTGCCTTACGGCTTTGGTTCTCGCTCACTACACTTTTAGATTCTTCTTGACAATGTTTTGCGTACTCATAAAATTGACAAAGTCAAGACTAGAACTTGTTCCCATGAAAACACGATTGCTATTCATTGGCGTTACACTGTGCGCTCTGATCGGCATTTCTTACGTAGCTTCCAAACATGCGGGCTTTCGCATCGCGGCTTCGCGACAATCCTCGACTCGCGCTGACCAGCGTAAGACGGAAGAGGCTCAGGAATTCGACAAGGGGTTGCGATTTGGAAAAAATAACAAGATGGGATCGGGAGGTAAGAAAACCAAGGCAGGCACGCCTGCTTCGCGGCTCGCTGCTCTGAAGATTCTCCCCATCCCCCAGGGAGCCCCTCTTTCCACAAATGGTGCCTCACACGCGATCAACGAGCTTTCTGCCGCTGACACTGAAAGAAGTCGTCTGCTGATTGCTTCCTTGCGCACCAGCATGGCCCGATCGCAAACTCTCGCAAGATTGTCGCCAGAACAGCGGGGGGCCTTGGCCCAATTGGACGAGCGTAGCGGCGGCGGCGTTGATCTCCGGGTCAGGCCAGAAACGGGTACACTCCGATTTCTTTCAATTCCGGCTACACCGGACGCGAACCAAATATCCACTCTTTCAAAGACGCAAGCGGCTTCGGCAGCCTACGATTTCATGAGCACAAATCGCGGACTACTGCTCCTCTCGGACCCAAGCTCGGAAATGCATTTGGTCAGGGTTGAGAGAGACGATTTGAATCACACGCATTTGCGATTCTCGCAACGGTATCAAGGGGTTGAGGTTTGGCCGTCAGAGCTAAGCGTCCATTTGAACGCTCAAGGCAGAGTCGAGATGCTCGACGGTGCGTACGTGCCGACGCCGAAGGATCTGCCGACCAAGCCTGCGTTGCAGCAGATTAGGGCAGTGACGGCCGCCCGGGCGAGCGTTCCGGGAGGGGAAGCTTTCAAATCAAGTGTGCCGGAGTTGATCGTATATGGGCTGGGAGATAAGCCGAGCCGTCTAGCCTGGCGGATGAACTTGGATGGCCCGCCTGATCAGAAGTGGCTGGTCGTGGTTGATGCTGCCACCGGGGGCAAGCTGACAGCCTACAATCGAGTCACGGACGCTAATGTGGCCGGATCGGGGATAGACCTTCTGGGCGTAACTCGACCGCTTAATGTTTGGCAACAGAACACAACTTACTATCTGGTGGATACGAGCAAACCGATGTTCGACCCGAGTTCAACTCCCCCCGACAACCCGAAAGGCGCAATCGTTATTCTGGACTATCGAAACCAGGTACCCAGCACAAACGCGCTTGTTTCCCAAATCACTTCCAGCAGCTCGGTATCTGGCTGGCTGCCGGATGGGGTCAGCGCCGCGTTCGCACTCTCGCAAACCTTCGATTACTATCGCCAGAGATTAGGCCGGAACTCCATAGACGGACAGGGAGGAACAATGTTCGGAGTCGTCCGGTACGACGTGAACCTGCATAACGCAAAGTGGAACACGCAGGCCATGCTTTTCGGCGATGCTGAGCCATATGCCGCCCAAATGGATGTTGTTGCCCACGAACTAACTCATGGGGTAACCCAATACTCCGCCAGCCTCGTTTACCAGGATCAATCAGGCGCACTCAATGAGGCTTTCTCGGACATCTTTGGAGAAATGGTCGAGGCATGGACCTATGGCACGAACGATTGGGTAATTGGCGAGGGCCTCTCCTCACCGCTGCGCTCGCTCTCTAATCCGGGGTCTTTGCAGTTTTCCGGCCGCCCTTATCCCGCGACAATGAGTCAATTCATTGCACCAGGTGACCCGATCTTATCCAATTACCAGCTTGCTGATCACGGCGGGGTGCACGAAAACAGCACGATCATTGGCCACGCCTTCTTCATGCTGAGCGCTGGGCTGAACGGGTCCATTGGCAATGACACTGCGGCCCGTATTTTTTATCGCGCTCTGACGGTCCACTTGCACCCGCAATCCCAATTCCTGGACTGTCGTCTGGCTTGCATTGCCTCAGCTAACGAGCTTTTCGGAACCAATTCCATTCAGGCAGCAAAAACGGCAGAAGCGTTCGATGCAGTAGAGATTTTCGACTCATCAGCTCAACCGCCGCCCCCTCCGAACTCAACAGTCAGCGCCTCAGACTCCGCGGTCATGGTCTATTACGACTCCGCTGCAGGTGCCTGGTACCTCGGGCGCCGAGAAGATGCCTTGGGCGACCCGCAGCAAGGAGTTCAGCTTAGCCAGAACTCGATATACAGGTGGTCCCGTCCGTCCGTGACCGGAGACGGCACTCTGGCGGTGTTTGTTAACGCGCAAAATGACATGAGCCTGATCCCCACCGACGGATCGGCTTCCGAGAGCAACCTAGGCTATCCGGGCCAGGTCCACTCCGTTGCGGTGGCCCCGGATGGAAAGCACTTTGGTTTTGTTTTCCAGGACGCTTACGGCCACCCCGAAAACCGCATTACGTATATTGACGACAGTAACACCGGCAATAGCAAAGTCATCTATCTGGTTGCGCCTGCAACGGAGGGCAGTTCGGTGAACACAATCCTCTATGCAGACACGATGTGCCTTTCACCCGATAACCATTACATCGTCTATGATGCATTGAACGAATTGCAACTTAGCGACGGTTCAACCACCGAAGTCTGGAGCATCTATGCCTACGATTTGCGCACAGGCGACACTCTGACTCTGGCTCACCCGATTCCCGGCCTGGACGTCGGCAACCCTGCCCTCGGCCATACGCGCAACACATTAATCACTTTCGAAGCGGCAGATCAAACGACAGGATTATCCACAGTTTTGGCAGCGGACCTTCTGACAGGAGCTCTCCACACTATCGGAACGGTTGATAACGAATATGCCTTTCCGTGTTATAGCGGGGACGACTTAGCCATCGCTTATTCGCAGGTTGACGCATCTGCAAACTCAGGGACGTCGCTCTTCTGGCAACCGCTTCAGCCAGACCACACTTCGGCCAATGGCTCAGGAACTAATTGGGTGTACGACGCGGCGCTGGGCTTCGTGTATCGCCGCGGCACTTACACGCATCCTGCGCCACAAGCCAACGTTGACCTGAACGTAACAGTTAGCGTTGGCCCTGCCTCAACGCCGCTCGGAACAACTTGCACTTTCACAGTCACGGTTTCCAACAGCGGACCTGATGGCGCAACCGGTGTCACGCTCACGGACACGCTTCCCGACAACACTCAATACGTCTCGGGTAACCTTAGCCAAGGGAGCGGCTCTCGGACTGGCAACTCGATCACCGGCAGGTTCGGAGCGCTTGGAGCGGGAGCAAGTGCGACGCTGAGTCTGGTCGTCAACTGCTCAGGCACCGGCTTGGGCCGCAATAAGGCGAGCGTCGTGTCTGACCAACCCGACACCAATCCGGCGGACAACAACGCGTTTGGCGATGTCACTGTTTTCGGCCTAACTTTGGACGTGCAAGCCAGCCCGAACGAGGGCGGCACCGTTATCGGTGCGGGAGTGTTTGCCTACGGAAGCACGCAGACGGTTTCTGCCAGCCCTAATCAAGGTTACGCATTTGCCAACTGGACCTCCAATGGGACGATAGTCAGCACCTCCCCCGACTACACATTTACCTTGACTGGCGATTTCTCGTTGGTCGCTAACTTTGTTCCATCCAGCTACACAGTTGCTGTGGCCTCATCTCCCCTCGGCGCCGGGAAAGTCACAGGGGCGGGAACTTTTAAGCCGGGAGCTCAACGCACGGTGACAGCATCCACAAGCGGCAACGCTTATGTATTCGCCAATTGGACGGAAAATGGAGCGGTCGTAAGCACATCGGCCAGTTACTCCTTTACTCTCAATGCCAATCGCCATCTGGTCGCCAATTTCATTCCGAACCCATTCATTCCTGTTGCCGGAAAGTATAACGGTTTGTTCTATGATCCGGTGAACGGCGTGAATCAGCAAAGCTCGGGTGGCGTGACGTTTAGCGTCACGAGCAAGGGTAGCTTCAGTGGTACGGCCCTGATCGGCGCAAGCCGCTATGCTGTGAGCGGCGCCTTTGACTCCACTGGTGGCGCGGTCACCACGCCGCGAGGCTTTTCTTCCCCGACCGTGACGCTTCAGTTGGATCTCTCTCACGGTACGGATCGAATCGTAGGCACGATCAGTGACGGAGAGACTACGCTTGTCCTCTCAGCAGACCGAGCAGTGTTTGATGGCAAGACCAGTTTTGCCCCTCAAGCGGGCCAATACACGATAATGTTCCCAGGGAGCCATGGCTCGGCGACACAGCCGGGGGGCGACGGCTACGGAACCGTCACAGTCAGCGCGGCTGGCCAAATTCGGTTAAGCGCCACTTTGGCCGATGGGACCAAACTCAGCCAGACGGCGATCGTTTCGAAGTATGGTCAGTGGCCGGTCTATGTGCCACTCTACGGTGCGCAAGGCTCAGTATGGGGCTGGATCAATTTCGTGGGCACCGCAACAAACGATTTGAGCGGTATGGTGAGCTGGACCAAGCCAGTAATGGCCAGCGCCGCATATTATCCAGGTGGATTCGAAGTCCAAACTGTGGCCGAAGGCTGCAGGTACGCTCCCCCAACTCCCGGCAACAACGCCCTCGGCCTCACGGCTGCTCAAGTAGTACTTAGCGGCGGCGACCTGGCCCAGAGCATCTCAGACCAAATCACGCTCGGAGTCGGCAGCCAGTTCGTTAACTTGGGTAACAACAAACTGGCGCTAAGCTTTACAACCTCAACTGGGCTTTTTAAAGGCAGTATGGCAAATCCGTCCGCCTTCATGGAGAAACCGGTTTCGTTCAACGGCGTGGTGCTCTCGAAGAAAGCTGTGGCGCGAGGCTGCTTTTTGGAAGGGGGACAGAGCGGGCCAGTTTGGATCGGGGAGTAGGTAGCCGGTGTTAGACCGAAGTGGCCGGTGTTAGACCCGTTGAATTGGCCGGCGCCGGGCCCGAAAATCTTTGAGATTTCTGCTTGACGCGCAAGGAACTCCGCTCCAGAATATGAGTTTCCGCAATGGGCCATTGTCTCGCCGTGCGAACACGGAGGCCGCTTGCATCGCGGACAAAATCAGAGGTGCGTCGTGGACGCATTGCAACATGTAGGGCGGTTGCCAGTCAGGAGCGGAGAAAAGCAGTTTCCATCTCAGCTCCTTTTAGGGAAGGGTCTATCCCGGCTTCAGGCGGCTCCTGCTCCAGCCTGGCCTTTCCCCGGTCATCCGCCCAAGCCCGCACAAGCATGAGACGACCCGACGAAACAACGCGCTGCGGCGCCGGCCTGGTCGAGTTCCCCGTGACTCTCTGGAGCGTTGTGCTGGAGGCCAAAAGCGCCGAGCCTGAGCGCGCGCGCCGGGCCATCGGCGAATTGTGCGCGCACTATCGGGAGGCGATTGTGGCCTACTTCCAAGTCAAGTGCCGCCACTGGCAGGACGGCGAAGACCTGGCCGGCGACTTTATCGCCCACTTGCTCGAGCGGAATCAACTGGCTTCCTTTGACCCGCAAGGCTGCCCCCGGTTTCGGCTCTATCTGAGTGCCGCATTGAAACACTTCTTCTACGATTGGGTCAGAAAGCGGGCCGCCGCCAAACGAGGGGACGGGACTCCGGATGAGTCCTTCGAGCGCTTGCGCGAAGGAGGCATCGAATTCCCGTGCGACGATGCGCAGCTCAACCGGGCGGTGGATCTGGCCTTTGCCCGATCGGTGCACCAACGAGTCATGGCCGCGCTAAAAGCAAAAATGCCCGATCCTCAACGGTTTGCCGCGCTCAGCGACTTTATCCCTTTCGAGCAGGGCGAGGATACTTCCCAGGAAGCCGCGAAAAGGATAGGCCTTTCCGCTGCGGCCTTTCGCAAGGCCGTCTTCGACCAGCGCAGGAATTACGTTCAATTCTTTCGCGCCGAAGTCGCCAGCACCGTCGGTGGCGCGCAGAAGGAAGCGGAGGACGAAGCCAGCCAACTGTTGGATCTCTTACCGGAGGCCGTAGCCGTTGAAACCAGGCCTGGAACCGCCGCACCCACGCCTCGTAACGCGAAGCCATGGATTCCGTAAGTTATAGCGATAGCAATGCGCCAAACACTAACCATCAAGCAGTAGAAAGGATCGGTTGAAAATGAAATACTCAGCAAAATCATATCTGGTGGCGACGGGCCTTGTGCTCGCCTTCCTCGCCGGACCTGCTAATTTCCGAACAACGGCCCGCGACAAGAACAAGGATAGTTCAAAGGATAAATCAGACAGCTCTTCCCAAAGTTCTTCAAAATCCAGCGGTTCCGCCACTCAGCGGGGTGGACATGAACCAGGATATCCGACCGATCCATCGAGCCACAGTGGAAACACCAAGCCGCCTTACGGGGGAGGAGGTTCCAGCTCCTCCGCCTCTCAACCGGGCACCAGGACGGACCCTCGCATTCCGAACCTGCAGGATTCGCGTTCTTCGACTAGGGGGGATGACCACCAGAGCTCTCACGCCGAGCAGGACAGACAGGCGCGCGGCCATGGCACGGTTCAGTCGAATCTGCCGGGCGGAGGACGGCAAATGACGCACTATAGCGCGAACGGGGTTCGTGAAACTGCCGTTGTGCAACACCCTGATGGGAGGAAGCAAACTACGACTTACGGTCCCGACGGAAAGACGCCCAAGCAGGAGGTGATTACACATCCCGACAAAACGGAACAGACAAAGCACTATGGAAGCGACGGAACCCTCCAAAAAGAAGTTCAAATCAAGCCGGACAAAACCGAGCACACCAGGAACTACGGCCCGGACGGCAAAACTTTGACAGACGAAACGATCAAGCATCCGGACAATACTGAACAAGCCAAGCACTACGACAAGAACGGGAAGCTCCAAAAGGAAGTTGAGACGAGGCCGGACAACACCCAGCAGACCAAGAGTTATTCGGCGGACGGGAACAGGGTAAAGCAGGAAGTGCTGACTCACCCGGACGGAACGCAAAAAACGACCCACTACTCCCCAACGGGCAGAGCCGAAAAAGAAGAGTTCGTAGGAAAGGACGGTTCACTGAAAACCACACAGTACGGCTTGAATGGCAAGCCCACGCGCGAGGAAGTGGTCAACCAGGACCACAGCCGGGCCGTAACGACGTACCAGGCAGGCCGCGATGGCTCCCCACGCGTGCAAGAAACCGTCCATAAGAACAGCCAAGGCGTGGCCGTTTCGAAGACCGTGATCGTAAACCAAACCTCTGTCATAAAGAACACGACGATTATCAAAAATACCACCGTCATTAACAACCGTGTTGAACGGAATTACATTGTGGGACGCTACGGTTACGTGTACGAACCACGCTACGTAGTGTATCGACCTTATATCGCCTCATGGTACGATCCGTTTTGGTATCCCGGCGGGGTGCTGGTGGTCCATCCGTTTCACTTCGCCTGGGGATGGGAAGCCGAGCCGTGGTATCGGTGTTATTATGGGCCGTATTGGGGAACCTATGAGGTGTATCCCACGCCGGCCTACTGGGTGACGGATTGGATGGTCGCCGGCTACGTCGCTGACCACTACGCAGCTTCGGTCAGCGCGGCGCAGGCCCACGAGGAGGCCCGACTGGCTCACGAAGAGGCCCAGAGAGCCACGGAGGCAGCCGACCACGCAGCAGATCAGGCCGAGATTGCCGAGGCCAAAGCCGCCCAAGCCCAGGCTGAACTCAGGGTAAAGAACGCCGAGGAGAGAGCGGCCCGGGCCGAGCGCCAGGAGGCTAATGTCGGCAAACCCAACCCGAACGCCACGCCGATAGACAAGGAAACCAAGGAGGCCCTGAAAAACCAAATCGAGGCGACCATTGCAGAGAAAAAGCAGTTGGCCGAGCAGTCCGAAAAAGCCGGCCATCCCGTCCTGCCCGACCTCTCCAAGACGTTGGCCGACCCGAACCACGTTTATCCCGTCTCCAAGACCACCAGTGTGACCTCGGCAAAGGATTCAAGCCCGGCTGGCACCATCACTGAAGGAGACCTGTTGAAACTCGAACCAGGACAGGAAGAGGCCCTCAAGAAGGCCGACGAGAACACATTCGTCAAGATGCGGGTGATGAGTTCCAAGGGCGAGGAGGGTGAGGTCCTCGCCGGCACCGTGATCAGCGTCCCTCTAAAGGACGTACAAGAATTTGACAACGAATTCCGCGCTAAGCTCGACCAGGGCTTGGCTGACGCTGACCAGAACAAGGAAAAGTTCAAACAGCCAACCGAAGGCAAACAGCCAACTGAAAAGCTATAATCAAGCGCTTCTGGCACCCCCCGAGTGTGACCGACTCGGGGGGACAATGCTTTCAGATTGAGCCAGAACCACCTGCTGCTCAGG
>PSRM01000106.1 GCA_003176045.1 Verrucomicrobiota bacterium | reverse complement strand
ACCAACACCACCCACTACGGCCAACAGATCGAGGATAATCGAATTCCAATTATCTGGCGCAAGCTGAAGCGCTCCAGTGCCCTGGAGCAAAGGCGCAAGCTACTCAACGCGTGGAATGCCGCCAGCCCACATGCAAAACGTGGGCTTGCCATTACCCCCGTCAAATTCGGCATCAGCTTCACGCTTTCACACCTTAACCAGGCGGGAGCCTTCGTCCTGGTGTACAAGGACGGCAGCATGCAGGTCAACCATGGCGGAACCGAGATGGGGCAGGGGATCCATACGAACATCGCGGCCATTGTCTCGAAAGAACTTGGCGTCCCTCTCGAGCATCTTCGCCTCATGCCCACAAGCACGGACAAAGTCCCCAACACCTCCGCCACCGCGGCCTCCTCCGGCACTGACCTGAACGGCGCCGCCGTGCGAAACGCGTGCCAGATAATCCGAACCCGCCTGGCGCCCCTGGCGGCTGAGATGCTGGCCGGAAAAACCGGGAGGAAAATTCCCATACAGCACGTCCAATTTCAGAATGGCTCAGTCTATGACGCCCGTTGCATCGCGTCCGACAGGTCTGACAAACATTCCATCCCCTTCACGGCACTCATCCAGCGCGCCTACGCAAAACGCCTCAGCCTTTCCGCGACCGGCTACTATGCCACGCCAAATATCCACTGGGACAGAGTCGCAGGCCGAGGCAAGCCCTTCCACTACTTCGCCTACGGCGCCGCCGTCTCGGAAGTGGAAGTGGACGGATTCACCGGCATGATGCGACTGCTGCGCGTGGACATTCTCCAGGACGTTGGCGATTCCATCAACGAAGGTGTAAACCGCGGCCAAATCGAAGGCGGCTTCGTCCAGGGTGCCGGCTGGCTAACCACCGAAGAACTCAAATGGGACGACCAGGGCCGCCTGCTCACCCACTCTCCAGACACCTACAAAATCCCCGCCGTCGGAGACATGCCTCAGATTTTCAATGTCACCCTCCTCAAAAACGCCACCCAAAAGAATGTCATTTACGGCAGCAAAGCCGTCGGCGAACCCCCCTTGATGCTCGCCCTATCCGTCCGCGAAGCCATCCGCGACGCCATCGCCGCCTTCGGCCCTCCCGGCGGCGAAATCCGTCTCGCCTCACCCGCCACCTGCGAGGCGATCTATATGGCGATCCAGCGACGCGTAAACTCCCGCCGTCGTAGCAGCCGACTTAAGGATGCTCTGGCTATTTCCTAGCTTTCACCTCGCGCTCGCCACACTAATAATTAACGGCACTTCAATTTTCGGAACTGAAGCCAGCGAAGTCTCGACGGTGACCGTGCCTTTAGTGAATGTCTGGGGCAATTCATCGAATTTGAGGACCAGATCAAATTCCTTCTTGGGTTGAGTTGTCACGAGCTGAATCCGCATGCCTTTGATCGTGGTGCTGGGGTTCTTCAGTTCCACGTCGCGGCCCAGGACGGACTTGAGTTCCACTTTGCGCACGAGAGATTCGGCGGGATAGGAGGCGATGTTGGATCCGAAGTCCGGGATGACCCAATATAGCTGTGAGGGCGTGGCAGACAGTTCTGCCTGAATCTCGCCCAGCACCACAAGGGTCTGGACTGCAGCGGCAGGTTGATTGGTGGTCCAGAGTTGGACAGTGGCCGTCACCACCGGTGCCGGGTTGGGGGGCCGCCGGAGCGTAACATTGATCTGTGCGACGCCTTCCTCTGGTTTGGAAGAGGGGTCGAATCCAGCGACCAGCCATGGCTGCGAGACGGAGAGTCGGCCAATGTCCAGAGCTTTGCCATCTGTGCGCGTGACCGTGAAATGGCCCTGCGCTTCGTCCTGTCCTGCGGGTATCGTCAAGCGAAGACTTTTGGGATTCAGATCATAAACGGGCGTGTAATCCAATTTGATGGTGAGTTGGGCGATGGGCATTTTCGGATCATTTGAAGGCACGCGGATCGTTCGCTGGCCGTGCAGGGGCCGGTCGAGTTTGATCGTGTAGAAAACTTCGCCGCTGTTACCGGAAGCGACCTGGTCCGGCTTCACTTTCGCCTCTGTGCAGTCGCAACTGACCTGTGGCCGGTCCAGTTTAAGAATTCCGTCACCGACGTTCTTAAATTTAAAAACGCCCGTAATGGAGCCGTAGGCAGTGATTTTTCCAAAATCGAAGACGTTGGTTTCGAACTGGATTTTTGGGATCGCATTGGAGGGGTTGAGAGCTATAGAGGATTTGGGTGTCTGCTCGGAGGCATACAACGAAGCAGAAAAGATCCAAGAACACCCAAGCGCAAAGACGCGGCCGCTGATTCCCGATCGGAGCCGCCGATGGAGACAGGGCCGCGGTGAGCGGGAATTGTGGTCTGTGGTCTGTGGTCTGTGGTCTGCTTTCGAGCGGTTCATGGAAGGGTGGAAGGGAGGTGTGGCTGGATTCGGTGCTGGCCAGAGGATAAACGGCTCAGAAGACAAAGTGAAAGACAAAGTGGAAGACAAAGTGGAACGCGGCTTTCGACAAAGTTCTCGACAAAGTTAACGACGAAGTTAACGACAAAGTTTGAAGTTCGTCTGACCCTGTCCGAAAGGGCAGGTATAAATACCGACCTTAGACAGGGTGACTTCTGGCTGAGGGAGCGCGAAAGTTATGACGTTCCCGCAGGCTGCGGCAGGCAGAAGTTTCGTGCCCGCCCAACCCGTGGGTGTCAAGTAACGCAACGCGATAAAACCAATAAACAACAAGAAAGGATAGAAGATCACAGCATGAAAACCTCAGCAAAATGCATTCTTGCCGGCATCGCTGCCACGACTCTGGCCCTGGCCAGTGCGCAGGCGAACAACCTGTTCGGCATAGACGTCTCCAGTTATCAAGGCTCGATTAACTGGGGCAGCGTCCATTCCTGCGGCGCACAATACGCCTTCGCCAAGGCAACTGAAGGTAACTACTACCAGGATGCGTACTTCCATGGCAATATGAACAACGGCAAAGCGGCCGGCATGCAAATGGGCGCATACCATTTCGCGCGCCCGGACCTCAACTGTCCGAGCACCGAAGCCAATTACTTCTGGAATTTCGCCGGCGGCTATATCACCGCTGACGGCAAATCCATCTTCCCAATGGTGGACTTTGAAGTATTCAACGGCCACGCCTGCGCAAACAATTACACTGCCTGGTTCAATGCCTGGTCCAGCGATGTGAAGGCCAAGACCTCCCACTTCCTGCATCCAGTGATTTATTGCAGCGCCGGCACTGGAGCTTGCGACTTGATCGAATACGATCTACCGGGTGGCATTTACCTGTCGGCCTGGATCGCCAATTATAATGGGGAAAACCTGTACACTGGCCAACCCTGGACCTGCTGCACCTGCTGCAACGCCTGGGTGCAAGGCTGTGCCGGGGGCAATTGGACCTATTGGCAGGTCAGCTCGACCGGCAGCATGTGCGGCATCTCGGGTAATACCGACTTTGACGCTTATCCGGCCACGTTGTCGCAATTGATCTCCTGGCAGGGAGTCCATTAATTGCGCCTCAGATGCGACTGATGGAGCTGCGCTCCACCGCGCGCGAATTCGAACCCGCGCACGTTCGCAGGATTTAAGTTGTTCCCGAATTTGCGCGGGTTTTCCATATTTAGCCCATGAAGCAATCACCTGATGCTGCAGGTGGGGAGCGCGGCATTTATGCCGCTTCAAGGTCCGAACTGAAAAGCGGGCCCGAGTTAAAGGGGGAGGTGGCTCCCGACTGTGCAGCGAACTGGCATAAAGGCCGCGTTTCTATGCTGCCCTATCGCGCAGTCGCTGCGTTGCTTTTCGTCGCCGCGCTGGCCGTCAGCGCTCTGTTCATTTCACACCCACGCCAAACCTCTCCCCAACCCGAAACCCAGGCCGCAGCAGCATCTGCGCCTGACCTCAAGACTCCTCCTGCCCCGGTCCCGCGGCCCCACCGTGAAGCGCTTGCCCAATCGCCTCCACGAGCCGCGGTGGCCGGGGCGCAATTTCCTGCGCCCCAGGATGAAACTCGCTCACCACGCCAACTCGTCGGCGATCTCACCCGACTCAGCGCGATGGCCGGTCCGATTACTCCCGAACAGGCAGCACAGTTTAAACAGGATCTGGCTGAACTTGTCAGAGGTGGTTCGGCGTCGGTGCCTGCGATTCAGGAACTGCTCGCGAAGAATCAGGATTTCCGCTATGGCGAGTTGAGCGGCGGAGAGCAGTTGGAGTACTCCTCCCTGCGAGCGGCATTGATAGATACGCTCAAGCAGATTGGCGGACCGGAAGCGCACACCGCGCTGTTGCAGACGTTCCAAACAACGGCTGTCCCCGGTGAGTTACTGGAGCTTTCGAAGAATTTGGATCAACAGGCGCCGGGCCAATATCGCGAACAGTTTTTGATCGCCGCGCAGGAGACGTTAAACATGGCGGCGGCTAACCAAATCGGGACAAACGTCGAGCTTGGCCCTGCGTTCCGGATGCTGCAGAACTACGGAGATGTGGCCCAGGGCGGCATCGCAGACAGTGCCAGAACTGACCCTCAAAATTTCCTAAGCGCCGTCACCTTGGCCAGCCTGCCGGATGGTCAGGGGCTCGACGGCCTGATGCAAATGGCCGATAATCCAAATCCCACTGCAGCGGGCAAAGCCATCGCCACCGAGATGATTGGCCAACTGGCTGGGCAATATTCCGATGCTTTCGACGCGCTCCTGCAGTTGGCTCGAAGCGGTCGGATCTCAAATGGTGTGTGGGTGCAGCTCGCGCCTATTCTGGCAGGAGACGCTTATCAACTCGGCTCTCCACAGGGGCAGAATGCGTCGAGCGTCGCTCAACGGTCCGCCGACCAGGCATACCAGATTGTGGATAGCGCCACTACTCCGGATGAAATTAATCATCGCATGGCGATGATTGACCAGTTCCTGTCGGTTGTGCCTGGAGATTCTGCCGCAGCCAATGCATTGCGCCACCAGCAGGCGCTTCTCGCCGGCAAGCTTGCCAAATAGCCGGCCAACTGCTATTCAGTTATACGATGAAGCCGCCGCCGAAACGCAGCGCGGGGATTTGTAAGCTCTGAGTCCACTTTATGCATCGCAAATGCAAGAATAGCCTGGCCCAAACACCAAGCTCCAAACACCAAACACCAAGCTTCCAGTGCACTTCTTTGCCTTTGGTGTTTGAAATTTGGAGCTTCCTTGGTGTTTGGTGTTTGATGTTTGGTGTTTGTTTTCTGGTATTTGGTGATTGCGCTTTCCCTTGCCTGGCAACGGACAAGTTGGATTCCATTTCGCCCGCTCCCGATAAAGCCAGGATAAGCTACGCGCTCGGAATGAACCTCGGGTTGCAGCGTCAGCGCTCCGGAGCGCACACGGAGGTGGATGTTTTCATGCGCGGCCTGCGCGACGTGCTCGAGGGCCGCCCCACCAAACTGCAGGAATCTGAAGTCGTAGAGGTGCTGAACAAGGCCCGTGCCGGTGAAGCGCCAGGAGACAAGCCGGCCGAAGAAAGGCTGGGCTATGCGATGGGAATGAAGTTCGGCCTCCAGCTAAAGCGCACCGGCGCAGATGTGGATGCCGCCGAGATCGCGCAGGGACTGCGCGACGTCGCGGAAGGCAAACCAACCAGAATCAAAGAATCCGATCTCGCAGGCATTTTGAAGCAGGGACAAGAGTACTCGTCCAGGGAACAATCCCGGAGTCAAAAAGCGGCCGCCGAACTCTTTTTCGCCAGAAACGCCAAAGAACCCGGCGTGACAGTCCTGCCCGACGGCCTTCAATACCGGGTTCTCCAAACCGGCACAAGCGAGGCCCCTTCCACCAACGACCTGATATTCATCAAGTACCGTGGCACGTTCGTTGACGGACGAGAATTTGATCGCCAGAACCATTATCTGACGCGAACAACCGGTGGGATCAAAGGCTGGCAGGAGGCGCTGCAAAAAATGAAAGTGGGCTCGAAATGGCAGATTTTTGTGCCACCCGATTTGGCCTTCGGCCACGAAGGGGAAGCTGTGCTCAAAGTCGCGCCGGACTCGGCGGTGATCTACGAATTGGAATTGCTCGCCATAGCCCATCCTGGCGACCCCGGCATTGGCACCGGCCGCAAAGGCCATGGGTTGGGCGGGGATGATGCCGCACCGCTCCCAACGGCGAAAAACCACGAATGAAAACGAATGGACACGAATGAACGCCGGCGCGGCGAGCCCCAACGGAGCGCGGACATTCCTGTCCGCAGCAACGTTCGAATGCTCAAAGCCTATCAGGTCCTTTCGATCAACGCGCAAAAATTCCCTCGCATAGTGCGAAATCCACGGCTCGTATTCGTGTCCATTCGTGTTCATTCGTGGTTTAACAAGCCGCTACCCTGATTTTCCCCGATGATCCAGATCGAAAACCTAAGCCGCGCCTTCGGCCAGAAGCTGGCGGTTGACGATATTTCCTTCACAGTCGAGCGGGGGGAAGTTCTGGGATTCCTGGGTCCGAATGGGGCCGGCAAATCCACCACGATGCGGATGATCACGGGCTTCATCCCTCCTTCGAATGGCAAAATCCGGGTTGGCGGCTATGACATGCTCGCTCAACCAATCCCCGCAAAGCGTCTGATCGGTTACCTGCCTGAAAACGCGCCCGCATACGTGGACATGACCGTGCGCAGCTTTCTCGATTTTTGCGCTGATCTGAGCGGGTTGCGCGGCAACGCGCGACGAGCAGCAATCAACCGCGTCGTGGAAATGTGTTTTCTGGAGACGGTTCTCAATCAAAGCGTGGATACCCTTTCGAAAGGCTTTCGACATCGCACCTGTTTCGCCCAGGCGATTATCCATGATCCGGACGTGCTTATCCTGGACGAGCCCACCGATGGGCTCGATCCGAACCAGAAGCACGAAATTCGCGGCCTTATCCGCCGGATGGGGGAGCGCAAGGCCATTATTTTTTCGACGCATATTCTCGAAGAAGTCGAGGCGGTTTGTTCGAGGGCCATCATCATTGATCGCGGTCGAATCGTGGCCAATGGAACGCCACAGGAGCTAAAGCAGAAGTCCGAGACCGGAGGAGCGGTCCTGTTGGCCGTCCGGCAGGTCCAACGCGATCAGGTGGCCGATCGTCTCAGCCGCATCCCTTCCGCCCGGCGAGCGGTTATTGTGAAAGAGGAGAAAGCCCAGATCTGGGCGCGGGTTTATCCCAAAACAGCCAATAGAAATGCAGAATTTTTGCGAGAGATACTTGAGGCTGTCAATGGCTGGCCAGTTGAGGAACTGCGTACCGAGGAGGGGCGGTTGGATGATGTGTTTCGGAGTATAACGATGCCGGATACGGCTGACGTCACCCAACAGGGAGAGAAGTTAAATAAGTTAAAAGGTTAAATGAGTTAAATGCCTCTCGTTCGTGAATCTCAATGAAACCAACTGTCCCGACTGCAAGCGCTGCGAGATTCTGCGTCAACGTTTCGCTATTAGCTCTCCGGCGACTCTCGCACAAGCAATTCGTGTCGCCCGTGATAATGTCGCAGACCGTACTATTATCGAGGTTCCGTACGGCTCGGAAACTGACGATCAGCCGCCATTCTCCGACCTTAAAACCGAGGGTCCATGGAATGATGTTCTAGGTTATGCGTTCCGTTGCACCACTTGCGGTCAGTTATTTCATCTCAGGGCTGAAACCTACCATGGCTCAGGTGGAGAATGGTGTCCCGTAACTCACCTGTGACTGACGATGCAAGAGTTCGAACAGTCGAGTTTTGCTCGTGGCGCAAAAGCCCGCGCGTAACGCTCGGCCCAGATTAAGATTACGAGAAAGATTAAGATTAAGATTAAAAGTTCCAATTCCCCGGCATTGTCCCTGGACCGGCGCTTCCCTATTTAACTTATTTAACCCATTTAACCTATTTAACTCTTTCCGCCGTGTCCAACATCCGCGCCATAGCCAAACGCGAATTGAGGAGCTACTTCTCCTCGCCCGTGGCCTATGTTTTCATCGTCATCTTTCTGCTCCTGGCCGGATTCTTCACCTTCATGGCCGGGAACTTTTTCGAACGGCGCCAGGCGAATCTGGACGCCTTTTTCATGTGGCACCCGTGGCTGTATGTGTTCCTGGTGCCCTGCGTTGGGATGCGGCTGTGGGCAGAGGAACGGCGGGTCGGAACGATTGAACTGCTGTTGACCAAACCCATCACGCCATTGCAGGCCATCGTTGGGAAATTTGTGGCTTCCTGGGCATTTTTGGGCATTGCCCTTGCCTTGACGTTTCCAGTTTTGGTCACGGTGAACCTGCTCGGCTCGCCGGACAACGGGACGATCATCGCGGCCTACCTGGGAAGTTTTCTCATGGCGGGAGCGTACCTGGCGATTAGTTGCGCCACTTCCGCCATGACCCGCAACCAGGTCGTGAGCTTCATCATTTCGGCTGTGATTTGCCTGTTCCTGGTCCTGTGCGGCGACGCCTCGGTTACGAATTTGCTGACCCGGCTGGACAAACCCTGGCTGGTGGACCTTGTCTCGTCCTTCAGTTTCAAAACCCACTTTCAGCAGTTCACGACCGGCTTGGTGGACTCGCGTGACGTGATCTTTTTCCTGCTGGTCATCGGTTTCGCCCTGTTCACAAACGGCGTGATCATTCGCAGCCATCGCGCCACTTCGCTGGGCGGTTTTATGAAGGCCAGGAGTTTCGAGGCCTTGTTGTATTCCGCCGGAGGCGTGGCGGCAATGTTCCTGCTCATGCTGGCCACCTATGTGCTCACGAGCGCGGTGAAAGTACGCCTCGACATCTCCGCTGACAAGGCCCACACCCTCTCACCAGGAACAAAACGAATTTTGGCCAAGCTCGATTCGCGTGTGACGCTTCGATTTTATTGCTCGCAATCGGACAACGATATGCCGCCTGAACTGCGAGCTTACGCGCGGCACATAGACGATCTGTTGCGCGAGTACGAGCAGCAGGCCAAAGGAAATCTGCGGATCGAAAAATTTGATCCAAAGCCCGATTCTGAGGCCGAGGATTCCGCCCGGTTGAACGGCATAGAAGGCCGCCCAACCGGCTCGATGGCCGGGGACAAGGTTTATCTCGGAATCGTGGTAAGTCTATTGGACGAGAAGTTTGTGCTGCCCTGGCTTGCGCCGCAACGCGAGCGGCTGCTCGAGTATGATATTTCTCGCGCCATCTCACGCGTCATCAGCCGAACCAGGCCTGCCATCGGAATTATGAGCGGCTTGCAGGTATTCGGTGAGGCCGTCAATCCGATGCTGGTCCGCCCGGGCGAGACCCACGCTGAAGATTGGATGTTTGTCACTGAACTGAAGAAAGATTTCGATGTCATCGAGGTGCCGTTGAGTTCCACGAATATCGCCGACCGCATCAAGGTGCTTGTGGTCGTGCATCCGGTCGGCATCTCGGACACGGCGCAGATGGCGCTGGATCAGTTTGTCTTGCGGGGGGGCAAGCTGCTGGCGTTCCTGGATCCGCACGCGTTCTTCGACCAGAAACACGACCCAAACCCCGCCTATTCGATGGTTGGCGACAACGCAGCCAGATCGTCGCTGGACAAATTACTCAAAGCCTGGGGCCTGGGAATGGATCTCAACAAAATCGTGGCCGATCAATCGTTCGCCGGGCGGAACATGCAAACGGGCGACACGATGCCGACGTTGTTGTTGGTCAACCGCGCCGGAATAGACCAGAACGACGTAGTGACCTGCCAAATCGACAATTTGTTCATGCCATTCGCGGGAGCGTTGACCGGTACGCCAATTGATGGCCTGAAGGAAAGCGTTTTGGTCAAATCCTCTCCCAACTCGGAGTTGGTGGATGGGATGCTCGCCACGGCTGCAGCCAAGATCTTGCGGGATTTTAAACCGTCGAACATCGAATACCCGCTGGCGATTCGTTTGTCGGGAAATTTCAAGAGTGCGTTTTCAAACGCGTCGGGCCTAAAGGATTCCGCCGGACGCGGCGAAGTGGTGCTCGTTTCGGATACCGATATGTTGAATGACCAGGTCTGTGTGCGGGTCCAGAAGATGATGGGCCAGCGCGTTGTCCAGCCGATGAATGGCAACCTGAACTTTCTGCAGAGCCTGGTGGAACAATTCACGGGAGACGACGATTTGATTAATTCTCGCAGCCGGGCCAGCATGAGCCGGCCCTTTACTCGGCTGCAGCAGCTTGAGGCCAAAGCCGGCAGGCAATGGGAAGCGAAAATCCAGGTCCTCGACGGCAAGCGCTTGGATACCGAGCAGAAGATAAAGGATTTGCAGGCGCAGAACCTGGTCGGCCAGCAGCGGGACCTCATCCTTTCGCCGGAACAGGAAAAGGAACTCGAAAGTTATCGGGCAACTCTGGTGTCGGTCAGCAAAGAGTTGAAACAAGTGCGAAAAAATCTGAGGGAGGACACCGATGCTTTGGAATTCTGGACCAAAGTCGGCAATATTGGCACTGTTCCAACCTTGGTAGCCATGTCCGGCCTCGGCCTGGCGATCATTAGAAACCGCCGCCGGGGGCCCAAGCGAAATTAACCACAGATGAACACAGATGGACACAGATTTGGAAGATTTGGAAGAAAACTTCAAAATTCAAAATTCAAACTCCAAGTAATCCTCAAGCCTCAAATTTTAGATCGGGCACAAACCGATTTTGCAGCTTGGATTTTGATGTTTCTTTGAAGGTTGACGCTTGGATTTTGAAGCTTTTTTATCCGTGTCCATCCGTGTTTAAAATGACTTCTTCCAACCCGCTACTCGATTGAATCGCAAACAGTTCATCCTCCTACTGCTGTTCCTGGCCATCATTGGCAGCGCGGGTCTTGTTTTGCTGAAGTCCAACAAACATTCCTGGACGGAGCGAGACATTCGGGTCGGCGAAAAGTTGCTGCCCAGGTTCCGATACAATGACGTGGCGGCAATTCACTTGCAGGGAGAGGTCGAAGTCAACGTAGTCCGCACCAATGCAACCTGGCGCGTCCGGGAACGACGCGATTATCCCGCCAACCTCCAACAGATCAGGGATCTCCTCATGAAGACCCGCGATCTCAAGGTCATGCAGTCGGAAAGCATCGGCCCCTCCCAATTAGCCAGGGTGGACTTGGAAGATCCCATCAGGGCCGCGCGCGTGATGGCCAGTCGTGCCACGACCAGGCGACCCGAGGGAATGGAAAGTGGAAGCTCCGCCGAAACAGCCCCCGCCGGCTGCGGGATCCTTCTTGAGTTCAAGGACGACCGCGGCGCCATCCTCGACACCCTGCTCGTTGGCAAAATGCACCAACGGCATCAAAACGAGTCCGAGCCGATGGGCATTCATGGGTTCTTCGATGGCCGTTATGTGCTGTTGCCAAATGATCCGGACCATGTCCTTTTGATTTCAGACGAACTTGCCTCGGTGTCCGAGCGGCCCGAAGCGTGGCTGAGCAGAGAGTTTATCAAGGTGGACGGCGCCAAATCTATCTCGCTCAGCTCCACCAACGGCGCGAGCTTATGGACTCTCACTCGCGAATCCGACTCAGCGCTGTGGGCTTTGAGCGACAGCCGCGCGGCGGCTGGTGAAGAACTGGACGCCAACGCCGTCTCGCAGATCGTAGAGCTGCTGCGATTTCTCAGTTTCCTGGATGTTGCCGCCGATGCGCGGGCGGGTGCCGCGAGTGCGAATTCGGACAAGCCGATGATTCTGCTAATCGAAACGTTCGATCATTTTTTCTACACTCTCAAAATCGGCGCCAAAAGAGCAGACGGAAATTATCCTCTGACTTTTTCTGTCAACGCTGACATTCCGGGGGAGCGAGGCTCAGGGAAGGACGACAAACTCGACGACGCCAGGAAAGCAGACGACGACTTTCAGGATAAAATGAAGCTGCTTCGAGACAAGCTGGCCAGAGAATCGGAGTTGGCGCGCGCGGGTTGGGTTTACATCATGGATTCACATCTCATCGAGCCGCTGCTGCGCACCCGTGATCAGCTTCTGCAGAAAAAGTGAACGTAGCAGCAGGCAAAGGAGCGCGGCATTTATGCCGCTTCAGCGATCGATTCACCATCGTGCGCGTATGGAATTGGAGCCGACCAGTTATTTGCATGGTGAAGCGGCATAAATGCCGCGCTCCGGTGGTGCTTCGCTGCGTCCCGGGGGCATTCGATTCCGAACCCACGTTTGGGGAATTCGAGGGCGTCCACTTCATTGGTTCGCTATCTGTGGAAACCAGACGCGCATTTCATTCGGGCCGCGGTGACACCAGGCGTAGTAGGGAATACAAGCGAGGGAATTGTTGTCGAGCCCAAGTGCTTCAACCACGGTAATTCCGCCGAGCAAATCCGGTCTATATTCACTCCGAAAACTCGGCTTCCCCGAAAACTTCCAATTAAGGACCCTTCCTCTATTATCCGCCCCCTCGGCGCAATAGACCAGCGGGCCGCGCTCGATCGCAAATCGTCCCACGTCGGCTTTCACCAATGGATTGGCAACCACTCGCCGCACTGGCATTTCCATATCGAGGGTAACGATATCACCGGTTTTCCACGCACGAGTGATTCGAGCAAAGCCATTCTCGATGCGAAGCTTCGTCGCTTTGCCATTAACCGCCAGATTTACTCTTGGTTTTGAACCATCCGCGTACCGATAGAGATCACTCGGCACCGGTTCGTTGCGCGCCCAACCCGGAACGCGCAGAGCCAGCGACCATCTGGAAGCGCCGGCGTCCCCGCCGGGGAGTTGAGCCTTCTCAATTCGTGCGATTTGCAATTCCACTTTGCCGTCCCACGGATATCGCGTTGTCTGTTGAACTTCGACTTTCTTCCCGCCCACCTCCACCGTTGCCGTGCTGCCGATATACAGGTTCACAAATAACTCGGGGCCTGCTGTGTGAGCGGCACCTGCGGGCGCCTGCACGTTGCCGCGGACAGGATTGTCCGCGCTCCGGTCCCGCGTCGCATAGATGAAGCTGGCGATCTCGGGGATGAACCTGACGTCGTTGACCGGGCAACACGAGCAACCAAACCAGGGTGCTCGCTCGCAGGAGCCCTGGTTAAACTTGCTTTTTCCATCGGTTTCCAGGGGATTGGGATAGAAAAAACGGTCTCCGCTGAGGGCTACGCCTGAGAGGAATCCGTTGTAAAGGACCCTTTCCAACACATCCACATATTTGGCGTCGCCGTGCAGAAGGAACATTCTCTCGTTCCATAACGCGTTAGCAATGGCGGCGCAGGTTTCGAGATAGGCGCCAGCGTTTGGCAGATCATAATTTGCTCCAAAGGCCTCTCCCTCTGGCCGCGCCCCGATGCCACCCGTCAGGTGCATCTTTTTCCCAGCCACATTCTCCCAAATCCGATCAATCGCATTGATGTAAGCTTGCTCCCCTGTGAGCGCAGCCACATCGGCCACACCCGAGTAAAAGTATCCTGCGCGAACCGAGTGACCAACGGCTTCGCTTTGTTTCACGATGGGTATGTCATCCTGCTGATAGGAGCCGCGCAGTTTGTGCGTACCGGCTCGCCCGCGCAAGTCGCAGAAGAATTTCGCCTGATCCAGATACTTCCGCTGCCCTGTGGTCCGATAAAGCTTCACCAGACCGATTTCGATTTCTTCGTGTCCCGGCGGTTCCTGTAATTGGCCGGAGGCAGGGCCAAAGGTTTTGCGGATCAGGTCCGCGTTCTTCAAGGCCACATCGAGCAGCGACCTTTTGCCCGTGGCCTGGAAATGCGCCACCGCCGCCTCGTATAGATGGCCAACATTGTAAAGCTCGTGGCTGCCTTCGAGCTTCGACCAGCGCGTCGGCCCGAAGAAATCCACACGCCCTTTCGGATCAATGGTGCGGGCCGTATAAAGGTAACCGTCCGGTTCCTGAGCCGCGGCGATCTTGACGATCAGGTCATCCAGATACTTATCCAGTTTTGCGGCCGATGCGTCGCCAGGTGCGGGGACGGCCTCGTCCCCGCGCTGTTTAGGCACGCCCACGCTCCCGGACATCGGGCCACAGGCTCTGCCCGCAGCCAACGTATAAGCCGCGCCCTCGATCACCTTGTACACATCCGAATCATCGAAAGGGATTCCGCGGAAAGGCCCGGCCATGAGTTTCCCTGCCTTGGCAAAGTTATCAATGCGCCCGGTTTCCTCGCATTTTCGGAAGTCGTACCAGACCGTGGTCAGCCGGTTGGTTTCCATCCGCGGGGACCAGAAGCTATCAGTCACGCGAACGGAAGTCAGCGGGACGGGTTGGATGGAGTAATCGTTTGCTTCCCCAATTGATGCAAGAGCGCTAACTGTGGAGAGGACAACAGCGCCGATAAAAGTTCTCATACCAGGCTCCCATTCTAATCAGATTCGGGCTCGTGTCGCAATTTGTTCGCGGATCTGAGCGGTTAGTGGGGCGGATCTGCTTGGGGGCAACGCAAAAAAAGTGGCAAACAGCGTCAAACAGCGTCAAATAGCGGTAAATAGGGCCGCGCATCGGTAAATACTGGTAAATGACGAAAGTCAGTGGACAGTGGTCAGGCATCAGGCGGGGAAGGGGATTAAGGTCCTCAGTGTCAGTGTGTCCAAGGTGCCAAAAGGCCGTAACACCGTAACACGCCGCATTTTGCTGGGGTTTTTTTCCAAAAAAGGCGTAACAAAATGCGTAACAGGGCGTAACGGAGACGCTACAAACTTCGCAGGAGGGGAGCTAAATGCTAAATACCTTGCGGGCCCCCCAGGGTCCATTTTATCCGTCCATCCGTCCAAAAATCGTTGAACGCTCGGTAAACACGAGGGATTTCACTGGACGGATCGAAAAAACCAACCGTCCAGTGGACGGATGGAAGCGTCCAGTCGGCTTGGCCAGAGGGTAGGTCGAACTTGAGGTGTGAAGAAACTGAGATGCGTCCAATGGCCTTTTCTTGGCAGTTGAAATCCTCTTACTATCCGCTTATCGTAAAACCATGGCTTCCTCGGTCCTTACAACTTCAGCCGGTCAGGCCGCCCTGGATGAGTTGCTCCAACCTGATCCGCGGGACGGCAACGGTGATCGCGAAGAACGCGTAGTCGTCTGCGGCATCTCCTGGGAGCGATACCTTGCTTTTGACAAAAAACTGGGCGATGACCGGCCCGGGCCTCGTTTGTATTACCTGGACGGGGAACTCGAAATCATGACCACCTCAAACGAACACGAGCGCATTAAGAAGTCAATCGCCAGCCTGATGGAGGTCTATTTCGAAGAAACCGACATTGAAATTATCCCGCGCGGACAGGCCACGATGCGCCTGGAAGACATGAAAAAGGCTGGGGCCGAACCCGATGAGTCCTACTGCATCGGCACGGAAAAAGAGTTTCCCGACCTCGTCCTCGAAATCGCTCTCACCAGCGGCGGCGTCAGTAAGCTGGACATTTATGCGCGGTTCAAAGTGCCCGAAGTCTGGCTGTGGCGTCCCAAAAAACTGGAGATCCTCATCCTCGACAATTCAGGGAATTACGAATCCGCGCAAACAAGCCACTTCCTGCCCGGGCTCGACACCGCGCTTCTGGAGCGCTGCGTCGCGATGCCGTCCTGGCAGTGGGCCCGACGCACGTTTAGAGCGGCTCTGGCTAAACGTGGCTAATTCGCAACATTCCCTCAATCGCCTACTGGAAATATCTCGAAAGTAACCCGGTCCAATAAACCAGGCGCACCTGGGGACTGCGGTATTGTAGGCTCACCGGTCAAAGTGTGTTGGATCTGGATGGTGTCGATCCCGGTAGTGTTTCCGAATCCCCTGTGGTTAAATGAGCCTGTTACAGCCCGCAGACTGGGGGAGAAGCCCTCAATTTGCAGGGCAAGCGCAATTCTGTTCCAGGCCGATACCATCGCAAAGCCCGAGTAAGTCAAGCCTCCACCATAGCCAGTGACAGAAAAGACATTATTTGTGAACGGGCTAAAAAATAAGGACTCCTGTGATGCAGTCCCGAACTGCCGTTTCTTGCCTTCCCATCGCGCAATTGAACTCAAATCCAAGGGCTCGCTTGCTCGTCGGCCTGTAAGACTTGCAGCGCCGAATGGTGTAGCGAGCTTGAAAGCGAGATGATTTCCGGACGCACGGCCTGAGAGAATGCTGACGCCATTGGTCGCGCCGCCTGAACAGGTCACCCGTTGCACATAACATATCTGCTGCAGTTGGTAAACGAGAGTGACGTTTGTAAAGACCGGTTCGTAATAACAAAAGCCAACATTCGGGCCATTGGTCCGTGGATCAGCCGTTAGAATGGGATCAAAACTCGAGGAATCGAAAGTCGAGTTCGTGGAGGCTGCTCCGCTATTGAAGCAAACCTGCTCGTAAAAATTCGTTCCGTTATTTGACGCAACGAGTGTGCTTATACAAAATAAGGTCGGACTCGCAGCTACTAGTTCAAGCGTGGCAGTGGTCTCAAATTGATTTGTGTATGAAGAACCGACGTTGGAGTAGCAGATTCCCTGCATGGTGTAGGTGCCCGTCGGCACCACGTTTGTGACCGTCGGGGCAGTGTGGCAAAAACCGCCAAGGTCGTTCGTTACCGTGATGTTTGTAGGGAACGAACTTGAAATCGGTCCATTGGTCGAAATCGGGAGGTAATTAGTGGAGCACACGGTCCCGAGATCATTGGTTACGATTTCGGAAAAGAACCCGGCGATGTGCCCACTGTCGTCGGTTGGCCACCATTGGCCAGTTACCGGAAAGAAACCCGCAAGGTTTGAAAACGCAAAAAGGGGCAACGTGGGGGGGCGCTCCCCGAGGCCAGTCGTGGGGATGGTAAACACAAGGTTGGTGTGGAGTTTCGGCACGGGAACCGGCACAACAATCTCCTGTCCCCTGAGACTGAAATCATTGGAAAGGGTCATATAAACCAACCCATTTCTCGATCCGCTGAGCATGCAGTCCCACGAGCCAACGGGCGAGTTTTGGGCTTGCGCGGCAGCGCCAAGCAGCAGGAGGGCGGCTGAGGCGGCTGCCAGGAGGTTCGAGGAGCTGATAGCCGAGAACCGATAGCCAAGCTTCATATAAATTCCTTTGTGATATGTTCTTGCGTCCGGTGGCGCGAGTCTTGAGCGCGAGAATTAAGATTAAGAGGACGATTAGGACTGAGGATTAATGGTGGAACGCATCCATCGGCGACCGCTTAAAGAAATCGGGTTGATTGGGCAGTTCATCGGCGCTCGGCGGGGCCTTGCCCTCGTTCTCGCGAATGATGTGAGGGGTAACAAACATGACCAATTCCTTCTTGAGTTTGGCTTCGAAGGTACCGGTGAACAGTTTGCCCACGTAGGGGATGTCGCCCAGGACAGGGATTTTCTTGACGTTTTTGGCTTTCTCAGTCTGGATGAGGCCGCCGAGGACAACCGTGTTGCCATCGCGCACACGAATGATGGTGGAGGCCTGTTTGGTATCCAGATCGGGAGCGGTGGCACCCGTGCCGCTGCCACTGGAACCGCCGCCAGTCGAAGCGTTGCCAAACACCACAATGGATTTCAGGCTGGTCAGAACCGGTGAGATGTCGAGCGAAATGAACGAGTCCTCGGAGATCTCGGGCGTGATGGAAAGGATGGTGCCGACAGTAATCGAGCTGACCGTGGTTGCAGCAACGGTGGTGCTGGTGCCGACGGTCGTTCCGGGCAGGATGCTGGAGCTGGAGTTGAAGAACGGCAGGTCCTCGCCCACCTTGATGAGGGCGGTCTGGTTGTTGAGGGTCCGGATGCGGGGCTTGGAAATGACCTCGACGGTGCCTTGTTGCGAAAGAGCGCTGATCGCGGCGGCAGTGTTGAAGTTCTGGAACACCAGCGTGGTCAGATTGCCGCCCACCGTCGGGTCGCCCACCACACGGTTGAGCCCGCCCAGGGCGGAGTCGGCCAGGGCCGTTCCGCCAATGGCTACAGGCAGCGTCGAGGCGCCGAAACCCATCATACCGCCATAAGCCTCCGCCACGTGGACCCAATCAATGCCGAACTGGAACTGATCGCCCAGGGTGACATCGTAGAGTTTGGCTTCGATATCCACCTGGCGATGGGTGCTTTGGCCGACGCTGGTCAGGTAATGTTCTACTTTTTTGAGGGCCGAGGGACGGTCCGTGACCTCGACGAGGCCCGCGGTCATGTTGACCGCCATGGTTTTCTTCCCCTCATCGGTCAACAGCATGGCGAGTTCGGTTTTTAGTTCCTTCCAGAAATCAATCGCGTTTTCGGCAGCCACGGTAACCGTCGAACCGCCTGCGCTGGAGACATTCCCACTGCTTTGGCCTGAGCTGCCGCCACCACCACCGCCGCCACCAAATCCGCCGCCACCACCACCGCCACCGCCCATGCCTCCAATGCCGCCTCCTCCAGAGCCGGAAGCCAGCACAGCGAAGTTCTGGCCGTGGCCGTTGCGCGAGAGGCGAGGGTAATCCACGACAAAAGTGCGGGTCTCAGCGTTGCGCACGCGGATGAGGCCCTCTTCCTCGTGCCAGGAGCAATCACCGGCTTCGAGCAGGGCGCGCATCATTTGGTGCAGCGGCAGGTCGCGAACGTCCAGGGTAACGGTGCCGGTGACGTCGTTATCCGGAACGATGTTGAGGTTGTTCGCGCTGGCGAATAAAGCCAGAGCGGTCTTGAGTTCCAAGGCATCGGCTTTGAACGAGTAACAGACTTTGTCTTTGGCGTGAGCGTTGAGCGAAACATCCAGCCCGCCGTTGGGCAAGGGGGCGTCAGTCGAGCCGCCTGTGCTCCGTTCCGCAGCGCCGATAGTTCGAGGGTCGGTGCCAACGGGCCGCAGAGCCGGAGGCGGGGCGAAACTCGGCGGTCTTGAGGCGGCGGAGTTAGTCGCCGCGCTGGCGATTGCCGGGGCGCTTGCGCCCGGGAGCGGGCTCGGCTTGAAAAGGTTGCCGCCTGGCTCACTGAAGCCCGGGTTGTTTTGATCCGCGGCGGCGCAAGGCAAAGCGGCGCAGGCACAGAGAGCCATTGCGAGCGCCGAGGACCTTCGGGGCCAGCGGGCGGCGGAAAGGAATGCTTTCGTGGTTGGTCTTTTCATAATGGTTATGTTAGTTAGCAATCGAACAGCACAACTTTCGACTAAGTTTGCGACAAAGTTCTCGACAAAGTTCTCGATTAATTTTTAGGGGGATGCTCATTTGATTGCGGGGGAATTTGTTGGCGAACGGACATGAGAATCGAAGGCAAGCCGTTCTTTGGTATTCGGGCCTTGAAACCAGACCTGGTCGGCTTCGATGCGCTCGACGGTATAGCCCTCGATGAGATCGCCCTCTTTATAAATACCATGATTGATCGCGGCCAGGCGGCCGCCGGTTTGGCGCCAAACGGCCTTGAGATGCCAGTTGACAACCGGAGATTGCTGCAGGACGCCGGCCGAATTGGTGGAGAGCACGACGAACGGGTCGTGTGTGGGTGTGTTCATCCATTCGTCCAGGTGCGTCCGCACGTAGTCCTTATCTATGCCGCCATTGATGCCGCGCTCAACCAGCGGCGGGTTGGTCGGCGGGTGCGCCGCCGGGCGCTGGGCGGGAGCCGCGACGGGAGGGGCCACGGGTTGCGCCGCCACTTGAGCCATGGGTGAGGGGGCGGACGAGTTGGCACGGGAGCCCGGCCAGCGCGGCTGAAAAATCTGGTAGCCGACGATTCCCAAAGCGATCACCACCAGGCCGCCGACGACGATTGGGTTGCGTAGCAGGTTCATGGGTTGGACCGGTCAGACCGGCGGGACCGGTCTGGCATAACATAGCGAGTTGTCAGTTTCATTGGGTTCCCTCCTCATTTGCCCAGCAATCGAGTGTGATTGTAGCCCGTGAAATCGAATTGGTGCCGCAGAAGACGGTCAACTCCGTCAGGTCCGTCCGCTTTCCCTGGGCGCCGAATATTTGCGCCACCCTAAGCAAGCGCTGACAGGGAAACGGCACCACGCTGTTCACATTTGTCCCCGGCTGAGCCTCGATAGACAGCGAGGATGGAATCACGGCGAGCTTTTTCGGCGAAGTGGCCTGCGGGGTTGGTTTGCCCACATCCGCTTTGACGTCAAGCCCCAGCGTGTTGGCCTGGCTTTTGAAATCAGCCAGCCAAAGTTCGAGCGCGGCGGTGTTATCGAACAAATGGTTCGGTATCTGGGCGTACTTGTTCGTGATTTCTTCGGTTTCGGCCGGTGTGAACTTTCTTGATAACCGGTCAACGTCTGCCTCGAGGCGGCTGACGTCGGAAATGAGCTTGCGCGACTGTTCAAGACTTGGCTGGAGGACGTTGGTATAGCTCCACCAGGCCAAAGCGAGCGACGGGACCAGCACGACGAAGATTCCGACCCGGTATATCCAGTCACGGGTCCCAATGCTCTTCGCAGGGACCGGCAAGGCAGGCTGCCCCGTTTGGCGCGCGGGAAACGTGGCCGCTGTCGGATTCGTGGTGTCGTCGCTCATCGCATGACTCCTTCGATTAGAAAGCGCAGCTCCCTGGTTTTGGGTGTTTTGCCCGCCCCGGGCACAGAAACATGGAATGGGCCATTTGCCAGATTGGCCGTAAGCTTCGCCACGGAGAGTGAAAAAGACTCCAACGTGACTGCTTGCACAGTGGTTTGGGGAACGCCAGCCATTTGAACCTGCCACACATCGCCGTCGCGTTTGACGTGCAGGTTTGTAACCACAAGGTCGCGTGGAACCGCCTCGCCCAGATAACCGAGGAACCACAGTGGAACCGGGGGCTCCTTTCCATCAATGACCAGTTGCACCATTTGTTGTTCGCGGGCCAAATCGGCGGTTTGGCCATTGAGCTGGTCGAGACTGGTCTTGAGCCGCGCGGCATTTTTTTGCAGATTGTCAATCCGAGAGGCTTCCTGTTTGGCCTGGAACTGGCAAACGGCGGCGGTCGCCAGGGAAGCCAGCAGCACGAAGCCTGCGGCGACGGCAGTCACCTTCGCGAAAGCGCGGCGCTGGGGCGCCTGCTGCATAACGGGGGTGATAAAATTAGGGGTCTCGGAGGGCTGGAGTTTCAGCGCCTCAATGGCCCAGTAAAGCGGGGTGTGCTCAACGGGACTCAGGTGCAGTCCAAGCTGCATGGTCCGCTGCATAGCCTCTCGTTGCTCGGCGGCCCCAGGGCCAAAAAGCCACAGATTCTTTACAGGCGAACCGAACTGCTGAGCTATGAAGGGGAGCGTACGATTCAGATCCAACGCGAGCCTTTCCGGCCCGTCATTCCAGGTGCCGGTCAACGTGCGGACCAGAACGATCTGCCCGTCCCCTCGGGCGATGACGATGGTGGTAGAACCCCCTGTTTCCGCAGCCAGAAGATTAAGATCCCCTTTTTCTGCGCCCAAACGCGCCAATTGCCGATGGATGAGGGCCGAGGGCGGAACAAGGGAAACCAGGTGCAGTGAGTTGCGCTGGGCGCCCTGAACGAGCTGATCCTGCAATCCTTTTGGGAAAAGGTGCAAAATGACCTGTTGCGCGCCTTTGGCCGAAAGAGACCTTTGATAGGCCCAGGCAGCCTCGCCTGGAAAGAGCTTCTGCTGCTGGGCCTGCCGTTGCAGCACCCTCCTGACGGCCGCGTCCTTGAGGGGTGGAACATCAACCAGTTGTTGGGCCAATCGGGGGTGGGCCAGGACCAGCGAGACAGTCTGGCCATGATAGCCGGTTTGACGGACAGCCTCGCGAATGAGCGCTTCGAAATTGTTCGCGCCATCAACATCAACGGGGTGTTCATACGTTCCCTCGACCGTGCCGCGATGGACCGCTACGGCCTTGAATTGGTTATTGAGCCAACTTACGCTGAGCGTGGTGGTATGGGCCGGAATGGCCTCCGCCTCTACACGACGCATGGTGGCTAGCTTGATCATTAGGAGGGTTGAGCCGCCTTCGCTTCACTTCGGCGCGCCGAGGGGTTGAGGGTCAACCCTCCGCAGCTAAAGCTATGGAGGGCACGGGGAAAACCGGCCGGAGCCGCGAACGGCAGGCAGCCAGGGCATTGGTCAGTCCCCGCTACACACATCGTGAGCGGGAGGATTAAGCAGCGTTTGTTGTAGGGTGCCACAATCATCTAACGTTCGCACCGTGCGTTATATCATAGTAGCGGAACCTTTTGAAATCCGTAGTATTTGGGCGTTCTACGCCCGTAATTGTACGTTAATGCCATTGACAAATTCTCATGCCAAACACCTAATACTTAGGTGCTGACTGTCGCATAATGAAGGGCTGCTGCTTTTGAGTCAATAGCAATCTCTAATGAAAGCAAAAATAATGATTGTCGAGGATGATGAACCATTGAGGGGTGCATTAGAAGAAATTCTAATGGCCGATGGTTATCAGGTGGAACAGGCGGCAACCCTGGCCGAACTGCGCCAGGCCCTCACCAGGGGCGCGCAGGATGCGGTCATTCTGGACCTGAAACTTCCCGATGGCAACGGCCTGGACTTGCTGCCAGCGGTTAAGAAAAAATGGCCCGGGGCAAAGGTCATCATTTTAACAGGCCACGGCACCATGGATGCCGCACTGACGGCCTATCAGCAAATCGAAGACGTCTATTTCCAGAGCAAGCCTTTCGACGCGCCTTTGCTCAAGACCTTGCTGGAATTGGCGCTTAGCGGGAAGCCTGCGTAGAGCGGCTGGAATTTTTGTCGCCCGACCGGTTTCGGTCCTGAACGCGGACGAGGCCGTCCGCGACTCCTATGACAAAATTAGGCCGCTATATAGCCGCGCATAAATAAATAGACATTTACCATTCAAAAAAAGGGGCGGAGTAAGCCTTCGATTCGTT
>PSRM01000371.1 GCA_003176045.1 Verrucomicrobiota bacterium | reverse complement strand
TTCATCATAATCGTGATAGGTGAAGGCGCCAGAATCGTCCAGTGCAGTCTCAGCTCCGGAATAACGAGGGGGGGACTGCGTCGTTACCAGAAACGCAGCCAAAACGAGGGCGGCAATTGCGGCGGTCGGAACCAGGACCCGGCGCAGGAAGCGTAGCCAGGAAGGAGAGGACGAAACGGCCGGCTCAGGTTCGAGCGCCTCGATTTGGCGGCTTACCTTAGACCAAAAGAATTCGCGGGATTCCGGAAGTTCCAGGCCGATCTCGAAACCTACCATGGCAGAACGCGTGTTGCGCAGTTCGCCCAGCAGCGCAGTAGCCTCCTTATCTTGCGCCAACCAATTGGCCACTTCCCGCTTTTCGCCCTCGCTCAGTTCTCCATCCAGGAATGACTGGAGCTTCAGTTGTCGTTCGTAATCCATTGCTTAATCTAAATGTGAGCAGGTTTCTTGCCGAGTCGTTTAGGTGGTTTCACTGCCAGATTTTCTCAAATCAGCTAACAGGGCCGCCATCTTGCGGCGCGCATAAAAAAGCCGCGACATGATCGTACCGATCGAGCATTGCATCACTTTGGCGATCTCTTTGTACTCCATTTCTTCAAATTCGTGCAGCACCAGTACCGTGCGATGCTCATAGGACAACTGGCCCAGCGCCCGATCAATGCGCTCGCGCAACTCGCGCCGTTCAAGCCCAGCGGTAGGGTTCACCGTGATCACGGGCATCTGGCGCTCAACTCCGCCGGCTTCCTGCTCCAGTTCCTCGATGGATTCGGCGCGCTGCCTTTTCTGTTTGCGCAATTGGTCCAGGCAAAGATTGATGACGATGCGCGTCATCCAGGTGCCGAAGCTCGATTCGCCCTGGAACTGTTTGAGCCGTTGCCACCCTTTCACCCAGGCTTCCTGAGAAAGATCAACTGCTTCTTCTTCATTCCTCATCATGCTGAAGGCGCGCGCATAGATCTTATCGCGGTGCCGCGCCACCAACTCCTCAAAGGCGCGCATGTCCCCGCGCTGGGAGGCCTTCACCAGCGCCGGATCATCTGCCGAGGAATGATCTTTCATTGGTTGGACGCGGCGCCACTAGCAGCTATTCATCGGAAAGCGTCCGAAGGCGCAAACACCAAAAACCAAACACCAAACACCAGAGATCAAACACCAAACACCAAACACCAGAGAAGCTCCAAATCTCAGGCTCCAAACCGCCTGGGGCCGACTTTTGAGATTTGGAGCTTGGTGTTTCTCTGGAGCTTGGTGTTTGGTGTTTGGTGTTTATACTCTTTTCTTTCACAGTCTGCCTTTGGTCGAAGGCACACGTCCGGCGATCCTCGGATCTCTCTGACATGCCGCATCCACCGCTCTGGCAAACGCCTTGAAGAGAGCTTCCACGATATGATGCGGTTCATCCCCATAAAGTAGTTCAAGGTGTAAATTGCACCTGGCCTCGTTGGCGAAGCCCTGAAAGAATTCCTTCGCCAGTCCGAACCGAAAGGCACTTGACATATCCTGATTCTTCTCAGATATACTGACTGCCTTGTGGGCAAACTGGTTCAAACCTCGCCAGACCAGAAACGGCCGGCCACTGAAATCTATAACACAGCGAGCGAGACATTCATCCATGGGAACATAGGCTTCGCCTTTAGTTGGCTGGAAACCTGTTCCGTAGCGCCGTATGCCTTTCTTGTCCCCCAGCGCCTTCGCAAAGGCCTGCCCCAACGACAGGCCACAATCTTCGACCGTGTGATGGGCATCCACTGCCAAGTCGCCTTTACATCGAAGTTCAAGATCCATGACCGCGTGCCTGGCGAATAATGTCAGCATGTGGTCGAAAAACGGAACCCCGGTCTTAACACCCGCCTTGCCTTTCCCATCTATGTTGAGGCGCAAAGTAATGTCCGTCTCTGAAGTATGGCGGCGGACCTGCGCCAGGCGCTTTTTCATGTGGCGCTATTTAAGCAAACGGGGCGAAAAACTCCAAATACCAAACAAATGAGCATTGACTCTTTTTCAGCCCTTTTTCAACCATTCTGCCCTTGGACAGACATTGAGTTGCAGTGCAACTGGAAAGGCCCGGGACTTACCGCATCCCATGCTTCAACTCATCAATCCAGTTCTGAATCGCCTGCGGATTTGGTGAAAGCTTTTTCGCCATCTCAAAATATTCGATGGCCTTGGGGATATCCCCTGCTTCCTTCTCCGAAAGCGCGAGATGCGTGATGATCTCTTCTTTCGTGTAGAGGTTTCGCTCCTTCTCGGGCTTTTGTCCCTCCTCCTGATCCCAACACTTTAAAGCCTTTCCCAAAAGATTCCGCGCACGGAATGGGTTTTTCAAGTTCTCAAGATTGAGCCGGCCCAGTTCGTAGAGGATTTCATAGCTGTTCGGATTTGCCCGGAGCCCCTGGCGCAGGAATTTCTCCGCCTGCTCTGGTTTGTGGAGATGGGCGCGCAGGAAATAAGCCCCGACGGTGTAGGTTTGCACGTTCTGTGGGTCCAACTCGGCCGAGAGTTTTAGCCAAGGCAGAATCTCGCGCTGATTCTCTTCCTTCAAGTGAGTGTGCTCGGTAATCATGAAATGCCGCCCAAAGCGCGCGATGAGGTCCCAGCGCGGCGGCTCTTTGAAAAAATTGTCCATCTCGCGATCATGCTGCTCGTCCTCCGGCGAGCCTTCAGTGCTGGTCATGTAGCGGCGGTCGGTCGGTTCCTGCGCGCCGTCGAAAATCGTGGGGTAATAGCCGCTGTGGAATGTGACGTCGGCTTGTCTCAAGAAGTAACTTCCTACGACCTTCCGCCCTTCGCCAAACAACAGCGTCAGCAGGCTGCCCTGTCCCTCGCTGGCGGCGACTGCCTCTCCTTGAGGTGCCAGCCAGGCCGCGCCGCTGAAGGAGGCGACCACGAGCCCAATCAGGATGAGCAGTTGATTGGTGGCCTGTTTCATACATTCAACGTTTTTCGCCTGAACACCAGCCAGGTGGCTTGCAACAGGGCCGCCACATAGACCGCCGCGTATGCTGTAGCCAGGGCGCAATAACTCCAGGCGGCCAGCGCGCGGTCATTCACAAGGGCTTCGCGCTGATTGTACCATTCCAGGTGCGGAATCAGGAAATAGACCGCATAAACGATGGTGCGACCCGGTTCGGTCAAATGCATTGCGACCTGGCCTAAATGGCCGCCAAGGAAAAGAATGCCACCCACAACCACGAAGCAGATCGTCGAGTTGGACGACGGAGCCGCGAATACAATGGATCCCAACAGCGCCAGGCCAATGACGATTGCCAACATCACCCATTGCAACCAAAAACCCTTGATCAGTTCTGTTACGGCCAGATGCTCGCGTGTGGCAGTGACGATTCCGAAAAAGAGATAAAAGACGACCAGCGCGATTCCACAGGCCAACCAGCAGCCCAGGAATTTTCCCATGAGCACCTGGCGCCGTGTAACCGGCTTCGCCAGGAGTGGGAAAATGGTCCGGCTCTCCCGCTCGGCGGGGATTTGGCGCGCGGTGGTGACCACTGCGATTACGAGGGCGGAAATCCAAATCAGCATCAGGCAGATACTTTTAAGCAGGCGGACGATATTGTTTTCGCCGAAGAAATTCATGAGCCAGGAAACGGCAGTGATCACCACCGTCATCACCAGCAAGACGTAAAAGTCTTTGCGGCGGTAGAGTTCCTTGATCACAAGGCCGGCTATGGCAAGGATCGTGGTCATGGCGAAGTCCGAAATCCGAAGCCCGAAATCCGAAATCCGAAACAAGTCCGAAGTCCGAATTCAGTAATATTATCGCAAAATGGGCGAGTCACCCGGACGAATCTACGTTGATAAGCTCTTGGGCATGAGAGGTCAAGGATTCGGGTTTCGTCCTTCGGACTTCTTTCGGGGTTCGAGCTTCGGATTTCGGATTTCATTATAAAATTTCAGGACGTGACCGAGGCAGCTGCCACGGCGCTTCGCCCCTCGTAACCCACAATGCTCAGGAAAATCTTCTCCAGATTTCCTTGATGGGTTTCAACCAGATCATCCACGCGGCCTTCAACCTTGAGTTCGCCCTGGTGAATGATGGCCACCCGGTCGCACACTGTTTCCACTTCACCCAGTTCGTGTGATGAGAAGAAGACGGTTTTGCCTTCGTTCTTCAAACGTTGGATGATTTCACGTACCTTCATGCGGCCCAAAGGGTCGAGACCACTGGTCGGTTCGTCCAGGATAAGAAGGTCGGGATCATTAATGAGCGCCTGCGCCAGGCCCACGCGCTGCTGCATCCCCTTGGAGTAAGTCTTGATGGGTCGCTTGCGAGCACTATCCAACTCGACCAGTTTCAATAGCTCCTCGATCCGTTCATCAGCTTGAGCTCGGCTCATTCCAAAGATGCGGGCGTAAAAGCGAAGCAACTCTTCGGCGGTGAGGAATTTGTAATAGTAAGTAAGTTCAGGCAGGTAGCCAATGCGTTGCCGGGCGATAGGCTGGCGGACATCCACGCCGAACAGATACGCCGCGCCGCTCGTTGCGTTCACGAACCCGAGCAGCACGTTCATCGTGGTCGTTTTGCCGGCGCCATTCGGGCCCAAAAAACCAAAAACTTCGCCTGCCTCGACCTTGAGGTTCAGGTCCCTCACGGCCAGCTTTTTTGGCTGGCCACGGCCTTGAGGCCGATATTCGACTCGCAAGTTTTTTGTTTCGAGAATGGTTTCCATCTTTTAATGGAAGACTCACCCGGGGGCAGGCGGGACGCCTGTCCTATTTTCGCCCTAATATATTTTGGCCGTGCGGAGCAAACAACTTGTTTTGGCCATTGTGTGTTGCCAAGCCGCACGACTTTAGTACTCTTGCCTTGGAACTCACAAAGGACATTCGTATGAGCATAGAGCATACCAACAATTTCCCCAAACTTCACAATGCAATGTGGCCCGGATTAGTCGGCAAAGGCAGTCCAGGCGCTGAGCCCAGCATCAACCTGGACACCATGCTCGACTTGACCGCGGCTGCTGATGTGGACGGTGTCAAATTCGATGGCGTGGACCTGTTCCTTTTCGAACCGCACGTCAGCATTGAAATTGACAATGACGGGCTCAAACGGCTGGCGGAGAAGGTGGGATCAAAAGGCTTCGTCGTCGGCTCGGTGGTAGCACCGGTCTGGCCGCCGACTGGCGGCGGGTCGGCCATGGGCAGCGATGAGGATCGGCAGCGTTTCCTCGGGCAGGTGCGGAAAGCTTGCCGAATTGCTCAGAAGCTTCGTGAGTTGGGGGCCAGGCCTTACGGCGTGGTCCGAATTGATTCGGCGTGCAGCCCGGGAGATTGGTCCCACGATCCGGAGGGTAACCAGTCAAAAATAGCCCAGACATTTACAGAGGCTTGCGAGGTGGCTCAGGGATTCGGTGAACGCCTTGCTGCCGAAGGCGAAATTTGCTGGGGCGGCATGCATAGTTGGAAGCGAATGGTGGACTTGCTGGAACGGGTGAACCGACCTGCGACACTGGGCTTCCAGGCCGACATGGCCCACACGCTCCTATATGTCCTTGGCTACAATGCGCCCGAGGACGCAATCCTGCCAGCGGATTGGGACTGGTCGGACCCGAGTGGTCTCAACGACGCCCTCGCAACCCTTACAGAGAAGCTTCGGCCCTGGACAATAGATTTCCACGTCGCTCAGAATGACGCGACGGTTCACGGTTCCGGCACGCACGACAAGACCGGTCACCATTGCCTGCCCAATGATCCGGATGGCAAGCTGGACATTGCGCACCACGCCGGTTTTTGGCTGCGCGATGAAAGCGGCCAGTCCACCCGCGCTTTTCGCCACATCTGCTGGGATGGCTGCATGTTTCCCAACGCGAAGATGATGCAGCCCGAAACCTGGGACAGCATTCTGGCGGCCATGATCAGCGTGCGTGATGCCCATGGCTGGCGTGAGGAGGAACCCGGAGCGCAGACAGCCGTGTCTGCGCTTGTTGTGGAGGAGATCGTAACGCCGGAACCTCGCGCGCGCAGGCCGGCCGCGCGCAAGCCAGTCAAGCCTCGCAAACCAAAGGCGGCCAGGAAGGCAGCCAAGCCCGTGCGCAGGAAAGCCGCCCCAAAACGCGTTCGCGCCAAAGCAAGACCCAAGCGCAAGGCACGTAAGTCCCAAGCGAAGAAAAAAGCTACTCGAAAGCCTCGCAAAATCATGAAACCGCGCGCACGGAAGCGAGCGGGCAGACGCCGGTGAGGACACGAAGTTGTCAAAGGCCAATTAACCGCGTAACTTGCCTGCATGAATGAAAGCCACGCCATTTTGGAGCGGCCGGTTATTCCACAACCGCAACGCCTCTATACCTATGATGAAATGCTGGCCGAGTTCCCGGAAAGCAACCTGCCGTGCGAACTTTGGGACGGAGAAATAATCATGTCTGCCGCACCATCCTTTGATCATCAAAAAATCGTAGGCAGCTTTTATCGGAAGCTTTTCGCTTGGGTTTCCGAGCGTAAGCTCGGGGAAGTTGTGACCGCTCCGATAGACATGGTGCTTTCACCTCACCGGGTGATGCAACCCGACGTCGCCTTTATCGCAAAGGACCGTCTGGCTATCATAGGAAGAGCCATTAATGGGCCTGCGGATTTGGTCCTGGAGGTCATTTCATTGGGCAGGCGCAATCGTGATCGAATCGAAAAACGAGATCTCTACGAACAGTACGGGGTAAAAGAGTACTGGATTATTGACCCGGAAGCTCAAACTGTTGAGGTATTGTCTCTCGAAAGTGGACGGTATCGACTGTTGATGCGGTGCGGCGCGGATCAGGCAGCGTCTTCGCGCTTGCTCCCGGGATTGGAGATTCCTGGGAATGCGATATTTTACGGCGCATAGGTATCGACTGGGTGAGCGCGGAGGAGAATGAGCTAGCGCCGATAACGATCGAAATTTGTCAAAATCTGCCTCAGAGACTATTTTTCTTCGCATGAATGAAGGCGCCACCACGCTAGAGCCGCAGGTTCTTCCGCAGCCCAATCGTCTCTATACTTATGACGAATTAGTCGCCGAGTTCCCCGAAAGCAATCAGCCATGCGAACTCTGGGACGGAGAAATAATCTTGTCACCATCACCTTCATTCGATCACCAGGAGATCGTGCTTCGATTCTATCGCCGTTTGCATGCCTGGGTATCCGATCATAAGCTTGGGAAAGTCACCACTGCTCCGATGGACATGGTCCTTTCTCCACACCGAGTGGTGCAACCGGACGTAGCCTTTATCGCTCAGGCTCGATTGGGCATCATCGGCCGCGTTCTCAATGGACCGGCAGATTTGGTGGCGGAGGTTATTTCGCTGGGCAGACGCAATCGTGATCGCATTGAAAAGAGAGATCTTTACGAACAGTACGGGGTCAAAGAATACTGGATTGTTGATCCGGAAGCGCAAACTGTCGAAGTTTTGTCGCTGGAAAGCGGCCGTTACCGTCTGCACATGCGGAGCGCCGGGGATCAGATTGCTTCCTCACGTCTGCTTTCTGGATTCGAAATGAAGGCGGCCGAAGTATTCTTCGGTCCATAGCCATGGCAAGGAGGTTCTAATTAAAATCCGAAATCCGAAATCCGAAATCCGAAATTGATTAGAGCCTCGTTACCTCGGCTGCTACGAACGCAAGCCTGCGCATGGCTTCTTATTTCGTTCACGTCTTCCGCCTCCGATGGCCAATGGCCGCAATGGCGGCACGATGCGCAACTGACGGCATGCCAGACCCTTCCGGGGGCCATGAAGCAATCTCCCCGCGTGCTGGCCAAATACTTCGTTGGCGCGCAGCAAGGGGCCGCCACCTTTGCGGACTTGCGCGGTACGGGTAAGAAAGAGGATGTCATCATCGCCGCCAGGGCGGGGCTGACGGCTTACGATCCTGCTGGGAACCGAGTCTGGGAAAGTGTGGCGCCCGGTTACGTTCTGGACCATGTGGAATGGGTCGAGGACCTCGATGGTGACGGCCACAACGAAGTCATCGCTGTTGCTGGCCACGTGGGCATCACGCGACAAGCTTATTTGATTCTGGATGGTCGCACGGGGGAGAAGCGCGCGGCTATTGAAATCAGCACCGGGGATTACTCATGGCGGGGTCATTGCGGGCCCTGGATTCCCGGCGAAAAGGGCAAACAGATTTTCCTCGTCACCTCAATGCGTCAATCCGAGAGCGGGCCGCCGGCGTGCCTGGGCCAATTCTCGCTCTGGAGCTTTGACGGCCAAAGCGTGACCCAACGCTGGTCACACATTCCGACGGAATTCCAGGTGTATTATCCCGCGGTGACAGTTGGTGATCCGAACGGCGATGGACACTTTCACGCGGTCGTGGACAGTTGGTGTCACGTCTGGAACATAGATCTCGCTACGGGCGCAATTCAGTCGCACACGACCTGGAACCCGCAGGGCGCCAATGTCAGGCAGTACGGGTGGAACGAACTCGTGGATGTGGACGGCGACGGCAAGCTCGATTTCGTAAACATCTCTCGCACCAAACACGTGGACGTGCTGCGCAATGTGGATGGAAAACTCCAGTTTGCCTGGGCGCGTGGCTGGCCGGACCCGGTCACGACAGAAGCACGTGCGCTAGTGTGTCCATCCGATCCGGTCGTTGACCTCGAAGGCAAAGGCCATAAGCAAATCATCTGCGGTTTGTTCGATGGCGTGACGGATAAACGCTGGCATCTGTTTATACTGGATGCAGCATCGGGCAAGGAAACGGTTCAATTGCCTGACCTTGTACCGCTGGCCTCCGTGCCGCTTTGGGGCACAAATGGGCCTCGAGCACTACTCTGCGCGCGCAGTTCGTTGCTCGAATATGAACCGCCGGAGAGCTGTGAGGTTTGGAGATTGCGCGATGGGAAAATGGAGAAGCTCTTGTCTCTGGAGCATGCTCAATTTGCCCTGGAACCTGGTGTCTCGAGTGACCTTCGGGCCTTCTATTTCAACGCTGTCAACGTCCGCTGGGCAGTGACTTCGGACGTGGACAGCGATGGGCGCCCGGAGTTCTTCACTTCCGGAGCGCCGAACTCCGTTTCGGCCCGACCGAGTACCGAAACTCCGCTCGCACCGAAACAGAGTTCGGCGCTCCAGGCCTGGGGCCTTGATCAGCACGGCGTGATTGTCGCTAAAGCCGGCAAGCCCCCCCAAAAACCGTCCCCGGTTCTTCCCCCTAAAATTCCTCCACTCCAGGGCAATATGGTTCCCTATCTGCTCGCCGCCGATCTGGGAGGGCGCGGCCGAAACGACATTCTACTTTACGACAACACCAAGGCGACTGTGCTGCGGCTTGAGAAGAGTCAGCTTGTGCCAAAGGACGAGTTCCCTTCTTCTGAAATCCCGATCATTTGCGATCTGCCGGGGGACGGTCATCCCTGCCTGCTCACTGCAGGGCGGGCGGAGGATGGAGACCTCTGGATTCAGGCCCGCGATCCTCATAAAAAAACGCTTTGGCGATATTCCATGCCGCACAGTGGCGCTTGCGGCCAGTACGCCGAGCGTCCTCTCTTTTTCACCGTGGGCCATTTTACCGGCGCAAAACATCTGGACGTCTTTGCCTACGCTGCGAAACCCGCTGCGCGCACGTGTGTGCTCGATGGCCTTACCGGCAAAGTGGTCTGGCAGCGCGAAGAATTGCCGGCCATCGAACGTCATTTTCAACCCTTGGGTGGCCGAGCTTCTGTATGGGATTTCAACCATGACGGGGCGGATGACGTGCTCTTTTGCAACCCGGACTTTTATTGCGTGGCCGACGGCAGGAACGGAAATCTGTTGGTTGGCCCTGTGAACATTGAACCGTTGTTGCATTGGTGGGCTGCATACGCTTCCCCTGCTCCGCTCGACGCCAAAGGATCCGATCCCTTCGTTTATCTTGGTGGTGTCTATAGTTGCCGTGGGAGCATCTCGCTGGATGGGAAACGAGGCCTTTGGCGTGAGTATCTCCCCACCGAGCGCTGGCCTATGCGGGAGGGCAACTGCGGCTTCAACGAAGGTTTGTTGCGGCCGTCAAAGGATCGCGGCTGGCGCGGCGCGCAGATGGAAGCCGACGGTTCCCTTGTCTGCTTCGACGCCTCCACGGGGAAGCTTCTTTGGAAAATGCAACTGGAGACGGCAACCTCAGGCATCATCAGCGGCGACGTGGATGGTTGTGGCGAACCGGAACTGGTTTTCGGCGGCCAGGATGGCAACCTTCTCGCAGTGCGGGATGCCGGCGATCACGCCGAAATCGTTTGGCGCAAACAGTTCGATGCGCCCGTGGGATCAGTAATTCTCGCCGACATTAACGGACATGGGAAAAGCGAGATCGTCGCAAGCGTGGGTGACGGTTACGTGTACGTCTTGGGAAAATAAGCTGAACATTTAACGCATAGACGCAAAGGTGCAAAGACGCAAAGTGATGAAACACCAAAAACCAAACACCAATGGCGTTCGTAGCCCTTGGTATTTGAGATTTGGAGTTTCTCTGGTGTTTGGAGTTTGGTGTTTGGTGTTTGCGCAGCGCTTTGCGTTAACTCAGATACTTCTTCGGGAACTTCCAGGGTGCTCGGTACTCCGGCATCGCAAGACGCGTTGCCTCGTGATCTCCGATGATCTTTTCCGTGGTGGGATCAAAGTGAATGGAGCGGCCCAGCTTCAGAGAGAGCATACTGAGCATGATGGGCACATGGACCTTGATATGGTAGTCCGGGTTGCAGCTTGGCTGGCGACGGGATTTGACGCAGTCCAGCCATTCGCGTTCGTGGCCTGGTGAAGAGGCAATTGATCTGGGCGGCGCCGCTTTCTCCTTCATTCGATCACCTTCGGGAACGACTTTGAGCGTATTATAATCGGCGAACAGTGTCCCATTGGCGCCATGAAAATAAATACCGATTCGCTGATGAGTTTTAGGTTCCCCCTCCAGATCGAAACCATAACTGTTGGTTAAAGAACTCATCCAGGTCAGCGTGAGGTTCGGATAGCGCCAGAGGACCTCGTGGTGGTCATAGGCGTCGCCGTCGTTTTTGACCACGAATCGGCCCCCTGAGGAACTGGTGATCAGAGGGTAGCCCAGGTCCATCGCCCAAATGGGCAGATCAATGACGTGCGCCGCCATGCCACACGTCCAACCGCCGCTGAACGCCATCCACGAATTGTGGAAATAGCCATTGGAAACAAGATTCGAATTGAACGCGCATTTGGCCGCCGGCCCGCACCACATGTCCCAGTCCAAACCTGCAGGTGGTTGCGCAGGCGCGCAGTGTCCGATGCCTTCAGGCCCCTGGTTCAGCACATTGAAGCTCCGAACCACTCCAATCGGGCCAAGGTTACCGGAGCGGACGTACTCGACCACGCGACGGTAATTCTCCGACGCGTGAATCTGCGTCCCGATCTGGCAGATGCGGTCGTGCCTTTTGACGGCGTTGCGCACTGCGAACGCCTCGGCCAGGTGCAGCGTCATTGGCTTTTGTAAATAGATGTCCTTACCCGCCTCGCAGGCGGCGATTGTCAGCAATGTGTGCCAGTGGGGTGGGGTGGCAATGATCACCGCATCGAGGTCCTTTTGCGCAACCATCTCGCGGAAATCGCTGTAGCCTTTGCAGGTGTCTTTGAACTGCTGGACAACCGCATCCCGATGTTCCTTCCAAACATCGCAGGCAGCGGTGACGACAACGTCCGATTGGCTGGCGCACGCCGCGAGGTTTGCCCGCCCCATGTTCCCGCAACCGATGATGCCCAGGTGGATGCGGCTGTTTGGTGCGCGGTGCGCAGGGGGGGTTGGTTCAGTTGCGGTTACGAGCGTGGGGGCAGCAAAACCAATGGCCGTAATGGTGCCGGCCTTTTCGATGAACTCGCGGCGAGAGAGGGGAAAGGGTTGTTTCATAAATCATTTTTGCACCTGCCTTCAACACTGCGCAAGCAGCAAGCGATTCACTGGACATCGGGCTGCGAACAGGCTATTTTTAGCCTATGAAAGCTAGACACGACGCGCGCGGTAAGCCGAGAGTCAACTTGCAAGCCGAAAGCTTCAGCCTTAGCAGCGCCAAAACTTATTTGGGCCGGCTGATGGAAAAAGCCGCAAGAGGAGAAATCGTGTATATTGTGCGCGGACAACGGCGGTTTATTTTGCAGGAGGTCCCGCCAATTGATCCTATTCCTGTGCGCCCACCTGGTTATTTTGCGTCCTGCTATAGCAAGGCAGAGATCCAGGAGGAAAACCGTTTAGCAAAAGCATCGGTAGTCCGGGCTCCAAAAGACCTTGAATGAACGGACGGCCTTCGAGAAGCTTCAATCAGTGGGATATTCTGATGTTCCCTTTCAGCAAGGAGAAGCGACATCCTGCCGTCATTATCTCCAATGACGAAGCCTGTCAGAATCCCGACGTGGAGGAAGTTAATGCCCTGCTCTGCACCTCCGCTAAAGTCAATCGCCCTGCGAAAGCCACCGAAGAAATCCTGGACGAAGCCGATGGACTCGACTGGAAGACCATGGTGCGCTGCGACAAAATTCACTTGCTCTCGAAAGCTCAATTTCAGGAGCGCAAAGGGACTGTCACGGACGAGCGCCGTCATTTTATAGCGCGAAAAATTGTTGAAGCGCTAAGACTTCCAATTCATCGGGTCTGATCTTTGCAAGGAGCCAAGCCGGTGAGTTGGATCAGCTTCGGCACGCCTGGAAGTCCTGCGTAATTGAATTAGAAACGGAACCAGCCATCATGCCCAAGTCCCATCTTGTAACGCCCGTCATGGTTAGGTACGGGTTGCCTGGCTTGTTAGAGTGTGGTCTATTCTCACCGTTCTAATTTAGAGGAACGCGTCCTATGTCAACATCCAAAGATGAAATCGCCAATATTCTGGTGAATATCGCGACGCTGCTCGAGCTGAAAGGCGAGAACCCTTTCAAATCGCGCGCCTACACGAACGCGGCGCGCGCGCTTGAAGGGCTTAGCGAACCGCTGGACAAAGTCATTGCAGAGGAGCGGTTGGCGGAAGTAAAGGGCATCGGGGAATCCATTCAAAAGAAAATCTGTGAACTGGTCACGACCGGCAAGCTCACCTACTACGAGGACCTCAAGGCTGCCACACCGCCGGGGTTGGTGTTGATGCTGGAAATTCCTGGCCTTGGGCCTAAGAAGATCAAGGCACTGCATGATGAGCTACGGATCGAGACGGTCGAGCAATTGGAACAGGCCTGTAAAGAAGGCAAAGTGGCGCCCCTCAAAGGGTTCGGTGAGAAGACACAGAAGAACATTTGCGATGGGATCGAGCGCCGACGGGCATACGCAGCCAAACATCTGATCAGCGACGCAATGCCGCTCTCGGAGTCTCTACTCGAGGCCCTGCGCTCACACCCCGCTGTGATCCGGTGCAGCGCTGCGGGAAGCTTGCGGCGACATCGTGAGATCATCGGTGACGTTGACCTGCTGGCGTCCTCGAAGAAACCGGCTGAGGTGCTCGATTTTTTTGCGAGCCAGCCAGGGATCATAAGCGTGGTGGCCAAAGGCGAAACCAAGGCGAGCGTGCTGCTGGAGGGCGGCATTCAATCGGATCTGCGGGTGGTGAGCGACGCTGAATTTCCGTTTGCGCTGATGTATTTCACCGGGAGCAAGGAACATAATATCGTCATGCGCCAGCGGGCGATTGAACGTGGCTTGCGGCTGAACGAATACGGGTTGTTCCGTTCGAAAGTCGAAACGCGCGACCCGAAGCTGCTCGTGGCATGCAAGACGGAAGAAGAAATCTTTGAGAAACTAGACCTGCACTACGTCGAGCCTGAGATGCGGGAGGACATGGGCGAAATCGCATTGGCCGAGAAAGGACCGCTGCCGCGATTGCTGGAGTGGACCGATCTTAAAGGCTCGCTGCACAACCACTCGACCTGGAGCGATGGGCATCAGCGCCCTGAGGAGATCGCGAAGTCCATGCGGGAGTTAGGGCTGGCCTATTGGGGCGTTACGGACCATTCGAAATCCTCCTTCCAGGCCAACGGGCTCGATGTGCCGCGGGTGCGCCAGCAACTCCAGGAGATTCGACAGATCAACGATTCTCTGGCAAAGGAAGGAACGGAGTTTCGGCTGCTTACGGGCGCAGAGGTGGATATTCTAAAGGACGGCAAGTTGGATTTCCCGGATGATCTGCTGAAGGACTTGGATGTGGTGATCGCCAGTGTCCACCAAAGCTTCGGCTTAACCGAAGTAGAGAACACCAAACGCCTGATCGGCGTGGCGCGCAATCCGTACGTGCATATCCTCGGCCATCTCACTGGACGGCTGCTGCTCGAACGTGATGGGTACAAAGTGGACCATCGCGCTGTGATCGACGCCTGCGCCGAAACTGGCACCTGGATCGAACTCAACGCGAGTCCCTATCGCTTCGACATGGACTGGCGCTTCTGGCCTTTTGCAAAGAGCAAAGGGGTAAAATGTGTCATCAACTGCGACGCGCATCGGCTGGAGCATGCGGGTTTTTTGCGGTTGGGCGCCGGAATCGCGCGCAAAGGGTGGCTGACGAAGGAGGATGTGGTAAATACGATGCCCCTTGAGAAGTTGAGAAAGGCGTTGAGTGGGAAGCGATCGTGCAGGGCGTGAAAGTTAAATGAGTTAAATAAGTTAAATCGTTAAATTGGTCTAGTTGCCGCTCGTCGCGGAAACTTGGCCCGCTTAGTGGACGTGGTCATAAATACTGTGACGTAGGGCAGCCTTTCCAGGCTGCCGGTGAGCCGGGCTTTTCAGCCCGGCGGCCGTCGGGCGGCTAAA
>PSRM01000370.1 GCA_003176045.1 Verrucomicrobiota bacterium | reverse complement strand
TAAGCTTGGCAGAAGCTCCCCTTTCAGTTTCAAGCCGAAAAGCTCCTAAAGCAAATGCTTCTGACAGGTTGGCACTGGCTTTGTAGGGGTTGCCAGGTTCCAAGCCGGGATGTAGGGGGAAGCTCGTGTACATTTTCCAAGCCGCACAAGCGCGTGGCATCCGTCATCCGCGCATCCCAAAAACAGCTCGCCTCTATTCCTACTCGGCGCTATTTTCCAGTTGCTCCTCAGCCCTGGGCGCGTGGCGGAATTGGCAGACGCGAAGGACTTAGGATCCTTTGGAGAAATCCTTGCAGGTTCGATCCCTGTCGCGCCCATTCAAGAGACTACAGGACCACAAGACCACAGACCACAAGACCAAGGGCTGCGGACTACTGACCACGGACCACTGACCCCTGACTACTGACTACGGACTACTGCCGTTATCATCATGTCATCGGATAATTCGCTGGGTCTCTGCTTGAGGTGGCTGCGAACCCTGGATTTGTCTCACTAAGGTCGAGAAGCGTATCTGACCAACCCTTTTTCGTTCTTTTCCAGAGGCGGCCAGACACGCAGTCCGGCAGCGGCCGCCAGCGGACGTTGTCGCGAATTTCGATCGAAGGAGAGAAACCAGGTTCCGCCCATGGTTACGGCTGCCGCTACCAGCACGAGATCGTGGCCACCCGGGCGAAGAGTTCGGGAAAAACGCCGGGCAAGGCTCTCCGCCTGCTGAAAAGCCTTGGTCCAGTCAACTTGTTCGAGACGGACGCGCATCCCTTCCTCAAGGTCCGAGGTGAAACGTGCGGCTCTGCCCTCGTGCCGCAACAAAACATTGAGCACTTCGATCCTGGCCAACGCAGAGATGCTGATGGTTTTTGCCTCGTCGGTCAAAAACCGCTCAATGCTTTCCGTGCTGCTATCTGGCACGTAGAGGCGGACCAACGCGCTTGAATCGGCGACGAACCTCATTGAAGATTTCCAAGAGCTTTCTCCCGTTGCCTCTGCCGATGACGCTCTTCCTCAAATTCGGCAAGCAGTTTGGCGTCCTCGTCCGGGCTGGACACCTTGCGCAGCCAGTCGAAATGAGCCTTCCAGTCTGGTTTTCGCTCCGCGCCTGGGGGTCGCTGCGTAATGTAGCCAACAGCCTTGCCGTTGCGTCGCAGTTCGAATGTTTCGCCCCGCTCAACAGCGTCCAACACACTTGCCGTATTTCTGTTCAATTCGCGCATCGTGAGCGTCTTCATGTCTGACACTCTACGCCTGACACTGCTTGAATGCAAGTTCCAGACGGACCGATTCCCAACTGTATTTGCGCCCTTGCGTTAAGAGCGAGTTTAACCCCGTTGACAGCATCGGCTTTCCCAGCGAGGTTGAGGCAAGGCCGATCCTGTCTTCAATGGAAAAATATATCTGCATCCACGGGCACTTTTATCAACCCCCGCGTGAGAACCCGTGGCTTGAAAGCATAGAGTTGCAAGATTCTGCGGCCCCTTATCACGATTGGAATGAAAGAATCTCAGCCGAATGTTATGCGCCCAATGCCGCCGCGCGCATCCTGGACGGCGAGGGGCGCATCGAGGAGATTACCAGCAACTATTCCAGGATGAGTTTCAATTTCGGGCCGACGCTCCTGGCGTGGATGATGGAGAAAAGGCCGGGTCTGCACGAGGCCATCGTTGCCGCGGACAAGCTAAGCCAGGAAAGGTTCTCCGGTCACGGCTCGGCGCTGGCGCAGGTTTATAACCACATGATCCTGCCGCTGGCCAATGCTCGCGACAAACAAACGCAGGTGCTTTGGGGTATCCGGGATTTCGAACATCGCTTTGGCCGCATACCGGAAGGGATGTGGCTCTCGGAGACGGCGGCCGATACCGATACACTCGAGACCCTGGCCCGGTGCGGAATCAAGTTTACGATCCTGTCTCCGTACCAAGCCAGTAAAAGCCGGCCCATGGGCAAGCGCGCGTGGAAAGATGTGAATGGGGGCCGAATAGACCCAACGCAAGCGTATCTCATGCGCTTGCCGTCAAAGCAAGCGATCACCCTTTTCTTCTACGACGGACCGGTATCGCGAGCGGTCGGCTTCGAGAACCTGCTCTCGGACGGGGAGCGTTTCGCGCAACGCCTGGTAAGCGCGTTCAATGATCACCGGGGAAGGGACCAGTTGGTCCACATCGCCAGCGACGGCGAATCCTACGGCCATCACCACCGCAAAGGCGAGATGGCTCTTGCGTATGCGCTCCATTTCATTGAGAGCCGCAATCTGGCCAAACTGACCAATTACGGCGAATACCTTGAGAAACATCCGCCCACGCACCTGGCGCAAATCCACGAAAAATCCGCCTGGAGTTGTTCGCACGGTGTAGGTCGGTGGATGGCCGATTGCGGGTGCAATAGCGGCGGTTTCCCGGGCTGGAACCAGGGCTGGCGCGCGCCTTTGCGTCAGTCGCTGGATTGGCTGCGCGACGAGCTGGCAGCCCGGTTCGAGAGGGTGGCGGGCGAATATCTAAAGAAGCCGTGGGAAGCGCGGGACGATTATATATATGTTGTTCTGGATCGTTCGCCGGAAAATCGGGAACAGTTCCTTGCTCGGCACGCGACGCGCGCGCTCAACGAGGAGGAGAAGGTTGCGGTTTGGAAGCTCCTGGAATTGCAGCGGCACGCGATGCTGATGTACACCAGTTGCGGCTGGTTTTTCGACGAGGTCTCGGGCATCGAAAGCGTGCAGGTGGTGCAGTACGCCGCGCGGGCGCTTCAACTGGCACGTGAAGTCTTCAATGAGGACCTCGAACCCGGATTTTTGGAGCATTTCGAACACGCCAAAAGCAATCTTCCCGACCCAAAGGATGGCCGCGCGATCTACGAGAAATTCGTCCGGCCTGCGATGGTTGACAGGGCAAAGGCCACGGCCCATTACGCCATCAGTTCGGTCTTCCAGCAGTATGGCGATCGGACCCGTATTTTCTCTTATCGTTTCGATGACGAAGGCAGGGAATTGCTTTCGTCAGGCAAAGCGCGCCTGGCGCTCGGAAAACCCGATGTGGTTTCTGAAATCACCCAGGAATCTGCTATTCTGGCTTACGCGATTCTCTACCTGGGCGAGCACAATCTTACGGGCGGTGTGCGCCGACCGGATTCGGACGAAGCCCATGCCGCAATGATTCGAGAGATCAAGGCTGCTTACGACAGTGCGGATTTTCCGGAAACCATTCGGTTGATAGATCGGCACTTCGGCGAGGTTCCCTGCTCTCTAAAATCTCTCTTCCGCGACGAGCAGCGCCGTATCCTCAAGGAAATCCTGGCTTCTACGCGAGAAGACATTGAAGGCCGTTTCCGCCTTATTACTGAACGATACGAGCCGCTCATGAAATTTCTCCAGAGCGTGGGGGCGCCGTTTCCCCAGGCCCTCGAAACTGTCCGGGATGTGGTTTTGCAAGGGGACATCCGCGGGCAGATCGAGGCAGACCAGCCGGATCTGGATCACCTGCGAAGCCTCATCCAGGACGCGCAAGCCCTGGATGGCCGCGTACTCGACCCGCAACTCAGCTTCGTAGTCAAAAACAGGCTGGAACAGATGATCGAGCGCCTGGCTGCCGCCCCTGATGAACTGGACGTCCTGCGGTCGCTCGAAAGAGTGGCTCAACTGATGATTCCTCTTCCGCTCAATTTAAATCTCGCCAAAGTTCAGAACACCTATTGGGAGATGCTCCAGAACACTCTGCCCGATTTCCGCCGCCGGGCAGATGCTGGCGAAGGAGCGGCACAAGATTGGCTGGATCGGTTTGTAGCGCTGGGAGACATTCTGGGATTTGCGCGCAAGCGGCTGGAGCAGCCGGTGGCAGCGATGCAGGTGGCGGCGTGAATCAGGCCGGAGGCGTGATTTACATTTTGGCCTTGCCTTCCTCGTAGCGCAGATTTCCAATCTGCTGTATCGCAGTGCTTCCAGCCTGCGCGGCGGGCGCACTTTGGTGATCGGACGATTTGCCGATTGGAAATCGGCGATACAGCAGGTTGGAAACCTGCGCTACTGTAGATTCTCAGTAACCAATTGCCGGTCTGGTCCGTATGCTTAGATAGAGAGTCCTAAACCCCTCTCGATTGGAAATAAGAATAAGCTATGAAATTAATCGCTAATCCGCGCTGGCCGAAACCCTCAATTAACTCAGTTAACCCAATTAACTTATTTAACTCTTTGGTCGCAGTCACTGTGCTTCTGGGTGCTGCACTCAACTCACACGCCACGCCCTTGCACCGCGCCGACGTCGCCGCTCAGCCCGTTTGGGTTGCGCATTTGGACGTTGATCGACTGCGTCCGACGGCCCTCGGGCAGCACATTCTATCCGAAGCTCAGAAGCCGGAAGCCGCGGCCAGATTGGATGTCTTTCAGAACATGTCCGGCATTGACCCGCGAACACAGATCCATGGCCTGACGCTCTATGGCACAGGCAACAGCCGCGATAACCCGGTGATGGTCGTGTATGCAGATTTTGATGCTGCCAAACTCACCACCATGGCAAAAGCAGCGAAGGATTCGCGTAGCTCGACCTACAAAGACCACACGATTTACAATTGGGTCGAAGGCCACGAAAAGAGCGGAAAAGGCGAGCGCGCAGAAAAACGCGTTTATGCTGCAATCGCCGGCTCCAGGGTAATTTTTGGCCAGCGCGAGGATGCGGTAAGCGCCGCTTTGGATGTGCTGGATGGTAAAGCGCAAAACCTGGATAAATCAGCAGCGTTCCCCGAGTTGGGCGGGCCGGGCGACACCAGCTTCATCGAAGCCGCAGCTTCCAAACTCGATGTTCCAGAATCCAATCCGAACGCCGCGGTTCTAAGGCTCTCGAAATCGGTGCGATTTCAGGTGGGCGAAGCCGATCAGAAAGTGACTGCAACGCTGACCTTGGAGGCCAATAGCGAGGACGTTGCCAACAACATCACTTCAATCGTGCAAGGATTTACCGGGCTGATGAAATCGCGCCAGGACCGGCCGGAAGCGGTGAAGCTTGGCGAGGCCATTGCGATAAAGCGTGATGGCCCTCGTGTGGTAGCCACACTTTCGCTGCCGTCCAGTGACGCCTTGCAGATGCTTAAAGAACATTCAGCTCATAAAGACGCCAGGAGAGGTGGGGGTGGGGGAAAGTCGGAGAATTGATTCAGTTAGTGCATTGGGGAGTTAAATGGGTTAAAAAGTTAAATAGTTAAATGGTTGCGAATTTAAAGTTTTCGTGTCACTAAAGAGCCCTTTTCGATAATTCATACGCGTATCCCGTGCACGTAGCGCAGACTGCCAAGTCTGCTGTATCGCCGACTGCCAGTCGGCGAGGCGTCCGTTGCAAAATACGCGATCGAACTTACGAGAGCATGTAGGAAGCGTGAAATTCGATTCCTGTTCTGATGAGCAACTCGCTCTCGAGAGCCAGCGCGGTTCGCTCGTGGCTTTCGAAGCGCTGGTTTTGCGGTATGAACGGCGCATCTATCGGTTTGTAGCGCAATGGTGCCGCGATGGGATGGACGCATCCGAGATCACGCAGGAAACTTTCGTGCGGGCCTATCAAAACATCGGGCAGTTCAAGTCCCGATACCGTTTCAGCGCCTGGCTTTTTACGATTGCCCGCCATAAGAGCATCGATCATCACCGCGCCGCGCCAATTGCGTTCGAGAGGCAAATACCTGAATTCGCGGATACTGCCGATCCAGCGCAGTTGCTGGAGGATCAGGAACAAAGGGTTGAAATCTGGAACCTTGCTCGGCGAAGCCTGCCGGAGCTTCAGTTTCAGGCCCTCTGGCTGCGGTATGTCGAAGACATGCAAGTGAAAGAGGTCGCCAAAGTCCTCCGCAAAACGCAGATGCACGTAAAGGTGCTGCTGTTCAGGGCCCGGCGAACGATGGCTGCGGGGTTGGCGAAGGAGGTCCAAAGTCCAAAGTCCAAAGTCCAAAGTCAGGAGAAAGATCGAGGGTCGAGGGTCGAGGGAGGAGCGAAAAGGCCGATTCACGTTTCACGTTTCACGTTTCAGTCATCGCGGCTTTCTCTATGAAATTCTCTCCCACGACATTCGGCGTCCCCAAATCTCTGGATGAGGCCCTCAAAGATGCTCAGTCGCAGTCAGAATTTCCTGACTCGTTGCATGAGGACATTATGCGGGCTGTAAGATTAGAGCATGAAAGACTGGCTCGTAGCGCACCCGCCCAAACGGAGCCAAGCGGAGCAGGCCATCTGTTTCGCTGGGTCCCTGTTTCCGCTTTCGCTCTGGGGCTGTTGCTAGCGCTCGTCTGGGCGTTGCCGCGCAGGGACAGCCAGACCAATGCCGTCCAAACACCGGTGCCACAGCCTTTGGACATGGCGAGCCAAATGCTGGATTTCGGGAGCGAAATTCCCTTTGCAATGCCCCGCGCCCTTGCGTCTCCGCTTTCTGACGAGATGGCCCGCCTCGGCCTCGACTTCACAAATGCCGTAGATGTAGTACTGGCAAGTGTGCCCTGAGCCAAAGCGGTTAAAACGTTAAGCCAGGCCCCTTTGGCCTTTATTCGTTTGTCCCCATTCGTTTGTCAAGATGGTCTGTATTCGTCTCCGAAAATCCGTTGTGTCTTTGTCTATAGGATCTCTGTGTTGGCCCCGGCGGCTTCCGACTCACGACCTTGTAATCAGCAGCGAGACTGCGCCGTCTCAGTCAAATCCACCTCAACCAGTGCGTTCTGGGCGGACCGGGCAGGTAGCTGAACATCAGATCCATGTTCTCCTCGAAAGTGGATTCCGGTTCGGTTTGTTGGCAGCAGCGATGGTAGGATTCGCAGACGCGGCGGCGCAGTTCTTTGACGCGCACCGCGTTCAAACCGACGCGGGCGAATGACTCGATCAAGGTGTCCAACAACGGGATAAATTCGGAGTCGTCAATGGGATGCTGCATATTGCGCACAAACAGACCGTCAATCTGGATTTTGCCAAGGCGCGCCAGGGCTGTCTGTGTGTCGTCGAATTGCTCGCCTTGAGTTTGCTGCGGTCGCGGTTGAATGCTCACAACGCCGGTGGCGCCGTGCAGAGGCGGCAGTTGTTCTGGCGGCAACGTCAGTCGGATGCTCCGCGCCTCTCCAGGCATGCGCGTGATTAAACCGCGCCGCTCCAACGTCAGGACCATGCCATGTACGCTTGGCGGCGTGACTTGGAAATATTGGGCCATTTCCGCCTCTGTCGGCGGGCGGCCGTGCAGAGTGGTGTAATGGTGGATGAACGCGAGAAACTGGCCTTGCCGGGACGTGTAAGGCGATTTCACTCCGATCCTTTCTCCAAAGTCTGGACAAACTTCACGACCTTTTCGACAAAGCCAGTGCGCACGGACAGCCGGTCTGGATTCTTATCATGCGCCAAAGTGACGACCTCTTAGTCGCCGGCCAGCTCGTTCTCGAGTTGGCACACATAGTCTCCCACGGAATCTCCGTAGCCCCAGCCGATATCCTCGGCACGGTCGGCCAAGTCCTGAAGGCGTTCTCGAAACTGTGGATAGAGTTCGCTGCCCTCGCTCAGGAGCAGTTGCGCCATCTCGTGTAGTACCGAATCCAGGCTGTTGTAATAAGCCTCGTTGATGTCGCCGAATTCGCGCGTGAAGTCGGTGCCGTTCTCCACATACGTCAGCATCAGGTCAATTGTCCCCGTCAAATTGCCTGTGGCCTTGCGATAATCGCGAATGGCTTTGCGCGCCTCAGCTAGTTTGAGTTTCCCAAAGCCGCGTGCCGGATAAAATTGCTCCACGATTTTGCCTCGATATTTTTCCAACGCTGTGCCGGCGTTTTCCTCGGCCTGAAACCGGGCTTGCACAAAATCACGGTTATCAGCACAAGCATCGTATAGGTCCTTCACCAGGGCGATCAGCGCGGGCTTGTTCCAATCCTCCAACTGTCGGCGAACACTTTGCCAGCCGGCCGATTTCTTTTCGCTCATGACTCTCAACGCAAGGTTTTAGTGAGCCGGAGGGTGGATCTCTTCGGCGCGCATGACCACAGGTTGGCATTCTGCTCCTGGATCGTCAACGCTTCGCGATTGGGCTGATCGGGCCCTCAGAAGCGCCGCCGAGCACGGCGTTCCCTGCACCATTGTAGGGCAGGCTTTCGAGCCTGCCGGTTCAGGGGGCTTTTCAGCCCCCTGAACCATGGCATTGCAGGGTCGCGGCGCTGGAAAGCGCCGCAACCGGCAGGCTGGAAAGCCTGCCCTACAGATTTTGTCACTAGCCCTCCCCGTCAGTTTCACGTTTCCCCCCGAAAGCCTTCGGGGTTCACGCCGCCCGTTTCAGCACGGGTGCTTTTTGGATCACGAAGACGCTCGCCAGCACCAGCAAACCGCCTGCAATGGTGCTTGCCCAGAACTGCTCGTGCAACAGCAGGGGCCCTGCAACGGCGGTGACCAACGGCTGGGCGTATAAAAAGGAGGCCACGCGCGAGGCTTCGATGCGCTCCAAAGCGGCGTACCACATGAGGTACCCAAAAGCCGAGCAGCCGATGCCAAGGAAAAGGATTGCGCCCCAGCCGCGTATTGATAGGTGAGACAACTCACGCCAGCCTTCGGTAAACAAGAACACCGGTAGCACCATAAGCCAGCCCAGAAGCATGGCTCCCGTAGTCGCCCTCAGAGGGCCGAGCCTTTTTATCGTTCCGTGCCCGACGACCGTATAAATCGCCCAGGTGAACGTAGTGATGAGCACAAGCAGATCGCCGTGCGTGGAGGGGAGTTTCAGCACTTCCGTTATCGGCTTTCCATGACTGATCACCAGGATCGCTCCGGCAGTGCCTCCCACCAGGCCTGCCAGTTTAAGGAATCCAAAGCGCTCTTTGAGCAGCGCCGCAGAGAGGAGGGCTGACCAAATGGGGATAAGGCCAATAAGCCAGCCGGCGTTGGTGGCAGTGGTAGTGGTCAAGCCAGTAGCCTGGATCAGATGGTGAAGGAACACTCCAACAAAGCCCATCAACGCAAGGCTCGGCCATGCATCTCTTGGAGGCAGCAAAGGAAACCCGCGCAAACGCAAAACAGCGAACAGAAGCCCAGTCCCCAACCCAAAGCGCAGGGCGACAAGCGTCGCTGGTGAAGCCTCACGCAAAGCGGTCTTTGTTGCGATAAAGGATAAGCCCCAAAGGCAGATCACCAGGCATAACGCAAACCGAGGCGGCAAAAAGGGTTTGGATGGCAGCCGGAGAGGACTCCTTACGTCGTCCCCTGCACTCGGTCTTGGGTCCATGCGATCTAAACGAACAACCGTTGCAACCAGCGTAACAGCCGAGGTAATGAGAATATTGAGGACAGAAACATTTTTCGCTCCTAAAATCTTTCTATCAGTTTTCTCTCTGCTCTCTGCGTCTTTGCCTCTTTGCGACTTTGCGTTAAACCCCTCCTCGGTGCGCTCTGATCAATTTCGGATTTCGGATTTCGGATCTCGGATTTGCGCCGCAGCCTCCGGTACTCCCACGCTCATTCATTATGCGGAATCTGAATCGTGCTGTCCCCAATGAACTCTCGCACAACGGCATCTCCCGGTATGATGGCATGCCCTTTCAAATCCTCTTTCTTCAGGCCGATCACTGACTCCAGCAGGTTCTTGACGCGCTCATAGCGCACGCGCGCGTCCAGGAAGCCGGGATAAGAATCGAAATGCTGCAGTGCAGGCAGATAACTTTCGGGCCCGCTGAAAAAAGGTTTCAGGATTGGCAGATCGAACGGGAAGCCGCCGTTAACGATATGATCAGCCAGCCCATTCAGCGGAATAATGCTGAACAGTTCGCCCGCCCGAACATAGTGCCAGTGCAGGATGGTCAAGAGCGGGCTGTGATTCCGGTGTTGCACATCGCGCAACATCCGACGCAATAACCGGACATCGGTGAATTTTGTCAGGCGCTTGCTGCTGCCATCGCCTTCATAGAGCACGTTCTGAGTTTCGATGTAGAGACGAAACTGCGCGGACGCTTCGATGCCTTCCGTGATGGGAGGATACAGGCCGTGCAAACAATCGAGCAGCAGAATCTGGTCGGGATCGAGCTTAATCGGTTTGGCAGCCAGGCGGCGGCCTTCCTTGAAGCTGTAGATGGGCTTTTCCACCGTTTCCCCATGCAGCAGGCGCGTGAGATGACCGTTCAGCAACTGGATGTCCATTGCCTCCGGCGTCTCGTAATTACGGTCATTGATCCAGTCGGTGGGATGCTCGACTAGCGACCAAAAGTAATCATCCAGATTGAGCATCAGGAAGCGAAGACCCTGCTTGCGCAGCCGTTCGGTCAATTTGACTGTTGTCGTGGTTTTCCCCGAGGAACTTGGCCCGCTTACCCACATCATCCGCAGCTTGTCGCCTGAGTTCAGGCGCGCTATCACTTTGGCTGCCGCTTCGTCGAGCGAGCGTTCGTACATTGCCAGAGATTCGTCCACAACTGCTTTCAATTTTCCGCTCCGCACGACTTCATTGAGCCCTGCAACCGTATCGCACCCACGCTGGCGGTTCCTCGCGAGCGTTTGTTCCATCCGAGCTTTCGGAAAGCCGTTGCCGACAAATTTGTCCTGCGTGATTGCGCCCTCGCGCAACCAATGCCGGCCCCAGCGGTAGCAGGCATAAGCGTCAGCCGTATTTTGAAATCCGTAACTGCGCAGCGCGTGCAAAACCTCGTCCTGAATCGTCTCGATGGTGGGCGGAAAGTTGGCGATCAAATGATGCGGGTTCGCATTCAGGCACAGAAGAACCGCATCTGCCAGGAACCCGGCGATCTTCTCATCATCGCCCCATGCCTGAAAAATGCGGTCATTGATCCCAGGCAAATAATCTTGCGCAAAACCTCCGATAGACTGCGCCGCCTGCAAAATCGCCCGCCAAATCTTCTCCTCATCGAATCTCACCAGGGCGCGGTTGCGCTTTTGGACCTTTACAATGCGATTTTGGACTGCCATCGCGGCAGACTATACGAAAGACAGGAAAAATGAAGACAGGAAAATTGAACAGTAGCAGCCGAGGTAACGAGGCTCTAAATATCAAATCCGAAATCCGAAATCCGAAATCCGAAATCCGAATCTAACGCCTCACCAGCCCTCTCAGGACTTTCAAATTCATGACATCTTCCTTTAAGTCATCGCCCTTGGGCGTTTCCAGGCAGCCGGGGTGCTTTCTGAAGCGCGCGTCGTTCACGATCACCCGAAAACCTTCCAAACCAATCTTGCCCTTCCCTATATGGGCGTGACGGTCCACGCGCGAACCGAGATCAGTTTTGGAATCATTAAGATGAAAAGCGAGGATTTGCTTTAAGCCCACCAAAGAAGTGACTTCACGGATGGCAGCGTTCCAGCCATTCGGCGTCCGGATGTCATAGCCGGCGGCGAAGAGATGAGCAGTGTCCAGGCAAACACCCAATCGCTCGGGTTTTCTGACCTTATCGTAAATCGCCGCCAGATGCGCCATCCGATGCCCAAGGCATGAGCCTTGCCCGGCGGTGTTCTCCAGAGCGATACGGACGGAGGACTGTTTTGTAACCGCGAATACTTCATCCAACCCCGCCGCAGCTTGTTTGAGCCCTGCCGCTTCACCCAAGCCCAGGTGTGCGCCTGGGTGCATCACCAGGAAAGGCAGGCCAAGCGCCTCGGCAAATTCGATTTCCTGAATCAGCGATTTGATGGAGCGATCGCGGTTTGGCGATGCATGGGCGGCAAGGTTGATGAGATAACCCGTATGGCCGAAAACGCAATGAACGTTCCGGGCAGCGAGCGCATTGGCGTACATTGCAAGAGCTTGCGGCGTTGGCGGCTTGCCGAACCACTGAAAGTTGTTTTTGACAAAGACCTGGAGGATATCTGCTCCTATGGCCGTCGCCTTTTCGAGCGCCTTGTGAGGGCCGCCAGCCGTCGAGCAGTGAGCGCCGAACAGCATCAGTTTTTAATCGGCCAATCAGCCGATTCCGTCCTCGCGGTCTTAAAATAGTCCTCAAATTTCGCAACGATCTCCGGCTGTTCTACCGCCACATTCTTTTTCTCTCCCAGATCCGTTGTCAGATTGTACAGCTCGATCGGCTGCCCCGCTTTGGCGCGCACGGCTTTCCATTCACCCATGCGCGCGGCCTGCTGAAAACCGCGTTCATGAAATTCCCAATAGAGAAACTGGTGCTGATTGGTTTGAGTCTGTCCCAGCAGGGTGGGAACAAACGAAATGCCATCGCTGTTTGGAGGCGCGTTTGTTCCAGCCAAATCGGCGGCAGTAGGCAGAAAATCCCAGAACGCGAAGGGAATGTCGTTGACCGTGCCAGCCTTGACCTTGCCCGGCCAGCGCACGACCAGCGGCACGCGGATGCCGCCCTCGTACAAATCCCGCTTGATGCCACGTAACGGACCGGAGCTGTTGAAGAATTTGGGATCCACGCCGCCTTCCTTGTGCGCGCCGTTATCGCTCGAGAAAAACACGATTGTGTCATCGTCCATTTTGTATTTCTTAAGCTGCGCCAGAAGCCGGCCCACGTCTGTGTCGAGCCGACTGATCATTGCAGCTTTGTTCTTCTCCACTTGTGGCCAGGGCTCGTCTGTATAAGGCGAATCGTTCGGCACCTCCATACCGTTGCCGGAGCGCTTTGTTTCCTCGTTGTTCGCATGAGGAATCGTGTAGGCCAGATATAGGAAAAGGGGTTGGTAACGATTGAACTGGTCGGGCTTGTGAATCCGCACAAAGTTTAACGCCCCGGTGGTGAACAAGTCGTGGATGTAGAGGCCTTTCTTACCTCCTTGATTCTCGAATATCACGTTTTGTCCATCAAACCCCGTAACAGGATCATGACGCCATAAATGATCGGTGTAGTAATCATGGGCGTGGACCTGATCGAGGTAACCCACGAATTGATCAAAGCCTTTCTTCTGGGGCAATCCAGTCGTGTTTTCTTTGCCTAATCCCCATTTTCCAACCAGCCCCGTGTAAAAGCCAGCGCTCTTCAGTATTTCGGCCACCGTCAGGTCCTCGGTCCTCAGAGGTACGTTCCCGTTGCCGCGAATAAGACAGTGCCCGGTGTGAAGTCCCGTCATCAGCGCGCACCGCGAAGGCGCGCACACCGTGCTTCCGGCGTAAAAGCTGGTGAATCTCATCCCTTCAGCGGCCATTCGGTCGAGATTCGGAGTTTTAATCTTTTTCTGGCCGTAACACCCCAGGTCTCCGTAGCCCAGATCGTCCGCCAGGATGAAAATGACGTTGGGGTGACGCTGAAAACCAGCCGGCGCCTTCGGAGGCCGATTGGTCGCCTGGTCTGGGGAGGACCAGCAATTGAAGCTCAGACTTAAACCAGCCAGCCAGCAGAGCAGGCCCCATAACAATCTATTCATTCTATCCTTATTGTACGTAAACGCGGGTCCCGAAGAAAGTCCAGTTATGCAGACGCATCTCGCCTTGCCGGTCTGAGGCCCAGCCTCACTGCGAAAACAATTCCCTTTGCATTTGGGAGCGTTGAAGGCAATTTGAGGGGGACATGACTCCCGATGAGGACAACATGACTGATTCACCGGCGCCGGAGCGGCCCGAGTCTTCACCTTCGGACCGGCGCAGCCACCGTTCTGGCCGGGGCCGGCGAAGTCGTGGTCGGCGTTCGAGATCTTCACGAGGGTATGTGCCTCGCCAGCAACCGCGGTCGGAGGCAACGCCCACACAGCAAGAGCCGGCTGCTGAGAGCGGACCAGCGGAAGAATCGGTCCAGGAGAGTCCTGAAGCGTTTTCTGCCGGCGCTCCCGGTGCCGAGGAGGGACCGGCCGCCGAAAGCCCGATCTCCGAGCCGGAGGCGCGGGAGCCGGCTCGGCCCCAGGGCACTGGCTTTGCGCCAATTAGTGGCGCCACAAGCGAAAGGCAGGCCGGCAGACGCGGTGGCCGTGGCCCTGGCTCCAGAGATTTCCGTCCGGCGCCACCCGAAGCGATTCAGACCGCGATTGAAGAGGTCAATAAGATCCTCGAAACTTTGCGAAAAACGGTCGATGATATGGAGGAAGTTTTGGAAACGCTCGAATTAGCTGAGCGTCAAAAAGACGCCGACGAACGGGAGATCGAATCCTTGCGCCGGGCTTTGCGACAAATGCACCACAGTCGCGAGGGCCGGTAACATGACACCGGAGGTCACTCGCGAACTCCTGCTCGCCGCCAAGCGCCTTAGCTCTGAGGTTAGCCGGCTGAAATTCTCAACTCCGGTTTCCCATGTCTATAATCCGCTCGTGTATGCCTGGCCGGTTTACGAGTCCTATTTGCGCAGATTCGCCGGCGGGCATAAGCGAGTTGTTTTTCTGGGTATGAATCCGGGGCCCTTTGGCATGGCACAAACCGGTGTGCCATTTGGTGAGGTCGCCGCTGTGCGCAACTGGCTTGGCCTCGCCGGTTCAATCGGCAAGCCTCCACGCGAGCATCCGCGTCGGCCCGTTCGTGGCTTCGATTGTTCGCGATCTGAAGTGAGCGGAAATCGGCTCTGGGGTCTGTTCGCGCAGGAATTTGAAACGCCCACAAAGTTTTTCAAAACACATCTGGTGATGAACTACTGTCCTCTGGCTTTCATTGAGGAATCGGGCCGCAACCGCACGCCTGATAAGCTGGCCCCTGCCGAGCGCGAGACTTTGTTTGAAGCGTGCGATGCTCATCTCCTACGAGTCGTGCGCATCCTTCAACCTGAATGGCTGATCGGAATAGGAGATTTCGCCTTTAAGCGAGCTGCCGCGGTTTTTTCCAATGGACACAGCCCCAGTGGACCAGGTGTTCGCTCCCACAATCCGGCGCCCAAGCTGGGTCGCGTCCTGCATCCGAGCCCTGCCAGTCCCACGGCCAATCGCAATTGGGCCGGACTTGCACGAGAGCAACTTCGTCAGAGTGGCGTTTGGCAATAATTTCTGCGATTATACCTGAGCCATGCATTTGCCAGATTGCTTTCTGGATGGAAAGACCGCCGCGCTGAGCGCCGGCGCGGCAGCTACGGGGTTGAGCATGGCCTTGCGCCGGGTTCGCGCTTCCCTTGGGCCACGCCAGACGCCCAGGCTCGGACTGGCGGCGGCGTTCGTATTTGTCGCGCAGATGCTCAATTTTCCGGTGCTCGGGGGCACATCGGGACATCTGATCGGTGGCGTCATGGCCGCTGTCTTGCTTGGGCCGAGCGCCGCCATCCTCGTGATGACATGCGTACTGATCGTGCAATGTCTCATGTTCGCTGACGGCGGGCTGCTCGCCCTCGGCGCTAACCTCTTCAACATGGCCATCGTAAACGTCTGCGGCGGCTGGTTTACGTTCCGGTTTGTTAAAGCCATTTTTTGCAGGGGCCCGCGTTCGGATGGCATTGATCAGAGGGCCGCCGTTTTTGCCGCAGCCTTTGCAGCGTGGGTTGGAACCGTTCTGGCCGCAATCTCCTGCGCGGGCCAGCTTGCGCTGTCAAAGACGGCTCCCTGGTCTGTTACTTTCCCCGCCATGGTGAATGTTCACATGCTCATCGGCATCGGTGAGGGGCTCGCGACGGGGCTCATCGTGCTGGCCGTGCTACGAACGCGTCCTGAGTTGATCATCACCGCGGACGTGGCCCAACCCGCGGCAGCCTTGGGCACCATTGGTTATGGATTGCTGCTTTGCTTTGGGCTGGCGGCTTTTGTCGCGCCTTTTGCGTGCCCATGGTCTGACGGGTTGGATTCCGTAGCAAAAGCTCTTGGGTTCTTCCACACGGAGCAGTCAGGTTTCCAACCGCCGCTGGCTAATTATCATCTCCCATGGACCTCTGCCACGATGGCGACAGCCGTGGCGGCTCTAATCGGCACCGCGGTTGCATTCGTGGCCGCCTATGGATTAGCGAGAGCATTAGCGCCACGTTTGCTTGCCATGAAGCCAGCCCCGCGAAATCCAAGGGACATTTGATGGCCAAACATCTGTCGCCGCGGATAAAGCTCTTGGGCGCCGTCGCGCTAATCATTTCTATCGCTCTGCTGCCGAGACACCTCGACAGCCTCTATTTGGTCCCCGGTCTACTTCTTCTGAGCCTATGGCTCCTTTTTCGCATGTCTTTTCGGTATGCCCTGCGGCGGCTCATCGTTGTCGAATTTTTTATTATTGGCATCGGGCTGCTTTCCCTTTTCACACCATCTGCGGCGCCCATTTTTTTGGCGGCGTTCGTCAAGAGCAACCTTTGCGCGTTAACGCTTTTGCTCCTGGCTTGGACCACGCCCTTTCACGAGATTCTGCTGGTCCTGCGCGATCTGCGCATCCCCGCCGTAATGCTCACCACATTGGCCCTGCTTTGCCGCTATCTTCCTGTGTTGGCGGATGAATCCAAACGCATGCAGCGCGCCCGCGCCAGCCGCACCTTCTCCCGCCGGCGCTTCGGCGCCTGGCGCAACATCGCCACGACGATCGCGCAACTCTTCGTCCGAAGCTCCGATCGCGCAGACCGGATCTTCCTGGCCATGTGCGCAAGGGGGTGGAAGGCGTGACTTGGGTAATTGAGTCCAGTGGAACGCCGCGTGGGGGCACGCGGCCTACAGGTTCCAAACCGTTCTCCTTGTAGGCCGGGTGCCCTCACCCGGCGTCTTTGCTTAGGTAATTGAGTCCGGTGGAACGCCGCGTGGGGGCACGCGGTCTACAGGTCCCAAACCGTTCTACTTGTAGGCCGGGTGCCCTCACCCGGCGTCTTTGCCCGCGAACTTTTCAATAGCGCCAGTGCCCCCGCGCCCAAAACCACCCATGCGGTCCGCGGGCCCAATAGGCATGCACCCAAACCGCGCCCGGCGCCGGTGGAAGCGTCCAATGTCCACCTACCCAGACCCACTGGCCTTCCCACACCCATTCCCCGGCGATCCAGATATAGCCAGGGCCCGGAGTTGCGACAATTGTCTCCGTGGGCGGCGCGGGTGGAGGCCCTTGGACCACGACCGAGCCGGGTGGCACGTTTACAGGAGGCGCGCTCGCGACCGTATTGGGGGTGTTGATCATGTAATTGATGACTCCTTGGCTTACCCCTGCGTTCTGGAGGTCAATAATGTCTGTCGCGCTTAGATGGTAAACGGTTCTCGAATTGCGGATCTGAGTGATGATGACGTCATCACTTAACTTGGCTTGCGCCAGGGCCTTCACATCCGCCACGTTCAGCGGTTGCCCCTGCTCGACCCTTCCGTAAGTTGCAGGCGCCTGGGCGCGAAGCCGGGCCTGTTCGTCCATATCCATCGAGTGCCCGATCAATGCGCCTGTGATCGCGCCCACAGCTCCGCCGATCAGCGCTCCAGTTCCGGCGTGGCCGCCACTGGCCGCGCCGATAATTGCGCCGGAAGCGGCCCCGATTCCTCCGCCCGCCAATGCCCCGGTGCCCGTTCGATCCGGCGTTCCATAAGGTGTCTCGCAACCGGCCAGCGCCACGGCCAAAACTCCCAAACTAAGCCAGAGTGTGCTTTTACTCACTGCCCCTTAGACAGATGAACGCGCTGGAACATTCATACGAACTTGGCCGCGAAGCGTCTTGGAGTGCACTCCCGATGGATCGCGATGGATCGGGAGCGCACTCCAAAAGCTTCGCCTCACTGTGACCCAATTTCGAATGCTTCCTCGTCGTGGGAATAGTTCTTCGCCTTCACTCTCCGTTCCCATTCGCCGCGCCATTCATTGACTTCACCATATCCCCCAGTTTTCGCACCGCCCCCTCGATCCTATCGGACCACGGATTCCCGCAATTTATCCGGATGCAATTCAGGAACTTTTGCTTCGCGGAAAAGAGCGGGCCCGGAGCGATAGTGATCTTCGCCGCTATCGCTTGCTCGTATAGCGTCAGAGCGTTAACGCGCGGCGGCATCTCCACCCAAAGGCACATTCCCCCTTGCGGACGCGTGACCTTTGTCCCCTCAGGAAAATACCGGCTGATGGCGTCGCTCATGCGTTGCATTTGGGCGGCATAAAAGCGCCGGATTTTCCGTAAATGGTGATCGTATCCCCCATTCTGCAAGAACTCTGCGATTGCCATTTGAGGCAGAGACGGTCCGGCGCTTGTGTTTACGTATTTCAGAAACTCGACTTTTGCCTTGAACCGTCCGGGAGCCACCCAGCCGACTCGATAACCCGGCGAGAGCGTCTTCGTGAACGAGTCGCAAAGTAATACCCAGCCATCCTGATCATACGCTTTAGCCGTTTTGGGTCGCACGGGTCCAAACCCCAGGTTTCCATAAATATCGTCCTCGATCAGCGGAATCCTGCGCTCGCTCAGCATTTTAACGAGTGCTTTCTTTTTTTCATCTGGCATGCAACTGCCCAGCGGATTGCTGAAATTTGGAGTAAAGACGCAGGCACGGATGCGGCAGCACTTCAACCGCTTGTCCAGTTCGTCCAGGCAAATCCCTTTACGCGGATAGGTCGGGACCTCGCACACGCGCATGCCCAGGGATTCGATCATTTGCAGAATGCCAAAAAATGCCGGCGATTCGATTGCGATGACATCCCCCGGTTTAGCAACCGCTCGCAAACAAAGATTCAGTGCCTCAGTGGCTCCCACGGTCGTGATGATGTCGTCCGGGGCCAGTGTGCAACCCGCTTCCATGGCCCGGCGCGCGATTTGAACGCGCAAAGCTCGAACTCCCGAGGGCGCTTCGTAAGTGTTTGCGGCCAATGGGTCCCGGCGCCCCATCGAGGCCATAGTCCGATTAAGCTCTTTCATCGGAACCAGTTCGGGCCGGGGAAGGGTTGCTCCAAGAGGCACCAACCCGGGATCGCGCGCCGCCCTGATCATCTGCATAACCAGGTCGCTCACACGAACATTGACGGCTCGTGGTGCGGAGCGCGACATCTGCGGCTCGGGCGGCGCTGTCCAGCGTTGTAGCCGCACGTAGTAGCCCGATTGCGGCCTGGCTTCGATCACACCGCGGTTTTCAAGCAGCCGGTAGGCCTGCATCACGGTGGCGATGCTGACGCTCTGCTGCTCGCTGCACCGGCGGACCGAAGGCACACGCTCGCCCGGGCGCAATGTCCCGTGCTCGATCAATTCGGAAATCCTGAGTGCCACTTGTTTGTAAAGGCTGTCCTCCTGCGCCAATTGCGATGCCGTGTGCCCGGCCAAATCATGCGTCGTCATGCTTCACATAATAACTGATTTCGCTGTGCCCATAGGATTACACCTTGATTGAAAGATGACCAGTACAGTTTTCAATTCCTTCAAACTGTTCTGGTCATCAATTCATCCTTCTGCACCTAGGCCGGATTCAGGCCCATGCTAGTGTGCTTGCGTGCAAACAGAACAGCTTAGTCTCGGCCCCGTAGCTCGCTCGATCACGCTTTCGGCTCCCACGCGCCCCGCGCGGACTCGCCCGGTGCGCACGCTCGCCCCCTGCCAATCATCCACGCTGCTAACCATGTGGCAAGCCGGGATCCGGAGTGAACGAACGGAGGGAATAGCATGGCTTCTCCTGGCGGTCTCATCAGCTCTGGTACTAGGCTTTGCGCTCGTGGGATGATTCGGTGCAGCAGCACAAACCGCGAAAAGACAGGAAGATTGAAGACAGAAAAATACAAAAAGAGATCAGGCAGGAAAATTAAGGGCAGGAAAATATAAAAAAGCTTCATCTTCCTGCCTCAAAATTTTCCTGCCGGGCCAGTGTCCTCATTTTCCTGTCTTCAATTTTCCTGTCTTGTTTTTGCATCTTTACGTCTTTGCGTTAAAACCGAACGCCATTGGCAGTTCAGGGAAATATCGTTTTGTCCTCACACGGCTCCAGCTTCGCGATGGCCGCCATGATCTCATCCGCGGTTTCCTTATAAATCTCTTTGAGGCGCGCACTGGAGCAGCTCTTCGCTTCCGCGCGGAATTTCTCGAACCGCATTGGCATGCCGTATTTCAGAACAACTTGCCGGGGACGGGGGAACTTAACCGGCCGTCCGTATGCCTCGAACGAGCCGAAGATCCGGACTGGCACAACTGGCGCGGTGGATTTGATAACCGTAAGCCCAATACCGGATCGTGGCGGTTGAAGTTTGCCGTCTCGAGTACGAGTGCCTTCCGGGAACAGAATAATCGCGCCACCATCAAGAAGCCGATCCAGAATCACCTTCAGGCCTTGCGCCCCTCCGCCTTCCCGATCCACAGGCACAGCGTACACCGTGCGCAGAATCCAGCCGATCACCGGATATTTGAACAGGTTTTCACGCGCCAAATACGAGATGCCCCGCGGCAAACTGGTTCCGACGAAGGGAGGATCCAGGTAGCTGGCGTGATTTGAAGCAATAATCACCGCCCCCTCCCGCGGCACGCGCTCAGCATTGTATACCCGCCAGCGAAAATAGAGCCTGAAAAAGACTCGAAACGAGAGCCAGGCAAATCTGTAAAGAGCATTCATACCACGCCAGGACGAACCGATGGCCAGAAGCTCATGCGTAGCAGCCGAGGTAACGAGGCTCTCGAATTTGAAGGCCGAATCAGATCCAAAAAGATTAGAGCCTCGTTACCTCGGCTGCTACACCAAGAAGCTCCCTCACGCACGCGCTTTACGCTCATTTAAGCGATTTCTAATATCAGCGAGGATGGTCCCACTCGTCTGCTCGGACGTCATGTGCGAGTTGTTGATCACCTTCGCTCCCAGGGCGATCATCAACGGAGCAGCAGCGCGTTGGCTGTCCCGCATATCTCGCGCAGCCAAATTCTCCTGCACACCTTCGGCCTCCCGCCGCCGTGAGCGCTCTTCCAGTTGGGCGTCTAAAAAGTATTTGAAATCAGTTTCGGGAAAAACATTCGTACCGATGTCTCGACCCTCCATTACCAGGCTGCCGAACTTTATACAGTCACGTTGCGTTTTCTTCATCCAGTCGCGCACCTTCGGCACCGCGGCCACATGCGGCACCGCCGCGCTCACTTCAGCCGTGCGAATCTCTTTTTCAGGATAATAGCCGTCAACGGTTAGATAAGCATGGTGCTCGGAGCACTTGAGCATAGTTTTCCAGCGGCGGCAGGCCGCGGCTACTGCCTTGGGATTATGCGCATCAATCTTGTGCTCCAGGCAATACCAGGCCAACGTCCGGTACATCGCGCCCGTATCCACATGAACAAAACCCAGCGCCTTGGCCACGAGCTTCGAATTCGTACTCTTGCCGCTCGCGCTGGTGCCGTCAATAGCGATGACGATGGGTTGTTTTGGTTTGGGTTGAGGCATTCGTTAATTCAGCGTGCCAGGTGCTTGCAGGCGGCGGCTGTGCATCCGACAACCAACTGATAATCGAAAACGAAAGCGGCGGAATGCGCCGCACTCCATACGCTTCGCGACTTCCAGTGCGTCCTGACTCGCGAAGCGTTTGGAGTGCGCGGTATTCCCGCGCTTTCCTTTTCCGGATTGATTCCAACGTGACGCATTAGGAAATCACCTTAGCCTGTGGTCCAAGCCTGCTTCTCCAGTGTGAGAGAATAGGTCACATCAATCTGCATAAAGTTCGCTTTCGTGAAGAGGTTGTCCGCTATCTGCGTTGAGAATAGTGACCCCCAAACCCCTCGGTGGCGTAGCCGCCAATTTCTGAAAAAAGTTCGGGAACGTCTTTTTCACGCAGGACGGATTCTTGATTTTTATGCCCGGAACTTTCAATCCCAGAATCGCAAACGACATTGCCATGCGATGGTCGTTGTAGGTTTCGATCTCGGCGCCATGGAGCTTGGAAGGAGAAATCGTCAGCATGTCATCCTCCTCAATCACCTTCGCACCACATTTTGTTAATTCGTTCCGCAACGCTGCGACGCGCTCACATTCTTGTAACCGCAGGGGGGTCAGATCTGTAAGCCTTATGGGTGCAATTGAGAACGGTGCTAGAACGGCAACAGTCATAATGCTGTCCCCAAGGTCGCGGGCCCGCGAGATCGTGGCCTGCGTCAACGCGCTTCGCAATCCTGGCGGCGCAATTCTCTCTAAGGCTGATCGAGCAGACTCGGCAAACGACTCGGCATCGCCTGGCTCTTCGCCACAATGCTGCACAAGTCCAATGTTTAGCGCGGTTATGGCGTTTATGACCTGCCCAAAATTCGCATCGATTTGCAAACCTGAATTAGGCCAACGCGCCACGCGGATGGGAGGTATATCACGCAAATCTTGTGTAGGAACCGCGACGCCGAACTCTTCTAAGTATTCGAGCCATACGAAGACCCTGGCAAACCGGCTCGCCGCCCAAAAATAACTCCCACTGGACGCATCCGGCTCTATCCGAAACTCTCCGCCGCCCTTCGGGAACACATCAATCATCTTGGAAGTCATCGCCACATAAGGCGATTCCTCTGCATTTTCGCCAACCACCTCAACCTTCCACTTACCGGCCCCACTGCACAGCAAAAGCGCCGAAGCAAACTGCGAACTTTCCTCGATGCTCACCGCACATTTGCCTTCTTTGGGCCCAGCCCCAAAAAAGAGAGCCGGCAGCTTATCATTCGGCGACTCGATCCTGTAACCCAGTTGCCGGAGCGCCTGGAATAACGCCGCCTGCGGCCGCTCGTGCATCCGCGGCACGCCATGCAACCTGTAAACTCCCTGACCCAAACAAACAAAAGCGGCCAAAAACCGCGCTGCCGTCCCCGCGTTTCCAACAAACAGTTCCATCGGCTGCTGCTCAGTCCCGCCCCGCGGGACCGACCCGCCTTTGCCATAAACTGTGATTGTCCGATTGCATGGCTCATCCGGATCAGGTTCCAAATTGATCATGAAGCCCAGTTCACGCAGGCACTCCACCATGATCTGCGTGTCCTCACTCCATAGGGCGCCACGCAACGTCGTCTCGCCCTCTGCCAGCGCCGCCAAAATCAGCGCCCGATTCGTGATGCTCTTCGAGCCAGGCACCGTGATCTCGGCTTGCACGGGCTTGTCGAGTGGGATGATCTCGATTAATGACGGAAGAGCCATCCAATTCCTTGCGCCTTTGCGCCTTTGCGCCTTTGCGTTAAAAATAAGCCGTTCATTCCGGCGACCTCGAAGCAGCCCGTTGCGACCATTTATCTCGCCGCTCCTTGGCTGTCTCGAAGAATTTGGCGATCCCTTTTTGATCGTTACTCTTCAAAAGTCGCCGGAACCGTTGCACATCCGAGATATATCGCGCCAAGGCTCGCGATAGATTTTTGCGGTTAGCCACGGCAATATCGCGCCACATCTCAGGAGATCCGGAAGCGATGCGCGTCGTATCACGGAATCCATTGGCGCACAGGGCCGATTGCGCCACCGGATGAGCCGGATCTAAAACCAGGTTGGCCAATGTCGCCGCAAGGACGTGCGGCAGATGGCTGGAGCGGCTCACAAGCTCGTCATGCCGCCGCGCATCCAATGTGATCAATAGCGCACCCACCGATTTCCAAAGCCCGCCCACCTTGCGAACTGCCGCAGCGTTGGATTTCGGAGTCGGCGTGACGACGCAAACGGCGTTGATGAAAAGATCAGCCGACGCGGCCGCGACACCCGTCTTCTCCGAGCCTGCCATGGGATGGCTTCCTACGAAGTGCGCGCCGGCGCTTGAGACCCGGCGCTCCAAGTCTCGCACGACAATTCCTTTGACACTCCCCACGTCCGTGACGATCGCTCCGCGTTGCAGCACAGGAAGCATCTCCTCGACGAGCGGCTGCATCTGCGCGATGGGCGTGCAAAGCACGACCAACTCCGCCCCTTGCACTGCGGCCTTAAGATCCAGAGTGCCAACGTCCACCGCGCCCAAACGCCTACATTCCCGCACGCTCGCGCGCCGTCGGACAAACCCGGTTACCCTTTCAGCCAAACCCCTCTGTCTCAAGGCCATCCCGAGCGAACCGCCCAGCAAGCCGACGCCGACCAAGGTGATTTTCTTCCAATGCACGCGCCACTGTAGCAGCCGACGTGAGGAGGCTCAAGAAGGCAGAGGACAGGGGAAGGGGGATAGAGGATAGAGGACAGAGGTCAGAGAACAGAGGACAGAGCACAGAGCACAGAGCACAGAGCACAGAGCACAGAGCACAGAGAACAGAGGACAGAAATTAGCTGGGCTATTGTCTGTCGTCCCTCTGGGACTTAGGCCCGACCGCATTTGCAAAGTTAGTGTCATTGGATTAGCAATCTGCGCTACGCTTTCGGCGCTTCGGAACACCAGGCCGCTGCTTCGTCAACTCTGGCGAGAATGATGTCGGCAACCATCGGGTGAGTGCCTACGCTTTTAGCGTACCAGAGCAGTTTGCCATTTCGCTCGGTAGGGTTGCGCCAGGCGGGCTGACCCGCCTGGAGAAGCCGCGCTACGCCTAATCCGGACCCGCCTAACAATTGGGGAATGTCTTTTTTGACGTGGAGTCCGTCGCTGATAAAGAAAGGCACGACTACGATATTTCTGGTGCGCGCCATCTGCCAGCAGTCCGCGATGCGAGGTTCTTCCTCGAGGAAAACAGCATGGACGTCATCATAAACCTGCCGCTTTTGAATCAGCCTGGCCTGGTGTTCAATAGCGCGCCTGGAGTTTTCCTCCTGTTCTGTGCCGTGACCCGCGATGAACAGCGTAGTTTCCCTGGGCTGAGGAGGACGAGGAAATGGAAATTGGTCAATAACTTCCGAGGCTCTTGTCATCAAAACGTCCGCCATTCGATCGTGAGGGCCGATGGCTTTGCAATACGCGATGGTTCGGCCCTCTCGTCTCTGTACACGGTTTGCGTCCCGATCCTTCTCGATCTCAAAACCCAGCGAGCGAGGGATTACCGTCTGGCTAAAATAACCTTCGCTTACAAACATTGGCACAATGAACAAACGAGGGGTGGTGAGCTCGGCCAACACATCCTTCACGGCCGGTTCTTGTTTCCAAAACCCTTCGCGCACTTCCGCAAATATCTTCCGGCGCCGCAATTCGCTGGCCTGGTGAAATACGGCCGCGCCGGCCCCCGCATCCAGGGTCGAGCCATGGCCAAGCAACACCAGCGACGCATCCGAATAACCTTCCTGCACCATCGCCAATGCTTAACGCAGACGAGATGTGCGCGCAAGCATCCTCGACTGTAGCAGCCGAGATAGCGAGGCTCTAATTACATTCAGATTTCGGATTTCGGATTCGGACTTTGGATTTTTCCGATTTTTCTGTCACAAAATTTTTCTGTCAGTCCTTGAGTCGAATATGGCTTAATCCTCCCTATTGAATAGATCGTCTCGCTTTCAAAACTTCAAAAATCCAATCTTTCTCCTGGGTTGTGTTTTGGCCTTGCGATGCGGTTCCGCGGTGTCGGAAGGCGAGGAATACCCCCTCGTATTCTCGTGTGCATCGACCAATGACCTCTACATCGCATTAAATCACGCTTTTCCACGGTTCACCTCTCCGCGCGACGCCATTCAAAAAGCCGTTCCCGGTTCTGCTGTTTTGCTGCTTGCAGATAATTACCCCGCAAAACGGCTCACACTCGATCCTGACCTATTCGCGCAGGCCCGCACGAAGGAGTTGCGGCTGTTCATCGAATATCCTGACTCAATCCCTGGCTTGGAGTTCGGCTCCACCAGGACCGCAGATTGGGAGCGAATCATCGTTTCCTGGGGGATGTACAGCCCTGAATTCCCTCGCCTGCGGATTCTATCGGCACATTCCTGCCAGTTTTTGCCTGTCACAAACGCTGTCCCGATTTCCCCTGACCTGGTCGTTGCTCGGGTTGCAGGCTATGACCGCGCAATATACGGACTCCCTAGCACAAATGTCTTCCCGATACTGTTCGAACTGCCAGAGCGGCACCTCATCGTGGCGACGACTAAGCTCAGTGGCTTTGTGACTGGCCGATACTCGCCAATTTCGGACTGGGCACGGCTTTGGGAACGAATCTTAGCTCGGCTGGCGCCCGAATGTTCAGTTCACCTCGATTTCAACCCCGTGGTTGCGCCTGCCTGCGGCCCGACTACGCCGTTGAGAGGGAACTTTGAGCGCCATGCGTTCTCTGAAGCCGCTCACTGGTTCGCCCATTCGCATCTGTTAGTCCATCCCTCGCAACAAAAACCGCTCTACGATCTTCTGGCGACGGGCGCCGAATTAACTCGCCCCCCCGGTCCGAGCGAGCCCGACGGAGATGGCTCGCTCGGCATTCTGGAGGGCTACGCTTCCGGGATTTTGCCTGATGGCACGCAACAGCGGCGCCTTCCCTTGCGCGCGGACTGCACCGCAGAATCCGCAATGGTCTTGGCCCTTGACGCAGCCTTGAATCGGCGCAAGTCCAGCGCGATCGTCGCCAGCAATCTTCTCGATTTCATGTATTTCAACTCAGGAATGTGCGCCGGTGTTCGCGCCGACCCGCGGCATCCCGCGTTCGGCCTGATCGGCTGGGGCGATACTGCCCCAGCATGGCGAATAGCCAACTACGGCGATGATAACGCCCGCGTCATGCTGGCAACCGCGCTCACAGCGGCCTGTCTTAAGACAGAGCGCTGGGAAAGGTCATTAGTGCGAGGGCTGTTGGCAAATTTTCGTACGACGGGCGCCCTGGGATTTCGGGGAGACCGAATTGATCTGCCAGCACTCGAACAAAACGGTTGGAAATACTACTACAATGGCCGGCCAATCAATTACTCGCCCCATTTCGAATCCTATCTTTGGGCGTGTTACCTTTGGGCCTTTCATCAAACCGGGTTTCGCCCCTTCCTCGATCGCGCTAGAAGCGCGATTACAATGACGATGCAAGCTTATCCCGGCGGATGGCGATGGCAGAATAACCTGGAGCGCGCCCACATGCTCCTGTGCCTGGCGTGGCTTTCTCGAGTGGAACCGACTCTGGAGCATCGCACGTGGCTGGCCACGGTTGCGGCCGACCTGATTGCGGCCCAACAGCCATGCGGAGCCATTCGCGAACGACTTGGGGTAATCCGCGGCGGGCATTATCAGGTTCCGCAATCCAATGACGAATACGGCACGACCGAGACGCCTTTGCTACAGGAAAATGGCGATCCTGTTAGCGATCAGCTTTACACCAGCGGTTTTGCGCTCCTTGGATTGCACGAAGCAGTTCCTGTGACCGGAGATGCGCGGCTTGCAAAGGCTGAGTCCAAACTCGCAGAATTCCTCTGCCGTATCCAAACACGTTCCAGGAAATTCGATTGGTTGAACGGCACCTGGTTCCGCGCGTTCGACGACCAGCGCTGGGAATCTTGGGCTAGTTCAGCAGATGTTGGCTGGGGCGCGTGGTCAATCGAGAGCGGCTGGGGCAATGCCTGGGCCACAGCGGTTCTTGCCCTGCGCCAAATGCACACATCCTTTTGGGACCTCACCGCTCACAGCAGTTTGAATCGATGCTTTGAAACGGTAAGGCTCCAGATGCTGCCTGAACCCTGAATTATCGAGCGCGCTTGCGAGCCTCGCGTTCGTAAGCCTCCGAGTGACCCTCATGTGCATGCCAGTTCTCCATGTATTTTTTTGCGAGAACCGGATCATTGATCACAAGCAGGTTCTCGGCATTATGCTCCTCAGCCTGCTTCGTGAAATTGAAGGAGCCGGTCAGAACCAGATAGTCGTCAACAATCATGATCTTGTTGTGCGCAATCGCGTGCTGCGCGTCAATCAGCGTGGGGATCGCTTCGTGCCGAAGAAAATCGGCCTCTGAATACTTTTCAGTGCGCTGACTGTGGTCCAGGATCACATTCACCCTCACTCCGCGTCGATGCGCGTCCACCAACGCCCGCGCAATTGGCGCAGACGTAAAACTGTAGGCCTGAACTAGTACGGAATTGGTGGCGCGCCCCAGCGCATCTACCACAGCCTCCGTCGCGCCGCCTTTAGGTGAAAAGTAAACCTGGATGCCTTCAGGAACGGAGGATTGAGGCGTGCAGCCGGTAAGAACCGCAAACACCCAACACGAAACATGAAACGTGAGAGCCGATGACGAACATGCGGTTGTCCTTTGTGAAGTCGAACGGTGCCGCGATGGTCGCACCGATGGTGTGGAAGACTTCTGACCCTCCCTCTTCACGTTTCACGCATCACGTTTCACAGTTCAGTGCCAATCAAAAGCTCCCTTTTTCAGCGCGTAAATGTAACCTACAAACAAAATCGCCAGGAACGAAACCATTGCTCCCAGAATTAAGCCCGGATCCGTCCTAAGCATCTCCCGATACACAGCCGCCCAGGGATAGAGAAAAACCACCTCGATATCGAAAAGGATGAACAGCATCGCCACCAGGTAAAATTTCACCGACATTCTCGTGGTCCCTTCACCCACCGGCAACATCCCGCACTCGTAAGGCGTGTCCTTAATGGGGGTCCGTTTGCCTTTTTTGCCGAGGAGTACTGAACCAACCAAGATTCCAAAAGAAAACATCACAGCCAAGGCGCCGAGCATCAGCACCGGCAAGTATTCATAGATCTGCGAATCTTCCATCTCGCGAAATCTAAAACGCTCCCTGTTTTTGACAAGGGAAAAACGGGTGTGAGTAGGAGTTTCAGGCGCCATCGGCAGTCCAAGGGAAAGCGGCAGAGGGCTGCCGCGGTCCAAAAGCTGTCGCGAATCCAGTCGGCTGCCTGAAGCGCGGAGCGTCTTGCGGCAGCCATCTGCCGCTTTTGAAGGCACGACATCTGCACGTACTCTGAGGCCTGCTTTCGGTACTAGCGGTTATACTACAAACCCCAGGTTGCATTTTGGCCCATGGGCGCGAAGGTTAAGCAGGAGGTAGTCCATGACCGGCAAGATTCTCACAGGCACAGCTAGTTGGGGCGATCCGGAGTTTGTAAAGCATTGGTATCCGCGGTCGGTGCGCGCGGCTGACCGGCTGAGGTGGTATGCCGACCACTTCAGCCTCGTGGAGGTTAATACCACCTTCTACGGCGTGCCCGATTCGGAAACTACCCGGGAATGGTGCGACCAAACGCCGGACGGGTTTCTGTTCAATGTAAAGCTGCACCGCTTCCTCTCGCGCCACAGCACAAAACTGGAATTGCTGCCGCGGGTGCTCCGCTCTCAAGCGAAAGTGGCTAAAGGTCGAGTGATCATAACTGCTAAGTTGGAAAAAGCTGTGGTGAAACTGTTTCTGAACGGGATCCAACCGCTGAAAGAGAATCGCAAGCTCGGCGCGTTATTACTCCAACTCTCTCCCGGCTTCAGCCCGCACAATGACAATCGGCTCGAAGAATTGGAGCCGCTCATCGAACAACTGCATGGATACACGCTGGCCGTTGAACTGCGTAACCGGAACTGGATAACCGGAGGCGTCCTGGCCGGCACTCAGAAATTCTTCGAGCGGCACAAACTTGCTTTCGTCATGGTGGACGGTCCGCAGGATCCGCATTTTATGGTTTTCCCAAGCATTAACCTCGTTACAAATCCGAAGCTCGCATACCTGCGCGCCCATGGCCGCAACGCAGAGGCCTACGTGCGCGAACGCACCGTAGCCGGGCGTTTCGATTACGATTACCCCAGAGCCGAGTTGGAGGAAATCGCCCAGAGAGCGGAAGATGCCGCCTCAGAGGCGAAGGAGGTCCATGTGATATTCAACACCAATAAAGCGGATTACGCGCCCCGGGCGGCGGCGGCGCTCCAGGAGATCCTGGACGAGGAAATGGCAAGGCAATACAAGAAAGCGGCTTGAAAGGAGATAATTATAGTATGCCTAACATGCTGGTCGCTCCCAGGCGACTCTCTGTCCAGCCAAGAGACCGAAGTCGCAAGAGTCAGTCCAAGCCACTTCCCCGATCCAAGGAGCGGTTTCGCCTCAGTGCACTGGAGGCCCTGGCGGCGAGAATTCGCGTATGCATCAAATGCCCCCTCCACGCTTCGCGGACCGTTGCCGTGCCGGGCGAGGGGAGGCCAACTGCGCCTGTCATGATAATCGGCGAGGCCCCGGGCAAGAAAGAGGACCAAACCGGCCAGCCTTTTGTGGGTAGCGCAGGCAAGTATCTGGATCATGTTTTAGAAGGCACACCCTTCACCCGCGACGATTTTTTCATTACGAACATCGTGAAGTGCCGCCCGCCCGGAAATCGGACACCCAAAGCCGTAGAGATTGACACCTGCACATCCGATTATTTGTCCGAGCAAATCCGGGCGGTGAACCCGAAGCTCATTTTACTCCTTGGAAGTGTTGCGGTTAAAAAAATGCTCGGCATCTCCAGCGTAGATGAAGCCCGGGAGAAAATCATCGAACGCGACGGCCGCAAATACCTGGCCAGCTATCACCCGGCTGTGCGGTTTTACCGCGAGGATTTGGCGCAGAAAATCAAAAAGGATTTCGCGCTGCTCAGGAGGGTGTTGAGAAAGCTTCGAACCGCGAATGGACGCGAATGAACGCGAATAATTGATTTATTCTCTTGGTTCGCGTCCATTCGCGTTTATTCGCGGTTGAATTGCATCACTTGTTCGACTGTTTCGCCGCATTGAGCCACCCAGCGACCTTGCGCACCAGTGATCGCGGAGCCAGGCGCGTCGAGAAGGCCATCAGCCGATTGCGAAAGCCCGCCACGGCAATCACTCGTCCGCGCCGGAAGGCAACGTGCCCGATGCGAGCGACCTCCTCGGCGGACATCGCTGCCCTTTCAAAGTAGCGCGATGGCACGCCACCTGCAGCAGAGAAAAAATTCGTCACTGTGGGGCCTGGGCAAAGCGCGGTCACCGTCACGCCTGTTTCCGCCAATTCCTCAGCGATGGCCTCCGTGAGCCAAAGCACGTAGGCTTTGGTGGCGTAATAAACCGCCATTCCCGGACCGGGCTGAAAACTCGCAGTTGAGGCGACGTTCAACACACCACCGCGCCGCCGTGAGATCATCCCTGGCAAGAAGAGCCGCGTAAGGTGGGTCAGCGATGTAACATTCACGCGCACCATCTCCATCTGGCGATCCAATGGCAGTTCGGCAAACGTACCTTTCGCACCGAAGCCCGCGTTGTTCACTAGCACGTCCACTTTGGTGCCGGCCGCCTGCAGATAATCGAAAATGCGGCCCGGCGCTGCGGGTTCAGCCAGATCGGCGGGCAAAACCTCGATGTGCGATTTGAATTCGCGCCGCAACTCATCTGCCAGGGCATTGAGCGCATCGCGTTTGCGCGCGACCAGGATAAGCTTGCTCCCATCCGCCGCGAAGCAACGGGCCAGTTCACGGCCGATGCCAGAGGAGGCGCCGGTGACGAGGACTATCTCAGGACTCGTTGCCACTTTACCGGGTCACCGAATTCGACTGCTTATGGGCAATTTCTTTATCTGCTACTTCCAGTGCCTTCACCAATTGCACGTCCTGATTTGTCCGCACCTGAAAGGGATTCATCACCTTCTCTGCCGAAGGCAAAAGGATTTGAGCTTCGGACGGCAGGGTAACAGCGACATTTGGTTTGATGCCTTTGTGCCAAAATGAGGTCCCATTCGGTGTTAACCATTCCTCAACTGCCAGCAGCAACGCTGAACCGTCAGCCAGCCGGAACTCGCTTAAAACGGTCCCAGTCCCAAAAGTAGTCTGACCAACCACCGGGGCCCGATGCGCGTCCTGCAACGCCCCCGCGACAATTTCGGCGGCGCTGGCTGAGCCTTCGTTGACCAGCACCACAATAGGTATCGCGGTCGCGGTGCCGCCCTTCTCAACCGGCATGGGCGTGACTTCGCCCTTGGCGTCTTTGGCCAGCAATACATTCCCTTCTTTCAAGAATTGGCTCGCAGTGCTGATTGCTTCATCCAACAGTCCGCCAGGGTTGTTCCGAAGATCCAGAATAATTCCCTGCACACCTTCACGTTCAATCTCGCTCAGAGCTTTGCGCAAGTCCCGTGTGACTCCGGCATCGAAGGTGGCCACTCGCAGATGGGCGATTTTTGTTCCCGGCAACTCAGCCCAGCTCACTTCATGCAGCTTGATAGACGTCCGCACCATGGTTACCTCGCGCGTTTTGTCCGTCTGCGGGTCCTGAACAGTTAACGTCACTTTGGTGCCTGACCGGCCTGAGATCTTTTCGACCACTTTTCCCATCCCCCAATCCGTGATGTCCTGCTCGTTAATCTTCAGAATAATGTCGCCAGGCCGCAATCCGGCTCGTTGGGCCGGTGAATCATCCAATGGCGCGACAATGACGACTCGCCCATTTTTCATGTTGATCTCGATGCCCACACCCTTGAATTCTCCCCGCTGCACGAGTTCCAGCTCTTCGACCATTGAAGGAGTCAAAAACGTGCTGTGGCCGGTATCCCCTAAAGCATCCACCATGCCTTCAATCGCCCCATAGGTCAGGTCGTTGGGCTGCACAGCCGATTGGTTCACGTATTGCTTTTGAATCGTGTTCCAGGCCTGAGAGATCAGGCGCGCATCGGGCCCCTCCTTCGGCGTCGAGCGGCAGCCGCAGGCCAATAAAAGCATAAGACCCGCGCTCCAGTTCCACTTTGCGCTTCGAAACACTTGTAGGAGACGACGTAAGGAGTCTCCATTCGCTTGGTACAACATTCCTTAATTGTAACACCTAAAATAAATTTCGCATTAAATTGAATCCCTGGGCTCAAACCAATCATATGGAGTGCGCAGACATGTCCGTGCGTGCAGCAAGTTTTCAGTCCCGCAGGGACGACGGATAATAGCCCAGCGTTTTTCAACGCTGGGGTTATGCTCGCAACTGGAATAAGTCCCGTAGGGACGGCAGAACCTCTTACTCTGGCGTCCCTTCGGGACTCATTGCCATTCAAGCTCTCGTACCCAGCGTTGAAATTGAAACGCTGGGCTATTGTCTGTCATCCCTACGGTATTACGAGGCGGAGTACGCCCATTCACGCGTGCTCGCTTTCATACACCACGCGCCCGTCCTTCATAATCCCTTCAATGAACATGTCGCGCTCTTGAAGGCGTTGAGCGATGAACCGTGGTTTTCGAACAAGCAGATCCAGTGGAAAGGGCGCATCGAATCGCATACGAATCTGGATCGTCTTTCGCAGATCACTCCCGTGGAAAGGCAAGATCACCAGCAAATCAACGTCCGAATCAGGCGTGGGCTTCCCATAAGCGTAAGAGCCGAACAAAATGATCTTGTCCGGCTGAAATTCCTGTGCACCGCCTTACAGAAAGCCCTGATGCGCCTTCTTGGAATTAGCTGGCTGCGTTTCCCGTAGCATTGCTGAATTTTTTCGACATCGTTGCGCATTTTCACTTTTGTTGCCCAGTAATTTAAGCATAGGTGGTCCTCTGGCAATTGTAATCGCGCAACTGGCTAAAAAAGCTTGGCTCCGCCGCGCGAATCAATCAACCCTTCCGACATGCTTGCTCGAATATTTTTTTGTTTTGCAGGCCTGCTGGTCTCGATATCCCTCAATCCGGGAAACAGCATGGCCCAGGATCGTGAGGCCACCCCGGCGGTTGTTAACCCGCCGCTCAGCTCATCCTTGCGCCAAACGCTCAGCCTGGATGGTGATTGGGATTTCGCAACTGACCCCTCAAACGTCGGCGAGCAGCAGAAGTGGTTTGAGCCTGGAATTCCCCTTCCCAACAAAACCTCCTTGCGCGTCCCCGGTTGCTGGGAGGCCCAAGGCGTCGGCGGGCCCGGCAACAGCAAGCCATTCACTCCTGAACGCAGCATCCGGCCTTTGGGCGGTTCCTATATGGGAGCCGCATGGTATCGCAAAGAAGCCAGTCTTCCGGCTTCCTGGGCCCGCAAGCAGATCTGGCTAAAAATCGGCGGTGTGCATGCCCAAGGCTGGTTTTGGGTGAATGGAACATATGTAGGCCACGACGCCCGCTATTGTGGCAGCTACAAATACAACATCACCGATCTGGTGAAACCGGGAGAGCGAGTCGTCGTTGCCGCCTGGGCGCGAAATGACGTCCCCAGTCGGAAAGGCCTTATGGGCTGGATCGAGCGTTTCGGTGGCCTTTATCGAAGCGTCGAGTTGGAGGCCACATCCAGTGTGCTGCTTGATGATGTCTGGGTCGTCGGCGATCTCGACGCGCGCAAGGCAACCGTCCACATCAAAGTGCGAAGCACCGCACAGAGCCGCGACCGTGAGGGAGCGTCCAGCACCGCTGCTTCAGCCCAGGAACCCTCCGATGCCTCAATTGACATCCTCATCAAGACCCTCGATGGAGCCCCTGCCGGCAAGGCCAGCGGAGTCGTTCGCCTCGCCACCAACGGAATTCAGGATGCAATTCTCGTCACAACGTTGGATCCCTTCCGCCCCTGGTCTCCCGAAGAGCCCAACCTCTACCTCGCTGAAGTTGTCCTTAAACAGAACGGCAATCCCGTGGACGGCTGGATCGAGCGATTTGGTGTGCGCAAATGGGAGGTCCGAGGCAGTGATTTTTACCTCAACAACCACAGATTTTTCATCCGCGGTTTCGGCGATGATCACATCTATCCGCTGACCCTCAGCTCACCTCCTTCGCGCGACATCCACAAGAAGCACCTTGCTCTCGCCAAATCGTACGGCTTCGCTTATGTGCGCCATCACACGCACTGCGAGGTGCCGGAATTTTACGATGCCGCCGATGAAGTGGGAATCATGGTCCAGCCCGAACTGCCGTATTACGGCCCGACGCCCTCAGCCGGTTCCCTCGAATACTTCGATCCCAAAAAAGACCTGGAAGAACTCTACATTCATTACCGCAGACACGTCTCATTCGCCACTTATTGCACAGGCAACGAAGGGCATTTAGGCTCGCCCATTGACCGCGAGGTTTATCAATTCGCCAAAAACCTCGATCCCACGCGACTCGTCCTCCATCAGGACGGCGGCGCCAATCACAAGGACAACTCCGATTTCCATCAGGGACTCCATATTCCCTGGGCCCCTGGCACGCAGGACTCCTCCTGGCCATTCGATGCTCACGAATACCTCAACTTGGCCACCGACGAGGATCCACGTTTGGCCGAAAAGTACACCGGCGCAGTTAACGCACCCGTGTCTGAGGACAGCTTTCGCAAGAAGCTCAGCAAAACCGGCCTTTCATGGGAGTGGGCAATGGCCACACTGGATGCCGGCAACCAGCTTCAAAGCATCTATCAGAAACGCGGCCTGGAACAGGCTCGCCTGGATCCAACCTGCGGCGGCTACATCTATTGGACAATCGTGGACGTCGGTTCGCCTTCAGCGCAGGGATTGTTCAATCAATTCTGGGAAACCAAAGCCAGCACTGCCGCCTTCTTTCGTCAGTTCAATTCGCCCACTGTCATATTGGCGCGATTTGGGCGGAGCGCCGACAGCCTTATCGGCGCTAAACAGATTCCAATCTTCACCTCAGGCCAATCCATGAACGTGCAGTGGCTTGCTTCGGCGTTTGGTTCCCAAGCAATACGAGGACATGCTCTTTTCTGCCGACTCAAAGGCAAAGAGGGCGGTTCCCTAAGCGGTCAACTTCCCCCCGTCGAAATCATTCAAGGCGAAGTCAAGCCGATCGGCGACTTTGTATTCGAAGCGCCTGCGGTTACAAAGCCTGCGATTTTCAAATTAGTAGCCGCGTTTGAAGACTCAAGTATTAGCAACTCGTGGAACTTATGGATCTTCCCAAAAATGAATCGGAACACGGAAACTGGGAAGCGCATTACCGCTACATCCAGCGTCTTTGCCGCCCTTAAACAGCGCTATCCTGCGCTCCAGGAACTTGCACTGGGCGCTGCTTCTCCCTCACCTCCGTTGGAGGAGGGGGCAGGGGAGAGCACGCACTCATCTCAACCACACGCAGACTCGCTCTCGGCCGCAACCGACCTCCTACTCACGGATCAACTCGACGCTCAAGCCATCAACGCGTTCGATGCCGGCAAAAACGTCCTGCTCCTCAAACTTCCGGGGATCGCTCCCGGAGTGGAGTTAGGTTGGTGGACCATCGGCCCCCAGGCAGGTACGGCCATCGCAAAGCACCCTGCCTTTGGTGATTTCCCGCAGGACGGTTTCCTGAACGAGTTATGGTTCCGCCTCCTCGGCCATACCGTCAGCGCAGAAGACCCGGTCTTCCGCGACGTCGATCCCCTGATGGTGGGCCGCGGCAGCAAAGGCTACCTCATTCACGTTTTCCAGGCCAAAGCCGGGAAAGGCAAACTCCTCGCCTCCGGCCTCGACCTGCTCTCGAACAACCCTGAATCGGTGTGGCTTTTGGATCAATTCATCCGCTACTCCCGCTCACCGGAATTCCGGCCGGAAGGGAAGTTTGACCCGCGAAACACGCTAAACACGCGAAAAGAAAAATGAGGGCCCGCGAAACACGCTAAACACGCGAAATAAAACGAGACAGAAAGGACTTTTTTCTTTCCTTTTTTCGCGTCATTTCGCGTTTTTAGCGGGCACTACCTCCAATGTCCCGGCACCCAAACATACGCGTGCCCGCGGTGCGCCCAATGCCCGGGCACCCATACCGCTCTTGCATACGGCCGCGGCGCCCAGCGCCCGCCGATCCATATCCAACGTCCCTGCCATGACCAATAACCCGGCGTCCAATAAAGCCCAGGCTGCGGCGCTTCGACGATGACCTCCTTCTGCGGCGGCGGCGGCGCCTCGTTCACTACTACGGTCTCCGGTGGCGGCGGCGCCGGCGGCCGTTCCACATAAACCGTCCGAGTAGTACAGCCGCTCAAGAGCAGTAAAATTGCGGGGGCCAGGGTGGAACCGATCAGCAGCGACTTTTTCATAACTGAAACCATAGACGCTTAAAGCCGTCACGTTCTTCAAACGACAAGAGGGCCTGAGATTTGGGATGATTTTTTGTGGTGTCCGTAGCTGTCAGTAGGTGTCAATAGGTTTCAATAGGTGTCAGAATTGCGGAGTGTGGGAAAGTGTAGGGTGCGGGGTTTCGACCTGCACCTTACAAGGATGGCGCCGCTGACAGCAGGCAGGTTTTCGCCGGATTTACGCCGCAATTACGGTAAATTTCTCGCCCGCTAAACACGCGAAACACGCGAAAAAATCCCTTTTTTCTTTCTTGGTTTAGCTTATTTCGCGCTTTTAGCGGGCCTGCGTTCTTACGTCCTCCGTACAACCCGTCACCCCGTCACCTCCTCGGTAAAACCGAGGCTTTTGATCGGATGACCCGTCACTAACCCGACACAAGCCGTCACCAGCCGGCACAAAGGAACAAAAGCCTGTTGCCCGTGAACCATCGCTAAACACGCCAAAGGGGACCACGGTCAGGTAAAGTCCCTTTCGGGTTTCCGAGGCTGGGTGGCAGTGTCACGCGCTGCGCTGAGATGACTTGATGGTTGGCACTTGCGCCCGAACCGCGCAACCATCAAGTCGCAAAAATCACGCACGCCGATTATCACCATGACAATGCCCTTTGTTCAGCCATTCTTGCCTGAATCAGCAAGCCGGTATTGACAATCCCCACCAGACGCGCCAGCTTTCTTCCATGAAGGCCTTCGCCCTGGCCAATTTCATCCTTCCGCCTGGGACTTCAGGCCAAACATACTGTTGGGCGAGATAAAATGGGCACTCCTTCATTTACGATTGAAGCGCGCATCGACCACCTGTCGGACGGCGTTGGGTGTTTCGATCCTATCCAAGTGCTGCACCGAATGCGGACAGCGTTTCCGAACCTCATCGAAAGCACCCGCGACTATTTGCAAGAAACCTGCGACGCTTTTCGCACGCCTTCAGAGGCTGGGGCTGAGAAGGCTCTTCGAATCGCCGTTCGCGACATGCAAGAACGAGGTCCGAAGGTGCTGTTTCAGATTCCGCTGCCAGATGGGCGCTCCATCAGGGGCACGGCTGAGCGTTATTGGGTATCAGTCACTTCGCTGGGCTCGGACTTTCCTGATGACTTTCGGCAGCGCTTCATCGCGTTTCTTGAGACCCTCAGGCTCCAGCCGATTCAGATTCGCTATGGAACGGACATTTAGTGATTGGCCGAGAAAGCCCAACCATCCGGCTGCAGGCAAGGCCGGGATTGCGCGTCTGTTAGCAGTCGCACGTTATTGCCCCGGCCTGCCTGAGCCGGGTCGTTAGAACATCGCTTATGAGAATCAGACCAGTAAAAATATCGGAATCAGCCTTTGAGGTTCAAATTGAACCCGGAGGCGTTATTCATTTCAAACAGTCGCATCCCGGCAAAGGCGAGTTGGTGTTCCACGCCGACGATGCCCAAGCAATAGCCGACGCACTTCTTGACGCCGCTCGTGCGGCACGTCCGAACCAAACCGAAGATTCGTAGCTTGCAGTTTTCC
>PSRM01000056.1 GCA_003176045.1 Verrucomicrobiota bacterium | reverse complement strand
TTCACGATCGCAAAAGCCTGCGCCATGAACGAGACCTTGCCAGTGGTGATAGGAGTAAAGACCGCCTCATAAATAAATAGCGACAGGTTGCCAGCGCCGTCTAGGCGCGGTTCGACCCGAGTACTCTGTCTGACTGTGCTTTGGTCAATAATGAATCCGTCTCCAGTCAGTTGAACAACCTGGTTCAAAGCCATCACGGGTCCTGCAGGGATCAACGGGCAGTGAACTCGCACCTGCACCGCCTGCCCAGCGAACAGGTTCGTATTCGGTAGTTCCACAATCAGCCGCGGCGAAGCTTGTTGTGAGGCAGGCGGATTGGAGAGGACATCCAGGTATGCAGCCGGAATCGTAACGGGCTTTCCATAAACCATGATCTTAAACTCAGGCAAGGTGAATCGTCCGACCGCCAACGGATAAACATGGAAATTATACATCGTGCGCGGCTGCAAAGATGAACCGGTGAATTGCAGCATCTGCCCGCGAGCGCCCAAAAGCAGGGCAGGCGTCCCGCCTGCCCCGCCAGCCGGTGCCGTCCCTAAAGCACTGTTGGTCCCGGTGTTCTGCAAGGCCGGCATTTTGGCAGGCATTTCAACCGATTCCTCCAGCGCGTTCATGCTGATCCGGTAAGTGCTTTCCTCGCCCGGCCTGACCGACGGCGGATCGAACCACGCCGTGGCTACGACAGGAGATTCAAGATCAATCTTCGGCTGCGAGATCATGAGGGCCATGAGAGGGTCGCGGGCTGCGGGAGAGGGAGTCTGAGCGCGTGAAGCGACAGGCGATGCAAAAACACCAAACGCCAAACACCAAACGCCACAGCGTAAACACCAAACACCAAACACCAAACTCCAAAGAGGCTCCAAACACCTATTTCCAAATCTGTTCAATCCGTCGGGATTTGAAATTTGGTGTTTCTCTGATGCTTGGATGGCCTGCCCTGCTCGGGCTTTGGTGTGTGATGTTTGCACCCGGACGCGCCTCAGGGGACTATTCACTATTCGCTATTCACCACCCACTACCAGGTGGGCCGCGCGCGCTCCCCCGGCTTGCCCGGCTCCCATCCGCCCATGGGCAGACGGCGCTCGCTATCCAGCTTGAACGAGTCCAGCAGCCAGCCGGCCTGTTCGCGCGTCAGCATCATCTCGTGTCCCTCGCGTGATGGCCCTTCCTCCTGTCCTGGCTTAGGCCCAAACGGAGTATCCTCGTCGTCATCGTCATCCCCACCGGCGCCCGGAGGCATGTTCGGAGCGGGAATGCGGCCTTTGAGCTTTTTGAGCTTATCTCCCAGTCCTGAGGATTTATTGCACATCCCGTTGGAACATTTTTGCATTTCGCGCAGAAGATCCACCAGCTTGGCGATATATCGGTCCACCGTCTCTGCGTTCTTTTGGGCGTTGTTGTCAGCGGGATCGAGTTCGAAGGAGCTTTTAAAATCGTCAGATGCCCTCTGCCATACTGTGAGAGTGCTGCCATGCACTTCGAGAGCACGCTTGACTGCAGCGGTAGCGGCTTTGAGTTCCTTCCGAGCGCCACGTCCACGAACGTATGCAGCCACCATTTTGTCCAATTCATCACTTGCCAACGCATCATCAATGGCCCGCATGGCTTCGTCGGCTGAATCGGAGGCTGCCTGGCTTCGGGCGATCAGCGGTTTCGAAGAGGGCCCTTTCTTGAGTTCTGCGATGCCCTCCTGAAACCGGACATGCCCGAGATTGTAGAGCGAAGGAGGCTGCAGCCGTTCATTTTGACTGGCCAGCGCGCTTTCCAGGAACGCCTCCGCCTCACGGAACTTCCCTTCCCGCAGCTTTTGCGTACCCGCATTGAAAAACTCGCGGGGTGACGAGGGAGGAGAAGTCTCGGGTCCTGGTTTGGAGGGCGTGGCCAGCACGGTCACCCTAAGAGCGACTACCGAACAGACCGCAAGCAGTATCTGGCGCATATTGGCAAATTATCCTCTGGACAAGGTCAACGCAAGAGCGAGAAAAGCGAAATTGTAGCCTGTCGGATGGTGGAATCTCATTAACACCGTGGCTTTAGCCCGGTGTTGAGAGACGCACGGAGAAGTAAGCCGTTTTAACGGCTTTTCGTCAGCGGCGACAAACTGTTGAAATTTCAGCAGTTTAGCCACGCCCCTGGTAAGCCGTTGAAACGGCTAGGATGTCCTGGGTATACCCGCCCACCGGGCTAAAGCCACGGTGCTAATTAGAGCTGCTACAACGCCCCTCGCCTTCGCGTTCCAATCAACGATTCCCCCGCAAGAAAAACCAAAACGACCGCGAGTGGAATTTGAAACCTATCCACGCCGAGTTTCTGGCCCGGCGAGGAACCGGACGGGCCAGGAAGGTTTTCGACGCCAAGGCGCACTTTAGCCAGGCCTTCCCCGACAGGGCCGAGTGGATAATACGCGCCGCCGGTTGCCTGGGCGATTTGGCGGAGCGCGGTTTCGTCCAACCGGCTTTGCACAACCTGGCCTTTGCTGTCGCGCACCATCTCCGTTTTTCCCTGGTCATTGATTACTTGAATCTCGGCTCCGGCCGGTGTGCCCACGCCCACTGTGAAAATCGTGGTGCCTTGCTTGGCGAGGTCCTGCGCGGTGTGGAGGCCGAATTTTGATTGGTGATTCTCCAGTTCCGCCAGGGTGAGTTTCGGATCGAAGAGATCTTCGCCATCCGTTATCAACACCAGGATCTTCTGGCGCGCGCTTTTATCCAAGGCATGGAAGCCTTCATCCAGCGCGCGGCCAATGTCGGTGCCTGGAACCGGGATGGTCTTTTCATCCACGGACATCAGAGTGTCCTGGAATGCATTGTAATCGTAGGTGAGCGGACATTGTAGAAAGGCCTGCCCCGCAAAAGCTACCAGGCCGACGCGGCCACGGCCATGGCGCAGCACAGAATCGAGAATGGCCAACTTGGCCCGTTGCAAGCGGCTCGGCGACACGTCCGTAGCCAACATACTGCGCGAGCAATCCAGAATGAAGACAGTATCGCGCCCGAGCAAATGGCTGATCTGCGCCTGTTCACCCCATTGAGGCCTGGCGAGTGTGACGCCAACTCCGATGGTAACCAGAAGCACGAGCACATTCTTTATCATGCGGCGAGCAGGGCTGTGAGATCGGGTAAGTGATTCCAGGAGCTGAGGCGCCGCTATTTGGGAAAGCTGCCGCCGCCGCGCCCGCGCCGAGTATAGTTGCAGCGCCAGGAGCAGGAGCGGTCCCACGAACGCCAGCCAGAGCCAGTGTGGTTCTGCGAAATGTGGGTGGGTGAAGTTCATAAGGGAAAACACCAAACGCCAAACACCAAATACCGTAGCGGCAAACACCAAACACCAAACACCAAACTCCAAAGAAGCTCCAAACACCAAGCCCCAAATCCCGTTGCCAGGGTCAGATTGGTGCTTGGGGTTTGGTGTTTCTCTGGTGTTTGGTGTTTGGTGTTTGGTGTTTCCTGCACGGTGTTTGGTGTTTTCTTCACGGCACCCTCCTCAATCTTGTATTTGCCAGCGCCATTTCCAAACCAAACAGCCCCAGCGCCGCCAGCAACGGCCACTGGAATAGTGGGCGATAGGTGGTAAAACGCCTTAGTTTAATTTCGGTTTTCTCCAAATGATCAATTTCGTCGTAGATGCGCTGGAGTTCGCGGCGGTTCGTGGCCCGGTAAAATTTCGCGCCTGAAAGCGAGGCCATCTTGCCGAGCACCGTGTAGTTTGCCGGTTGCAAGGTCATTCCGGGCCTCAGGTTTCCGAAGGGATCCAACTCCAGTTTACCGGTCTGTGGATCAAATTGATAGAGCGTGCACGGCTGCTCGATGCCGATGCCAATCGTATAAACCTTTATACCGAGCGCGGCGGCCAATTGCGCAGCAGGCACGGGATCAATGTCCCCCTTGTTGTTATCTCCGTCGGTAAGAAGAATCATGATGCGACTCTTGCTGTCCTTCAGATTTTTGAGCCGCTTGGCGCCTGCGGCGGCAGCATCGCCGATCGCCGTGCCTAGATCGCGTATAATCCCCACGTGCAGGCGGTGCAGATTTTCGATCAGCCAATCGTGATTGAGGGTAAGCGGGCTTGCCAGGTATGGAACGGCAGAGAAGACGATCAGGCCAAGCCGATCGCTGGGGCGTTTTTGGATAAAATCTTCGAGAACTTCGGAGGCGATGGCGAACCGGGACACGCGTTCCTGCGGCGCGCCCATGTCCAGGGCCATCATGGACCAGGACAAATCCAGCACGAGCATGATATCCACGCCGTTGGCCTCGGTCTCGGTGTGGTCGTTGGCAAAGCGCGGGCCGGCCAGCGCAACGATACACAGGCCCACGGTCAGTATGCGCAAGAACAGCAGCAGTCTGCCCGCCGCCGCCCGCGCAGCGGCCCCGGCGGCGCGCGCAATGTCCGCGCTGGGAAAGCGCAGCGCCGCCAGCTTGCCGATGCGTCCATGAAGAAACGCGTAAAACGGCAGCAAGGCCAGCAGGGCGAGGACCCATGGGGTTTGAAACTGGAGGTTCGAGTTCATGCCGGGCGTGCCGGATTGGTCTGGGCTGGCAACTCCGTTCGGGTCCTGGTCTGTTCAAGCTTATCAATCAACCCAAAGGCCTGGCCCACAGCGCCCAGGGGCTGCGCCGGGCTGGGAGGCGCGAATTTGCGTTCGTCGCAGCGATGCAAAAAATCGGCCATTGAAGCCGACAAATCCGAGCCGATTTTGTTGTGGGCTGCAATGGCGCGGCAAAACTCGGCGGTGGTCATTTCTTGGGCTGGCAACGCAAAGGCCGCGGCCGTGTAATGCCGCAGTACCTGCGAAATGAGGCTGAGCGTCGCGCCGTCCTCGGGTCGCGTCCGGAGAGGCTCGAGGTTTTGGCGTGCTTGAACGGCGGGCGGCGCAGGCACGACCACCTTGGGCCGGAGCAACCACCAAACCAGAACAGCCACCAAGGCGAAGAGCTCAATGCTGCCTGCAAGGGTTAACACCGAGTAATTCTCCCAGAAGCCGGGTGGAATTTCCGGGTGGACCGGTTCGAGCGGTGGCAATTTTTCCGAAAAATCCGAATTCGTCTCAGCAGCGCGCATCGCGGGCAGAGCCAAGCATCCCCCGAAAAACATCACTGCCCAAAATCTGTAGGCGAGCCGTAATGGCTTTCGGAAATTGAGTTTGGCATCGCGTAGCGATGCAGCGAAAGTAGCCGTGGGCTTCAGCCCACGGAATGAGAGTGCGAAGGGAGCCTGCGTCGCGTAGCGACGCTTGATCGCTGGAGCAAAAACGGATTGCCACCGTTTAAGCGTCGCTACGCGACGCAGGGTGGTTTTCACCGTGGACCGTGGGCTGAAGCCCACGGCTACTTTCGGCTGGCCGCTACGCGGCCTGTCCACGCAGCAATTTCCATTGCTCGTAGCGCCAGCTAGAGGTCCTTTGAAGCCTGGAGTTTGGAACTTCTTTGGTGTTTGATGTTTGGTGTTTGGTGTTTTCACCCCCTCCTCCTCCCCCGTCTCGTCTCAAAAAACCGCTGCAGCGCTTGGGCGAACGTATCCGCGGTACTGAACCGCAGCGTATCCACCCCTGCGCGGCGAAAAGCACGGTCAAGCTCGGCCAGGCGTTCCGAATTTGTACGAGCAAACTTCTCACGCACGGCGTTGCGGCTCGAGTCCAATTCGAGCAACTCTCCGGTTTCGGCATCCTCGATCGTCAGCAACCCGGCTGGGGGCAACACGCTCTCGCGAGGATCGTGCAAATGCAGGCACACAAGGTCGTGGCGAGCATTGGTCAACCCTATTTCCTGCAGCACGTCGCGATCTCCAAACCCTGTAGCAGCCGAGGTAACGAGGCTCTGATATTTGTCACTTGGAGCCACACCTTGCGCGGAGGCGTCGCTGGGCGAAGATACCTTCTGTTGCGGTTCTGGCCGCTTGGCCCGGGCCGGGCTGGGCATCACGCGCGCGGCTCTGTTGGCCTCCTCAAAGCTGTGCAAAAAATCCGTCAGCAAAAACACGATCGAGCGCCGATGCAAAACGTGATTCAGGAACGCGAGTGCCACAGGTATGCTCGTGCCTGAGTGGTTCGGCTCCAAAGACAGCAACTCCCGGATCACGCGCAGGATGTGGCGCCGCCCTTTGCGCGGCGGCAGATACAATTCCACCTGATCAGTAAAAAGCAGCAGCGAGACTTTATCGCTGCTGCGCGCAGCCGAGAAGGCCAACGTTGCCGCGATCTCGGCCGCGAACTCACGTTTGGTGCGCCGCAATGAACCGAAAGCCGAGGACCGCGAGATATCTATCGCCAGAACCATCGCCAGCTCTCGCTCCTCGCGGAAACGCTTCACGAAAGGCCTTCCCATCCGGTTGGTCACATTCCAATCAATGTCCCGCACCGCATCACCGGGGATGTACTCGCGCAACTCCTCGAAATCCATGCCACGCCCCTTGAAATGGCTCAGATAAGCCCCCACCATCGTATCGTTCACCAGCCGATTCGTGCGCACTTCGATACGGCGAACGGTTTCGAGAAGCTCAGTTAAGGTCATGATACGCTCTCCTCAGCGAACGTGCCGACGTGAAACGTGAAACGTGAAACGTGAAGAGAAACGTGCCCTGCGTGAGAGTTTCGTCCCAGCAAACCACTGTGGCCCCCGCACTAGACACCTGACACTTGACACGTGACACTTGACACTCTCTTCACGGCACTACCACCGCATTAAAAATCTTCTTTATGATTGCGTCCGTCGTCACCGCCTGCGCCTCCGCTTCGTACGTCAGTATGATGCGATGCCGCAGCACGTCCGGACCGATGCTTTTGACGTCCTCTGGCGTCACGTAAGCCCTGCCTTGCAATAGCGCCCAGGCTTTCGAGGCCAGGGTGAGATAAATGGTGGCCCGCGGAGAAGCGCCGAACTGGATGAAATGTTTGATGTCGAGCTTGTATTGTTCAGGTTTGCGTGTGGCGAAGACGAGATGCACAATGTAGTCCCGCACCTTGTCATCCACGTGGATCTGATCCACGAGCTTGCGGGCCTGCAGGATCTCGTCCAACTCGGTCACGGGGGTAACGCGTATCTCAGGGGAGGTAAACGCCATACGATCAAGGATTTTGCGCTCTTCGGCAAACGCCGGGTAATCCAGCAGCACCTTGAACATGAACCGGTCCACTTGCGCTTCAGGCAGCGGATAAGTGCCTTCCTGGTCTATCGGATTCTCAGTGGCGAGCACCAGGAAAGGCGAAGGCAGCGGCATCGTCTCGCCACCGAGGGTCACCTGCCTTTCCTGCATCGTCTCGAGCAAGGCCGATTGCACTTTGGCCGGCGCGCGATTGATCTCGTCAGCCAGCACAAAATTGGCGAACACAGGGCCCTTGGTGGCGTGATATTTGCCGTCCTGCGGACTATAGATAAGCGTGCCTACGATATCGGCAGGCAGCAGATCGGGGGTAAACTGGATACGGTGAAAGGTGGCATGGATGGCGGCGGCCAGTGTGCGGACGGACATCGTCTTCGCAAGGCCGGGCACGCCTTCCAGCAGGACATGGCCATTGGCCAGTAATCCCACCAGCAGCCGGTCCACCAATTGTTCCTGGCCGACGATGACCCGGCCGATTTCGCTGCGCAGTCTGCCTATCCATCCTGCCGCCGCCTGTACCTGCTCGTTCAATGTTGCGCTCATGGTTGATACTAGGATAGGCGTCTCGCCTGTCCAAAGCGGGCCAGCCCAGCCCGCCTCATGCTGCATCTCACGATGCAATGTCCGGCCAATCTAACAGGAAAGTGAAACGAAACAAGCTATCTAGCGGGTGTTGAACTTCGTTTTTCTCGTGTTGCACGCTTTCGCCGCCGCGCCTAATTTAGAGGCATGACTAGCTCGGTTGTAGCGGATGAGAACGGCGCCGCGGCTCTGGAGGAGTTGCTACGCTCTGGGCCAGAGGACGGTGTGGACGCCGAGCAGCGCTTAGTGGTCTGTGGCGTTTCGTGGGGGCGTTATTTGGCGTTTGATAAAAAGCTGGGGGATGACCGCCCCGACCCGCGGCTGTATTACCTGGACGGTGAACTGGAAATCATGAGCACTTCGAGCGAACACGAACGCCTAAAGAGTTGGATCGGCGGATTTTTGGAAGACTACCTGCTTGAGAACGGTATTGAAACCGTTACGCGCGGCCAGGCCACGATGCGCCTGGACCTCAAGAAAGCCGGTGCTGAGCCGGACCTTTCCTATTGTATTGGGCAGGAAAAAGAGTTCCCGGACCTGGTACTCGAGATCGCCCTAACGAGCGGCGGCATCAACAAGTTGGAAGTCTATCGCCGCTTCAATGTAGTTGGGATATGGTTCTGGCGCAGGAACCGGGTCGAGATTTTCAGACTGGACAGTTCGGGCCAATATCAGCAAACGCGCACTAGCGCTCTGTTGCCGAACCTGGATCTCGCGTTGGTAGAACATTGCCTGACGCTGCCGACCTGGCAACAAGCGAGGCGGGCCTTTCGGGATGCGATCACGAAGCCCAAATAAGTTCTGATTACACGTTCCCCAATCGCCCGCTCGAATCGCCAAATCTTTCGAGCGATTGCAGGCCCATCCGATCCGACAGGCTGAGAAATAAATTGGATGCGGGCCTGGAGCCATAGCGGACGTAACGGCCCGGAGTGAGCGTGCCTCCGCCGCGGCCTGCCAGGAGGATGGGTAGGTTCACGTGCGAATGAGCATTACCGTCGGCGTTGCCGCCCCCATAGACGATCATCGAATTGTGCAGCAGCGACTGGCCATCCACATCTTTAGTTTGCTCCAGTTTTTCCAAAAACTTCGCCAACTGTTTCACGTACCAGAGATCTATCTGGGCCACCTTGCGTATCTTTGCGGCATCGCCGAAGTGGTGGGACAACTCATGGTGCCCTTCTGAAATCCCGATCTCGGAAAAAGACCGGTTGCTGCCATCATGGGCCAACAGCAATGTCGCCACCCGCGTGGAATCCGTCTGAAACGCCAGCACGAGCATGTCGAACATTAGTTGCACGTGCTGTGCGTAATCTGCGGGAATGCCAGGCGGCGCATCGCACGCCGGTTCTTTGGCCAGCCCGAGCCTTTCCGCGTTTTGAATTCGGGCTTCAACGGCCCGGATGCCAGTCAAATACTGGTCGAGTTTGTCGCGGTCACGAGCGCCCAGGCGGCGTTCCATCTGGTGAGCGTCTTCCAGAACAAAATCCAGGATCGAGCGTTGCTGCTGGTATTGCCGCTCGAGGTTGCGGGCGCGTTCACCCGGCGAGCCGGCGCCGAATAACCGCTCGAAGACCTGGCGCGGATTGGCTTCCGGCGTCATCGGCGTCGTGGGCGAACTCCACGACAAATTGTATTGGTAGGCGCAGGAGTAGCCGGAGTCGCAGGCGCCGGCATTATGCCCGGCGTCGCAGGTCAGCTCCAGGGAAGGCAAGCGCGTGAGGTGGCCGATGCGCCCGGCCACAACCTGGTCAATGGAAACGCCGGCCCGGATTTCGGTGGCGCTTTTCTTCATGCGCACGCCGGTCAGAAAAGTGCCGTTGGCGCGCGCGTGGTCACCGGCGCCATCGGGACCCGGCGTGGCGTTGAGATGGTCCAGCCCTCCGAGAATCTGAATGTGTTGCCGCAAGTTCGCCAGCGGCTGCAATGTGTTGTTAAGCTGGAAATCCGTCCCTTCGCTGCTGGGCCACCAGGCGTCCTGAATCGCTCCGTTCGGGAAATAAAGAAAAGCCATGCGCAGCGGCGCGCCAGTAGCCGTCACGGCAAGCTGGCTGTCAGGAGCCGCGCCCAGGACTTTGGCGGCTCCCAATGAGTCAAATGCGGGCAGCGCAATACAGGCCCCAAGCCCCCGCAGGAACCGACGCCGGCTCAAGCCCAGCCACTGCTCGCGGGCGAGGACAGCAGGATCTGTGGCGTTCATTCCTTAAACTTTACCACGAACTATTCGCCTCCGCACATGTATTTCCAAGAGACAGCGGCAGAGGACTGCCGCACTCCAAAACCTTCGGAAGTTCGTGGCATCCAGTAAAGCGCGCCAGCGTCTTGGAGTGCGGCAGTCCTCTGCCGCTTTCGCATATCGGCGGGTGACGGACAGTCTTTATCGCGCCGAGAGGAGTTGGTCGATTTCGTAGCGAGCCTCGAGTTGCGTGATTTGATGCACAACATCGCGAGAATCTTTCAGCTTGCCGGCCGCCGCGTCCGTTGGAACGGCGCCGACTCGATAATGCCCGCCAACAACGCCGAGGCGCGCCCGCCGGCCTTCTCGATGCGCTCGACGATTTGATCCACGGTTTCGATGTCGTAATCTTCCAATCCTCGGCCCAGGGCGTAGGTCAAAAGCTTCTCCGTCAGGGTGCGGTAAAAATCCTCGGCATGGTTTTTGACCAGAATTTGTTTCAGCTCTTGCGGATTGGAAAACTCTTCGCCGGTCAGCAGGCGGCCCTGGGCTTCGATCGGCTGGTTCAACTCCGTTTCGCGCCACATCCCAAGGGCATTAAAGTTTTCGAACGCCAGCCCCAGCGGGTCCATGCGATTATGACAGGCACTGCAAAGCGGTTTGTGGCGGTGCAACGCGAGCGTTTCGCGCAAACTCAGCGCTCGGTTGGTCGAACCTTTGGCGGCATCTTCAAGCGGAGGGATATTGGCAGGTGGCGGGGGCACGGGTGTGCCCAGGATATTTTCCAGAATAAACGCGCCGCGTTTGACGGGCGATGTGCGCGTTGGATTCGACGTTGCGACCAGCACCGTGCCTTCGGTCAATACGCCGCCGCGCCGGCTGCCCTCGGGCAGCTTCACCAGGCGCATCTCGTCATCCACGACATTCGTCAGCCCATAGTGCCGCGCCAGTCGGGCATTGACAAAAGTGTAATCGCTGTCCAGCAATTCGAGCAGGCTGCGGTCCTCGCGCATTATATAGCCGAACACGCGCTCGGTTTCCATCCGCATCGCGCGGCGCAGGTCGTCGCTCATCTCGACCTGCGCGGGCCGATTGAAATGCGCATGCAGTTTAGCACGCAGTTGGGCCAGTTCCTCGCGCTCGGCAGGTGTTCGCTCGCTTTCATGTATGTCGCGCAGTTCGTGCGCCCGACGCCGGTCACGTTCGATTTGCGGATCGAAGCCTTCCTCGCGAGCCAGCACGAGGCGCTCATCAATCTGCACGCCCTCGATGTCACGGCCTCGCAACCATTGGCCGGTGAAATTGCTGATCAGCGCCCTCGATTTCGTGTCCCGGAACATGCGGTTGACCTGCGCGCTCAGGTTTTGGCGCAGCGCGTGCCTGCCCGCCAATTGCAGCAACTCTTCATCCGGCATGGACGACCACAAAAAATACGCGAGCCTCGATGCTAGCGAATATTCGTCAATCGCGGGATATTTTTCGTTCCCACGCCCGGGCTCGACCTCCTCCTGCCTGAACAAAAATCGAGGCGACGCCAGGACTGCGATCATGGCCTGAGCAAGGCCGGCCTGGAAGGGTTTGCCGGCCTGAGCTGACACGTTCTCAGCGAGACTCATCAACCGCTCCAGCGTCTGCTCATCCACCGGGCGCCGGAAAGCGCGGCTCGCGAAGCTGCCAAGCATGCTCCGCGCGTATTCAACCCGGCCCGCTGCGTCTTCCGGCGGCGCTTTTGGGAGCACTCGTTCCGGAGACGCCTCCGAAATAATGGTATTCGCCGCCTTCAGATACTTCTCCAGCAACATCGGTGAGAGCGTCAGCACATCGCCGATATTATCGAAACCATAACCCGTATCGTCCGGCGGGAATTCGGATGCGGCATCAAATTTGACTCCCAGCAGGTCCCGGACAGTATTGCGATATTCGATCCGGTTGAGCCGGCGCACTGTCACGCGGCCAGGGTCGGGATTGTGTGGATCCAGTTCGAGCACGCCCCGCTTGATCCAGAGCGCTATCTGGTCCCGTTGCGCTGCGCTCGGCTGCTGTTTTTTTGCCGGAGGCATCAGCCGCGCGCGCAGCATTTTCAGCGCTTTCGACCACAGTTGGCGGTTGGTTAAAACCTCGCTATCGCTCTTGAACTCGTCAAACGCTACGTTTCCTTTGTTTGCCCCATCGCCGTGGCAGTCGTAACAGTATTGCTTTAGGACCGGCTGGATGTTCCGGTGAAACTCCTTTGCCGCGCTCAGCCCGGACGCTGCGGCCACCGCCGGAAGAAACCAGAACAAAAGATAGACTGGGGCAAACTTCGGCATCAAAACAGCAATTAATGCTTAACATAACCCCTGCCCGGGCGCAATGGAGACGGTCCGTAGTTCCGTGGCTAGCCAATTTAAATGCTCAGTTCTTCTGCTGTGCGCGCACAGCAGCCAGTCCTTGCTTCGCCGGCGCGAAATCCGGGAGCACAGCTAAGACGCGCTCGAAATGGCCGGCTGCCTGGGCCAGCTTTTTCTGCTGGAGATAGATCGCGCCGAGATTGTAATGGGCCGGCCAGAAATCGGGTTGGGCCTTCACAGCTCGTTCGTAACATGCCAGCGCTTTGTCAATCTGGTTCTGCTGCGAGTACAGGTTCCCCAGTTTGACCAGTGCATCGGCATTGTTTGGGTCGAGTTGAACTGTTTTTTCAAGCTGAGCTGTGGCTTCAGGGATGCGTCCATTCAGAAGCAATGTGCCGGCGAAGTTGACTCGAGCGGCAGAGTAGTCAGGGCGAATTTGCAAAGCCTTTTGAAAGCAAGCCATCGCCGAGGTCAGATCGCCCCTCTCGCTCAGGGCGCAGGCGCGGCTGTTCAGGGCATCGGCTGCCAGCGAGAAGCTGGCTAGCAGATTGAAGGCGAGCGAAAGCGCGAGAAGGAAACCAAAGGCGCATCTGGCAGCCACGCGGAGAAGGCTGTTTTCCAATCCAAACATGCCGAAGACCGCGAGGAGCACCAGCGGGGGTACGAACTCGCCCTCGTAACGGAGGAACGCAGAATCATAAAAACAAAACGGCAGCGCGGTGATCGCGAACAACATCGCGAGGCCAACAAGGAACCGTTGTAGCAGCGGGTTTTGGATTCCTGGCTTGGCGCGCTCAGCATTGGAAGGGCCGGGCGGGGGCACGTGTTTTGAGTGCGCGGACATGTCCGCGCTTTCGGACTTGCCTCCCGCTGAGCGGGATCGCGCAGTTCCAAAGCGGCGACATGTCCCAACAGTCCAAACGAGCGGCGCGGCGGCGGCCAGCCACGTTAGGGGAATATTGCTTAAGACGCCGAAAACGTGTTCGACACCGACATAGCCCAAGGGCTGCGGGGGCAGAGAGATGTCGCGAATGAAAGGGAAAATGCCAGTCAGATTTGCCGGTTTCAGCAAGTAAATGCAGGCATTGAACCAAAGATAGCTCAGGCGGAAGGGGTGGCTTGTATGAGGATTGTGGGAGGTTAGTTGGTAATGCAGCCCGAATTCGGCAGGGTTGCCGAAGCGGAGGAAATTATAAAGCATCAGTCCCAGACCTATCAGAGTAATAGGAAGCACCGCAGCGAGCAGGGTCGATAAAACGTCGGACACTTTCTCGCGCCAAGCAACCATTGGCAGCAGCAAAATGACTGCGCCTGGCAAGAGCGACGGTCGCGCTCCAACAGCCAGGCCATAGGCCAGGCTGGCGGCGGCCAGCCAGCGGTTCCGCTGTTGTGGACTGTGCATCGCCTTCCAAAGCGCAGCCAGGCAGAGCATGGTCATGGCCGAGCCGCAACTGGTTGCCACTTCCCAAACATCTGCCCGCTGCAAAATAGCCGGCGAGTAATTGCACAGGCCAACTGCAAGCGTTCCGGCCAAAACGAGCCAACCGCCGGGAGCAGCCGACCCCGCTCTTTCCGGCTCTGCGTGATCGGCTTGCATGGCTCGCGGCAAGGGAAAGGGGGGGAGGCTCGGATCAAATTCGGATTTCGGATTTCGGATTTCGGATTTTTGTTTGTTACCTCGGCTGCTACGGCGCGAAGCTTCCGCGAAGTACCGCAGCCAAGCGTCGCGAATGATCCACGCGCCGGCCAAAAATCCGACCGACAGGAAGATTGCGACTGCGGTGTAATGCGCCAGGTAGTGGCTCGTGAGCAGATGATATGGCCAGAATAAAATGAGGGCCGGAGTCACGCCAAAATAGAGGTAAAGCTTCCCTTTGTAATAGCTCAAATCCCGCAGGCAATTTGTGGTGGATTCCCGGTAGGCGCCATTGGCCAGCGGATCATAAGGGTCGGCAAGCTGTTGCAAACCAATCGGAGCTTCCCGGTTAAGGCTCAGTTGGCCCTTCTGAAATCCCTGTGACAGAAGATTGTAATACCCGTCACGCGGTAACCGGGCACGAAGTTCCAACAGCCCTGGCTTAGCGGTCCAAAAATAGAAGCCGACCACCAGCATGCATAGAATTGCCTGAAAAACTTTGAGCATAAACTGCGGCCGTAGTTTAACCCAAAGACGCAGGGTTGCAGAGGCTCAAAGATTGAAACTCATCTTTTAACCCAAAGACGCAACGACGAAGAGGCAACCGCGAATAGACGCCAATGCACACGAACCACGGAAATAATTCGCGTCTATTCGCGTTCATTCGCGGTTGGTCTTCTTATCCTTTGCGTCTATGCGCCTTAGCGTTAAATCTGAGCTTCGTTCCGTACGAGTAACTAAGCCTCTCGGGTCACGCCGGTTTTTACTTTTGCGTCAAGTTTCGGATAGCGTGGTCAACGAATACTGCTGCCACAGGCACCATGGACCCAGGTTTAAAGTTCAATTTAGCTACTCTAACAGCATCGATGCTGCTGCTCGGCTCTGCGCTGCCCGGCCTGGGCAATTCAGTGCTGCTCCGATCAGAAGAGCATCAAATTGAAAAGGCATCCGCCATTTTTCGCGGCACAGTCGTTGCCGGGAAGTCGTATGAGAACGCTGCGGACGGCATGATCTACACGCGCACAGCGTTGCGCGTGGATGAGGTTTTCAAAGGGAAACTGCCGGCCGTCGTAACGCTGATTCATCGAGGCGGAGAAATTCAGGCTAATCGGAATGTGCAACTGCAGAGCCGGCTAAAGCCGGGACCACAAACGAAAGAGGGAGCTGGCACGGTCCACCCGATTGAATCCGGCACCATCCAAATACGGGGCGAGGCGGATGACTCTTCGCCGCAATTCAAAGCTGGGGCTGAATACCTGGTGTTCGTCTCGCGCCGGCCCGATGGCACGCTCTTTGTCGCCAACGGCGAGGCCGGAGCCCGCGAAATGGGGCGGAGCGCGCCTCTGCCCCGGGACATTCGCGCACTGACCCCAAGCGGCCCGCTGCCCGGCGCTGATGTAACAGACCAGTCAGCCACATTATCCGATCAACTCTGGCAACCGGGGCCCAACCCGCCCACGCCTCGGACCGTTCCTGCCTCATCGGCCACAAACCTGATGGTGGGCGGCGATGGCATTCCCGCGCGATTCATTCTTCCCGACCGCGGGGAGCCGATTCCGTATTTCATTGATGCCGATTATCTTCCCGCCGGACTCACTTTGGCCCAGGCGACTAACGCCGTGATTAGCGCACTCAACGCCTGGCTTAACCCAACGAGCCTGCGTTACAAGTTCGCCGGGCTCCAAAGTTTCGGCATGGCCGCGCCGTACATCACCAACGGAGATTGCGCGCTGCGCATCCAACTGCACGACCACTATAACTACATCGGCTCAGGCGCCGGTAGCGGGGACACGCTGGGCGTAGGCGGGCACGCCTGGACAATTGCCAACTCGCCTTCGGGTTGGACAGTCGGCGGCAACGTCGCCGGCAACGATTTCCACAAGGTTGTCAATGGCTACATTGTCATCGCCCACACCAACGTCTTCCTGCAGAACGTTACGAATCTGGCCGAGGTTCTCTGCCATGAGGTCGGGCACACCGTTGGCCTGGCGCACTCGAGCAACAATGCCAGCGAAACCAACACTTTTCTGCAGCAGGCAATCATGTATTGCGCCGCGCACGGCAACGGCCGCGGCGCGACTCTCAACGGCTGGGACACCAACGTGATCCGCCAGGTGCATCCGGCCACCAATACTCCGCCGTATTGTTACGACCGAGTGATGGATGTGGTTACAGATCCAAATCTGGCTTTCACCAATGCAGGCGTGAACACCGTGCAGTTCCGAGGCTACAAACTCCAATCCAGGCCGATCACCATCGCCACCAATGACGCGTCGGTGGATGGTATTGGGACTTTTTCACTCACGGGAAGCAACCTGACATTTTTTCCCAGCGGATTTTTCAGTGGCAGTGGACGAGTGGATCCGGCAGGCACCGCCTACTACGAGCGGATTTATGCGCGCTACAGCGACGGCACGAACGCCTCACCTTATGCACTGGTGAGAGTGGTGCAACTCTACACCGACAGTTATTACGAGGGCATTCCGGACCTGTGGCGGTCTGCATTTTTCGGCAACCCGAACCCGTCAGTCGGCGCAAACCACGCGGCACTGCAAGATGCCGACGGCGATGGATTCTCGAATTTAACAGAATGGTGGCTTGGGTCCAACCCCACCAACAGCACGTCGAATTTGCGCATCACCTCGTTCAGCCCGCTGACTCTGCAATGGCCAGCCAAGGGCTGCGAAGTTTATGAGATCCATGGCTCCTCAAACCTGATCAATTGGGTCCGCATCCTCAACCCTATCATCCCTACAAACTGTGTTCCCGGCACAAACGCTTTCAACATTACCAATTCAACCGCCATCACCTCCGGCATCACCAACGGCGGGCCCTACCACTTTTTCCGGGTCCAGAAGGTCCAGTAACAGTGCCGTCCGGCTGAGCGGGATGAGGAAGCGTCCGAAGACGCATCAATACAGAGAACAGAGAACAGAAGACAGAGGACGGAGTTCAGATCATAGAGTCGGACACTTTGGAACGTTTTAACCTTTTTAACGTTTCAACGTTTTAACTCAATTTCCATCGTAAGCCTTGCGGCTGCGGTAAATTTCAATCAATCGCCCGTTTGTCTCGGCAAGCTGCTTTTGGCCTTGCGCCAGCGCTAGGTCTCGCGCTTTTTCTCCAGCGCGCACGGCCTCCTCGAACTGTCCAGCCCGTGCATAAGCGGCTGCCAGCGTTCCAATGAACTGTGGCTCGCGAAAAGCTGTCAAGCGGCAGGCGCGTTGAGCGATCCCGGTGGCCTCAGCCCCGGCCTGGGCATCTGATTCGCGCGCGCTCGCCAGTGCCCAGGCCAGGTCGTTGAGGAACTGCGGGCGTTCGGGCTCCAGCGCGACCGCTGCGCGAAATTCTGCTATCGCTTCAGCGCGATGTCCTTGAGCGCGCAACGCGACGCCGAGAAGGTAATGCGCTTTGCCTGACGGCGTGATGGCTAAGGCGGCGCGCAGGTGGACGATGGCCTCATCAAAATTGCCCATGAGCGACAACACTCCGCCGAGGCCCACCTCCGCTTCCGGATACCGCGGATTGATTTCGAGCGCCTTTCTGAATTCGGCTATGGCATCCGGCCACTTGCCCTGTTCGGCCAAAGCCGCCCCCAAATTCTGATGTGCCCGCGCGTTTCCAGTCGTTACGGCAATGGCATGCCGGAATAATGTCTCAGAATCCTTCCACGTGCGCACCTGGACAGCCGAGACAACGCCGCAAGCGGCGAGAGCGGCCAGGGCGAAAACGTGAGGAGCGTAGGAGCGTAGGAGCGTGAGAGCGTGAAATCGGTGGCTGGCGGAAGGTGCCAAGTGCCGAATGTCAAGTGTCCAGTGGGTCGGACCAGCCTCGCTCGTCGGGGCTTCCGTAGTGGGTGCTGAGCATTCCGAACTTCGGGTTTCGGGTTTCCGATTTCGGGTTTCGGGTTTCGGACTTTGGACCTTGAACTTTGAACTTTGAACTTTGAACTTTGAAAGTCCCCACTCGAGACAAATAAAAATCCCGATCAATGGTAAATAAGTATATCTATCCGCCCTCGCCTGAGCGCCCACCTGCACCAGGCCGATCACTGGTATCATCATCCCCAAATACCAAAACCAGCCAATGCCCAACCAGGGCAAACGCCGAATGAAGGCCACTGCAAAACAAGTGACGCCTATCAAAACCAAGGCTGATATGGCGAGCGTTCCGGCGCCGAATTCCGCTGGAAGCGGGTAGTGCGCAGCGAGCCCCGCTGGCCAGAAAGTTTTTTCAAGGTAAACAACATACGAGACCAGCGCGTTCTCGAGCCGATAACCAAAAGGCAAGTCCTCCATCCGCATGACCGCGCCGCCGTGCCTTTGGACGATGACCGTGATGATGCAAGAGGCCGCGGCAAGGGCGAGGAAGGGAGCCTTTTCAAGCAAGAGACCACGGACCACGGACCACTGACTACTGACCACTGACCACTGACCACTGACTTGGCCGGACTTTGGACTTTGGACTTTGGACTTCTTGTCCGCAGAAGCTTTAGCGTAGGTGGATGGACTTTGGACTCGGTTTAAGGGCCAAAAATCCAGCAATAGGAGCACGAACGGGAGCGTGACGAGCATGGGTTTTGAGAGCAAGCCCAAGGCGAAGAACAGAAGGCTAGCCGAATACCAAACCACGGACGACGGACCACGGACCTCGGACAATGAGTTACTGGCTTCGGTCAACTTTGGACTTTGGACCTTGGACTTTGGACTTTGGACGTACCTCGAGTAAGCGATTATCGTCAGAAGAAAGAAGAACGCCGAAAGGACATCCTTGCGCTCCGCGACCCAGGCGACCGATTCCACGTGAAGCGGGTGCAGCGCAAAGAAGGCGGCGACCACGAAACTCGGCCAGAGCGGGGAAAAAATGCTGGAATGTTGGAATGGTGGAATGGTGGATGATGGATTGCTGGATTGTTGGATTAGTGGATTAGTGGCTTTTTGGATAGATGGACTACTGGTTTGCGGAGTTCGCATTCTTTCGCTGCGCTTCGTGGCAGGGGTTTCGGATTTCGGATTTCGGATTTCGGATTTCCAATCGTCCTCTGACCTCTGACCTCTGACCTCTCTCCTTTGCCTGCCCGCATCCTGGAGGCGCAGCAAGAGGAGGAAGATCAGGACCGAGTTGGCCGTGTGAAGCAGCAGGTTCACACCGTGATGCCCTGCTGGCCGGAGGCCAAACAGGGTGCAGTCCAGTTGGTGCGAGAGCCAGGTCAGTGGATGCCAATTGCCTGCATGGCCGGTGGTAAATGCCCAGACAAACCCTTGCCACGTAAGGCCTGCCGTGACGTGCGGGTTCAGCACGACGTAGTCAGGGTCGTCGAAATTCAGGAATTGAGCCTGCAAAACCGGCCAATAAACCGCGAGCGTGCTTGCGGCCAGCAGCAGACAAAACAGAAAAGCCTTGCGCCCATCGCGGACGTAGTCCATCAAAGCAGGATGAGGCAAAATGATGATGGGCAAAATGATAAAAGCAGTACTCCTGAAGCGAGGATGACTTACTCCAGGATTTGAATTGCTTTGGACCGGAAATGGCCTAAATTTGGTCCTATGACAGTGCTTAAGCCGAGCCAGTTAAAGGCAAGAACCGGCGCGATTCTGGACAAGGCAATCCGGTCCCCCCAATACGTCGAGCGTGACGGGACATTGCTCGTGATAACTAAAGCAAAGCTATTGTTCGTCGCCGAGGCAGGGGTGGTTTCTCCATGGGAACTGCGAGCGAAGGTTCTCGAAAGCTTTTATGATCCAGCCAAAACCTGGTGAGGTCTGGTGGGTTGATATGGGCATGAGGGCTAAGTTCCGTCCGCTGATGGTTGTATCTCGCGAAGATCCGCAGCCTGAACGAGCCTTGAGCGTTTGTGTCCCGTGTACCACAACAATCAAAGGAGGCAGCTACGAAGTTGCTCTGCCCCGGGTCAAATGGATGCCCGGAAGCGAAGCGGGTGTGGCGAACGTGTTAGGGATTGAAGCGGTAGAACACCACCGCTTCGAGCGGCGCGCAGGCCGTTTTGATGCTGCCGTGCTCGCCGCTGTCCGAGAAAGAATCGCGTGGATGTTAGAGCTTTCCTGAGGAAAGGAACAAGGCAACCGGCGGAACTGCCGAAACTCTATCACTCTTTGAGTCCGGTGTGACCTCGTCCCCGATCCACTCCCGAAACGGAACCGCTCTAGCCGCGGCTGTCCTGCTCGTTCTCGTCACTGCCGGCACCTACCTCAACTCGCTCCCCAACAAATTCATTAATTACGACGACCCGATCTACGTCTTCTCCAATCCACACGTCACCGGAGGCTTCACGTGGGACAACATCCGCTGGGCGTTCACGTCGCTGGATCATTTCTGGCACCCGGTTACCTGGCTTTCGATCATGCTGGACTGGCAGTTATTCGGCGCCCAACCATGGGGACATCATCTGGTGAGCGTGCTTTTGCACACGGCCAGCGCTCTCATGCTGTTCGAGTTCCTGCGCCGAACGACCGGAGCCGTCTGGCGCAGCTTTTTTGCCGCCGCGTTTTTCGGCGTTCATCCCCTTCACGTTGAGTCCGTCGTATGGGCCGCGGAACGGAAAGACGTGCTGTCGGGGTTTTTCTTCATGCTCACGTTGATTGCGTATGCGCGCTTCGCGAGAGGGTTCAGGGTTCAGGGTTCAGGCTCGGAGGGGCCAGGCGCGATGGACGAGGGTCGAGAATTGAGTCAGACCGGTCGGGGTGGTTGGACCGGTCCGACCCGTGGTGTGATCTGGTATCTGTCTTCTCTCCTCTTTTTTGCTCTTGGCCTGATGAGCAAGTCCATGGTCGTAACGGTGCCGGTGATTCTGCTCCTTCTGGATTTTTGGCCACTGAAACGAGTCCAAAGTCCATCCACCTACGCTAAAGCTTCTGCGGACAAGAAGTCCAAAGTCCAAAGTGCGGAGCCAACGGCGCCCGAACGTGAGTTCAGGGTTCAAAGTTCGAAGTTCAAGGTTCAGGGTTCATCTTCGTCTCCCGACCCTCGACCCTCGACCCTCGGCCCTCGCCGTAGTTCGTGGTCAGTGGTCGGTGGTCTGTTTCTCGAGAAGATTCCCTTCTTCGTGCTGTCGGCGTTAATGAGTGGCCTGACGATCGTGGCTCAAAATCAGACTGGCGCGCTCCAGACTGCTGCTCGCTTGCCAATGGTGTATCGCGTCGAAAACGCGGTGCTCTCCTATGCCGAGTATCTGTGGCAAACGGTCTGGCCCACGCGCTTGGCGGTCTTTTACAGTTATCCCAAATTTTTTCCTGTTTGGCTTGTTCTTGGCCTAACGGTGGCGGGCTGCGCGTTTACGGCGGCGGTTTTATGGTGGGCGCGGAGACGCCCCTGGCTTGCGGTCGGTTGGGGTTGGTATCTTATCACACTGCTTCCCGTGATTGGTATCGTGCAGGTCGGCAGCCAGGCGCATGCGGACCGATACACGTATCTGCCGTTAATTGGGATTTTTATCGCTGTTGTCTGGGAAGTGGCGGAGTTGGGTTTTCAGGGTTCAGGGTTCAGGGTTCAGAACCTTCGAGGCGTCAGGGCTGAGGAATCAGGCTCCGACACTCCGACGCTTCGACGCTCTCACGCCCTTACGCTGCTCGGTGTCGCCGCTCTCTGTTGCTATATCTGGCTGACCTGGTGCCAGGTCGGCTACTGGCGCGACAGCGAGAAGTTGTTCGGCCACGCCTTACAAGTCCAACCAAACAACGAAGTGGCCCATGTCAATATGGGGACAGCGCTGGAAACCAAAGCGCAATCTCTTGCTCAAGCCAGCGCGAGGGCTCGCGACCCGCAAGAGCGCAAAGCGTTGAGCGACCAGGCCGCCCAGCTCGAAAACCAAGCCGCGCAACACTTCCAGGATGCAGTGCAGGCGCAGCCATCGTTTGCAGTCGCCCATTGCGACCTGGCAGCGGCATACCTGAGGAGGCACCGGACCGAACCTGCCATTTATCACGCCCAGAAAGCCCTGGATTTGAACTATACGGGTGCGCATCGGATTCTGGGAGCTGCCTACGGCGAGGCGGGGAATCTCGAAAAAGCCATTTATCACCTTCGGCTGGCCGTGCAGTTAGCCCATACCACCGAGCAACTGGCGGAGGCCCACCACAACCTGGGTTATGCTTTGTGGCAGAAGGGGCTGACCAATGAGGCGAAGGCGGAATTTCAGGAAGAGAAGCGCCTTCAGACCGGACCACGGGACCACTGACCAATCGATCCAGGCGGTTCAGCGCGAGGTCGGAAAATTCGGGCGCACCGTGGCCGCTTTTACAAGCATCATCGTCCTAGGCCTCGCTCATTTCAACGCCAGAGGCTTCTAAGTCCGTGGTCAGTGGTCAGTGGTCCGTGGTCCGTGGTCAGTGGTCACTTGATGGTGGCCAGGACAAATACGAGCAGGACGATAATCACCAATCCCACGATGGCTGCAGCGACCCAGAAAATCCGGTTGCCTTTATTGTCCTTCTTGGAAAAGCCGGTGCTCTTAGTGTCGAAAGCTCCGCCCCGGCTCCCCTGTTCCAACTCGCTCAGGTTCACTCCTCGTTGAGTGATCAGGGTGGTTTGGTCGCTCACTTTTTTCGAGGGCGCTGAAGCCGGGGCAGGAGCCGGTGCCGCGGCTGAGGCTCCGGCGGGAACGGGAGCAGACGGGCCGGCGCCATTTTCCAGGCGCAATTCAATTTGACCCAGGCGCAGCGTTTGGCCGGGTTTGAGGACGCTCTCGGTGATCTTTTGGCCGTTGATGTAAGTGCCATTGGTCGAATTAAGGTCCCGAATCAGGACCTCTGTCCCCTTTAATAAGACCTCGCAGTGATGACTGGAGACCGAGGATTCGGCGATTTGAAAAGTATTGTCCTCCAGCCGGCCTATGGTTGTCCGGTCTGTCTTCAGCTCATGAGAGCGCCCGCTCAGTTCCGCGCTGAGGACGACAAGTTTGGGCATAGTCATTAACCAAGGCGATTATCGCAAGGGACGCACCGGAGTCAAATGGAAAAGGGCACATTAAAATGGAATTAGAATATAGGGCCAGCAAGGGCGAGTTGGCCTGCGGAAAGGCTTCCTTAACCACGGATTCACACGGACAAGAAGGCGCTAAGAGCCTGGCCTCTGGTATGTATCCGTGTCCATCCGTACTACTATGCATAAAAGTTTTCGCAAAGCGCGCAAATTTTCCCAATGTAACGTTGTAACCCATTTAA
>PSRM01000067.1 GCA_003176045.1 Verrucomicrobiota bacterium | reverse complement strand
CCCCCCCTCAAAAATGGCCCGTTTGGCCGCCGCCTGCCTGCTCGCGATTTATCGGAGTCGGCCATCGGCTATTCCCGGCACTTCGTCTTTCACTTTGTCTTTCACTTTGTCTGGCTGCAGCGACGTTTTAACCCCCTTGGAACGACAGCCAACAGCAATCGAGAGCAGTCTAGAGCAGTCTAGCAAGCTCAGCACCCCACCCCCTTTCGTTCGCAGGCACGTTCGCGTTCGGCCGATGCTTGAGACTCGAAATCATTGTCCCTGGATTCTATAAAACGCCACTGCATTGGTTGGGGCGAGCGGCAAACTGTTAGTGCTGGTGGGCGGGCCGAAGTTTTGCCAGACCGGGATGGCGAGGTCAGTGGTCTGCTGGACCTGGTAGGGACTGATGCCGCCGGTCCACGTCAGTAGCAACTGAGTCGGTTGAAAGTTGAGGGTGGCGATGATCGGGGGCGCCGGTTGAACGGCTATGGTCATTGTGGCGGTGTTGGAGAGGCTTCCGGGATCGGTGACGCTCACGACAAATGTGTTGGTGCCGGCATCGGGCGAGAACGGGGTGCCCGATACTGTGCCATTGGCGGCAATAGTTGCCCAGGCGGGGCCGCTGACTTTGGCGAAGGTGAGGAGGTCGCCTGGGTTCGGATCGGCGGCGTTGGTGGCGATGGTGCCGGAATAGCTTTGGCCCGCAACGGTATCCGGCAAGGAGAATGGATTGGCGAAAAAGTAGGGCGCGCCGTTTACGTAAATATAGAGCGTGGCAGTGCTGAAGAGGCCGCCGCTGTCCGTGACTCTAACCAGGAAGGTGTTGGTGTTGGCGTCAGAATTGCCCGGCGTGCCGGAAACCGCGCCGTTGGATGCCACAGTGAGCCAGGCCGGTCCGCTGATTTTGGCGAACGTGAGGGTGTCGCCCGGATTCGGATCGGTGGCGTTGGTGGCAATCGTGCCGGAATAGGATTGGCCGGCGTTGATGCCCGGCATCGAGAACGGATTGGCGACAAAAGATGGCGCGCCGTTCACGTAAATGAACAGCGTGGCGGTGTTCGAGGCGCCGCCCGGGTCGCTCACACTTACCAGGAACGTATTGGTGTTGGCGTCGGAGTTGGCCGGGACGCCGGAGAGGACGCCATTGGTAGCGACATTCAACCAGGCAGGGCCGCTGACTTTTGCGAAGGTGAGCGAATCGCCGTTCAGGTCGCTTGCGTTTCCAGAGATATTTCCCGAGTAACTGCTGCCGGCGTTGACGCCGGCCAGGGTATAGCTGGAGGCAGAAAAGGTGGGCGGCCAGTTGGGCACGGCGGTGATGGCCGTGATGACGGCGTTTGCATTTACTGGCAGGGTGATGCTTTGGAGGGTCTTCGCCGAATTCAGGGTGAAGGAGTAGCCGTACATGTAAATGGAGTTGTTCTCCGAAGAGCTGCCGTTGCTGCTGTTGCGATAGCCCTGGGGAATGGCCTTGAACTCTCCGGCATAATTTTGCGGCGTAAACCAGTCGCTCAATCCTTGCACGAAGGTGGCGAAGGTGGCGTCGGTGTAAGTCACCACGAAAGTTGGAGACGCCTGATTCCCGTTAACTCCCGTAGCCAACATTCGCAGCCGGGAATAATGACCTGCTGGAAGGGAAATAATCTGGCCCGCGCAATAGATGACATTGGTCGCGTTGAACGGCCCAAAATTGAAAAGTGTGTTGGACCAGGTCTGGCTGCTGCCGAGCAACGTTCCGGAGTAAGCGTAACCATCGGTGTCAACGCCGCCAGTGGCTGGGTTCGTGAACCAGGTACCGTCGGTGTAAATGCCGGCGCGGTTGTAATACGCAGCCAATGGCGCGGGGGCCGGATCATTTGCCAGCGCCATGGACAGGAGGATAAGGTTCGGATTGACGGGCAGCGTGATGCTCTTGACTGTTTTCGTTTGATCCAACGTGAACACATAGCCGTCCACCGAAACATTCAAAGTCTGTTGCCCCCCGCCGCTCGTGTTGCGGTAGGACATGGTGGTCAGGATGCTCTCGCCGGCGTAGGACTGCTGGTTGGCCCAATCGCTTACGCTCTGCGTGAAGGTGGCGATGGAATTATCGGTGTAAGTAACGATGAAGATTTGGCCCGCCTGGTTGCCGTTCACTGCCGTGGCCAGAAACTGCAAGGTGTTGAACTGGCCGGCCGGCAAATTGATGATCTGCCCGGCGCACACCACGACGTCGTTGGCGTTTGCCGGGCCCAGGCCGAAAACCAGATTGTTCCAAAGGAGGGCAGATGGCAGCAGGTTGGCTGAATAGGCGGTCCCCCCTCCATCCAACCCGCCGGTGAAGGTGTGCCCATCGGTGTAAATGCCGGCGCGATTATATAAAGCGGCCAGGCTAATGTTCGTCGCGCCGGGAATCACCGGGGGCCCCGAAGGGGTCGCGCTGGCGGCCGCCGAATCGCTGCTCGGGCCACCGGCGCCGACGGCTGCGACTTTGTAAAAGTACGTCAGGCCGTTCGTGAGCGCGGTGTTCGTGTAGGAAGTGATGCCGCTTACAGTGGCAATAGTTGCAAAATAGCCGGTAGCCGTACCCGACCGCTTCACGTTGTAGGCTGTAGCGCTGGCATTGGTGTTCCAGTTCAGCTTTACAAAACCGTTGCCGCTGGTGGCTGAGAAACCCGTGGGAGCCGAGAGCGGCGAATAGGTGAAATTCGTCGGCGCTGAAGCGTTGCCATTGGCAACCACAACGAGCGTGTAAGTCCCCGCCGGCAGATTTTGCGGTAGCGTAAACTCTGTTGCAACCACGCGGCTGCCCGTCTGCACGCTGGTGCTGGTCCAATTGAACGTCCGCGCGTAATAGACGATGCCGCTGAGAGAGTTGGTCATTCGAATCAGCGGATAATTGCTGTCCATCTGTTCGTCATCCCCGTAAGCCGCGCCTTCGCTGATGCCGTTCAGGCCGGTGCCGGTGAGGTGATACGAACCATTTACATTCTCCGTGATGCTGTTAATGGCCGGCTGGCCGGCGGCCAGCGGTGCGCCGTCGGGTGAATAAACGTAGAGCGATTGGGAATTCTGCCCGCCGATAAAGAGGATGGTCCCATCCGGCAAAGCCAGCATGCTGGTTCCAAAGGGCGCGGACCCGCCGTAAGTGCTGCCTCCGCCTGGCGCGCTGGCCTGCGTGAAGGCGTTGGCCAGGTAATCATATTCGTAGAAACTGGTTGGTCCGTTAAACCCACCTACGGGTCCGATAGCGCACAGAATTTTGCCGTTCACCATCATCGCCGCCGGCGCGTCCACTGCGCCCAGGTTGTTTGTTCCGAATACCATGGGCGGGCCGGCCACCCAGGAGCCAGCGCTGCTCGGTGTGGCGCCGGGGGTGTAAATGGCCGTGTTGGTCGAGCCGCCTATGTAAAACACGTTGCCGTTGGGCAACAAAAACCCGGGACCGAGTTCCGCCCCGGCGCCGTAGATGACCACGGGCACGTTGCCGTCCACCACCCATTGGTTGAGTGAAGGGACGTAGTGCTCGGAGGTCTGAGCGCCGGTATCAATGGTGATAATGCAGTCGTTGGTCAGCTTGACCCAGGCGGCTTCATTCTGGTTGTGTGAGGAAGCGGCCGTCTGCCAGGTGTTGCCCGCAACGTTGTAAATCAGGCAACCGCCAAACAGGCTGACCGGCGCCACCAGCACGTCCCCGTTGGGCAGCATTTTTCCAATATTATCGGAAAACGCCGGGCCTGGCAGTGGATCGGGGATTTTCGTCCAGGCATTGTTCAAGGTATCGAACAACTCGGCGTGTTTGCGCCCGGGACCGTATTCGCCGCCCGCCACGAAGATGTTGCCGTTGGTCAGCACCGACGACGCAAAAAACAGCCGGGCGTTGTTCATCGTCGAGAGATGAGTCCAGGTGCCGTTCTGGTAATTGCCGTGACTGTCCGGAGTCAGCCGGCAGCATTGGCCGCTGCCATTGTCGGTATAGATCGTGCCATCGCTCAACACCATGGCATGATTGACCCCCAGCGGCGGCGAGTTGGCCAAGGAGGCCCAGGTGCCGACGGCGCTGGATTTGTGCGCAGTCAGCGCCAGAAATAAGGCTGGCCAAAGTACTTTGATATTTTTAACCACGGATGAACACAGATGAACACGGATGAGCATGGTACGGCGGAGGAACAACAGAAGTGGGTTAATTAGGTTAATTAAGTTAACTGGGTTAATTGAGTTACATTGTTACTTGGTTTACATGGTTACACCGTTACACTGTTACATCGTTACATCGTTACATCGTTATATGGCGGCAGCCGCGGCGGGAGTCGGTTGGTGCAAACAAAGTAAAAGCCAAATTTTTAAGATGAAGGAACGGGGGAGGCAGGAGGCACGAGTGGCATAGGGTAAACTAACATCGCTAGTTGCGAAGGGCAACCGAGTGCTGCGTTGTGGCGGGGAAGGGCTGGGCGGCCCACCGTCTGTTTCCGCGCGAATCCGTCCGAAGGGGTGAAAAATTCCATAGCGATGTAGCAGCCGAGGTAACGAGGCTCTGAAATCCTTGTGCACGAGCAGGTTACAAAAAGATTAGAGCCTCGTTACCTCGGCTGCTACCATTAATTCACAGCTTCGTAGGGACGACAGAGAAGTAGTTCTGCCGTCCCTGACGCGACTTATTCCCAAAGCAGATTATATTAATGTGCTGCGGCTCCGAGGGCCACGCCGCGGGCCTGCGGACGGAATGAGATTGTCATTTCGCGCCTGCATTGTTTGATGTGACCAGCCGTTCTACTTTCTCCAGCCGTTGCTCCAACTCCGCGATCTTTGCTTCCTTCCCTTTGAGTTGCTCGTTCAGTTCCTGAATCGCAGCGGCGGAATAAATAATCAGTGGATACGTGTCCACTTGCAGAATTTCATCCGAGCCGTCGGGCAGTTTCTCCCCGCTGGACTTGACGTCATTGGGGAAAACGTCACGGAACTCCTGCGCCACCACGTTCACATAGCGCCGGTCGCCAACAGACGAGTGTTCCCGGCGGTAGTTCTCTGAGTAGCGGAAGCTGACCAGCCGAACCCGTTCGAGGGTCGCCAGCGCGCCGGAAAGAGTCTTAATGTCCTGCTTGATTCGCGCATCCGAATTGGCGGCCCACGAGCCGGCGACGGTCTTGGACGCATTGCCTTCTACTTCCAATGCGTTTGCGGTGGGAGTGCGACCGATGCCAACGTTGCCGCCAGGGGAATTCAAAACCAGGGGCCGCGGGAGGAACGGGCCGTAGTCGAAGGCGAAGACATTGCCCTGCGTGGCGCCCCATTCGATATACACGCCCGCGTTAGTGCCATAATTAGGGCTGGAAGCGCCGGTGACGGCCAGTCCGCCGGTATGCACGCGCAAGCCGCCAGGCGGCGTGGTCGCCGTGCCTATTCCTAAGCCGCCGCCCGCCCGAATCAAAAACTGGTTGCTGGCCGCGGTGGCGAAATCGGCGTCCTGTGAATCGGCCCAAACGAATGTGCCGTTATGGTTGGCCTTGGCGCGCCGGCCGGCTGCCAGGGCGTAGGAACCGGCGACGCTATTGGAAAGGCCGCCTGCAATGGTGGCGTTAGCGGCATTCGTTCCAACGCTATTAAAGCTGCCGCCGCTGACGGTTGCACAGAACGCATTTGGCTGAATGGAATTGCTATAGCCGCCGCTGACTACCGAGCCGTATGAAGCGATGTAGTTCTCAGCTCCTCCGCCGATAGCCGCCTCCAATGTATTTGCCAGGATGGTGTTGTGCTCGCCGCCCAGAATGGCCGAACCCAAGGAATTACTTTGAATGGTCTGGCTGGACCCGCCGGCGATAACGGCATAGGAGGAGCCAGCTCCGATCGTGCCATATTGTCCGCCACCGATGACGGCCTCGGCGGCGCCAATAGTGTTTAAAAATCCGCCGGAAATCGTGGCGTAATTGGCGCCGCCTTGAATCTGGTTACCGTCGCCGCCGCCCACGCTTGCATCGATCGCGTTGGTTCCAATGCCGTTAGACAGGCCGCCGGCGATGGTGGAGCCTGCTGAATTGATCTGAATGAAGTTGGCCCAGCCGCCGCCAATTGTCGAATAATACACGTTGTCATAAATTGAATTGACCAATCCACCGGCGATGCTCGAGTAAGGCGAGTTGGTGCCGATGGTGTTCTGATAGCCGCCGGCAATCGCCACGCTGGAACTACTGGCGCCGATGGAATTGAAGTAACCACCGCCTATGGCCGAGCCGGTCGCGTTGGCCACTATCGTTTGACTGGCGCCGCCCGCGATCACCGAGTCGTAAGCACCTGCGCCTATCTGGTTGTTATGTCCCGCGCCGATAAACCCATGGTCCCCGGCCACCGTGTTGTTGTTGCCCCCTCCGATGGCCGACCCGGTCGCAGTCGCCGCAATTGAATCGCTGGAGCCGCCCGCGATCACGGAATCGTAGGCCGCGGCGCCGATATAGTTGTCATGGCCGCCGCCGATGGCCCCATGGTCGGCTGCCACAGAGTTGTTGCGGCCGCCGCCGATCGTGCCGAAGATGGCGCTGACATTATTGGGACTGGCACCGGAATAATTAACCGCACCGCCCCCGCCAATCGTCGCGCCGACAATCCCAGCCGAAACGACGTTCACCGACGCTCCGCCAATGACGTTGGGCGCCCCGGCACTGTTCGGCTCCAGCCGCAAGGCGCGCTGGCTGTTGGCGCGCAATTCCAGCGGCTGATTGTCGGCGGTGCCGACGAAATTGACTCCCGGCGTGGTGCCGTAATTGCCGCCCGTGTGCCAGACACCGCCCAAACTGCTGCCGTCCCCAATGAAACTGCCGACGAAGTCGCCGCCGATAAAATCGGAGCCGTAAAAAGCGCCATAAAACGTGCCGTTAAAACTGTTGGCGCCGTTATTGAAGGTCACAGCATTGGTGTAGTTGCCTCCCAAATTCCTCGACGGAACGGTTCCGCTGATGCCCGAGGCAGACGCGCCTTCGGCAAAAACCGCATACGGAACAGGCGTCAGAGCCTGGCGCGGTGCCAGGGTGGTAAAAGGGCCGGCGAGATTGCTACGCGCAGCAATTTCCAACCACTGGTAGGCGCCGGGAAACGCTGCGCCGAAATCAATCGTGGTGGTGAAAAGCCCGTTGGTCACGCCCACCGCGCTGTTGGTCACCGGCCCGGCAATGGCGCTGCCGCCGCTATTGGTGCCAAAGAGCGTGAATGTAAAATCGTAGAGACCATTAGTTGTACTTCCGCCCACACTCAAACGCCCCTGATAAGTGAAGGCGGTGCCTTGGGCCAGGCAGGTCGAGAGTTGAGGGAGGGCAGTCATTTTTAGCAGGAACAGCACGAGCGCGAACTGGATTTTTCTTTTCATAAGGATTTCTGCGGGAGGATGCCGCATAGACGGTGTTGGAAGATCGGAGCCGTCTGGATATAGTCGTCCGGCGCTGCCATAGGCCAAATCGCTTCAGGTGCGCCGTACGGTCCGATCATTCGGGTGACGGCAAAATTAAGACAAAAACAGCACGAAAACTCAATCAAATATTTGGAAATGTCCTTAAGGGAATTTGATAAATCCTGTCAATGTTGGGTTCCGCAGAGTCATGCGCATCAGTTGCAATCCTAAAAATCGTAAATGTGCTCAATCGCGATCTTCTGCCCCAACAATTGTTGAAGCGTTTTCGCGAGCAGGTTCGCCGGCGTTGCGAGCGCAATTCGTTCGATACCGGGTTTGGTCGGTATCGGTTGTGTGAAGATGATTTGAAACTCATCCGAATGACCGGCCCAGTCGCGCGGCGCCAGCACCGTGATTAATATCGCCGAAGTGTTCCCTGCGATTTCCTTGAAAGTGACGCCTTCCGACGCCAATTTACAGGCATTGGTGCTGAACGCCGCGTAGCGTGGAATGGCGATAAGCTTTGCGCCGTTCGGGAGATCCTTGAGAATTTTGACCTCTGGAAGGCGATCGGCGATTCCATCTGGCACATGATCAACAATCGTCGCTGTGGTGAAGATAGGACGTTCATAGGCGGTGTGCGTCCCCAAGCCAATCAACCACCCGTAAACAGTTTTCACCGCGAGTTCCGTCGTCAGGATATATTTGCGCTCCAATTTTCGAAGTGGATGAGGGCCAAATAGTGATGTTTCAGTCCAGAGCCTGGCCAACCGCGACTTGAAATCAAACTCGTACCATGGCGCGTTGGCAAGGAAGTCCACGTAATCTTGCGCGAACTGCGCATTGAACCGGTCTTCGTCGGTCATTGGTTTGCCACCTCGCGTGTCGGTCAGCCGCCCGATCAACGTTTCGTACACTGCTTTACAGCCAAATTCGACGGTCGAACTGGTGGCGATCACCATGATCATGACGTGATAGCCCGTATTGAATTTGAAATTGCCGCGTATCTGCGCGTAAACCGCGGCGTAACCTTCCCATATCTGCCGCACATGGGTCATGAAGGGGAATTTTGTGGACGTATCGTGTTGAAAAAAAGCCGCCTGCTCCGCCGGGCCGAAAACCAAAAACCATTCCGGGTAGGTAAGAAAAGTCTGATCCGGAGGGCGGACATCCTCGCGCGGAGTGAGAGAGGATGGCTGATTTACCAGCCATTCCTTTTTTATGACCAACCCTTTGCCGTAAGGGACCGTGGTCCGGGTTTGGTGCCCGAAAAAGAATATCAGCGTGGCGATGATCGCCGAACAGTAGCTAAGAATCTTCAGCCTTGTCATCGCCGGAAAATCACTGCTTCACCAGCCGGACCAGCGCATTGTCCGAAGGATCCTTGTCCTGGAAGAGGCGTTTGCCGGAATCGCTGAACCCGATTTCACACACCAGGCGGGACCAGTCGTCAATGGATTTGAAACTGCGAAATTCAGACTGGTTCTTTTCCCACGGCACATTGAGGCCGAGGTTAAAAACGGTGTGCACCAGTGAAACAAAAGTGGCCATTTCCGCTGAGCGCACATTATGGTCCCGCAGTATCAAAGAGCCGCCCGGGCGCAAGATGCGGTGGAGCGATTTAATGAATCCCGGGAGCTTGTCAACGGGGCAATGATGGAATCCAATGAAAATCGTGACCAAATCAATGCTGCCGTCCGGGATAATGGCTGGGGCGATCGGCTGATAGTCTGCCAGGTCAATGAATCGCCCGAGCGCGGCGAGTTGCCCTCGCTCAAAAATTTCGCCGACGGAATTATTTGGGGCGACATCGTTGATGATGAAGATTTCTCCACCCACCTGCAGGTGTTTTCTCAGGTTGCTAATGTAACGGCCGGTCGAGCCGATTTCGACGTAGCCGTTGATAATTCGCTTATCCCCGAGCAACTCGAGGGTTTCCCGCGTCATTTCGCGCTTTTGTTTTTTCAAGGCGGGAAGCGCATAAGTGAGTTCGGAGAGGAACGGCTTGATTTCTTTAAGCCGGCGTTGCACTTCATTATAGATTTCCTGGTCTGTAGATTTGGCTTCGGAAACCTCCGCGATCAGGTGGTGAAATTTGTCCTCCGGATACAGATGGAAGACCACCTGCAGAAAGCGGTAAAACCCATCGCGCCATTGAGGGTTTGAAAAGACGGCTTTGAATTCAGAGGACGTTTCGTTCATAGGTTTCTGTGGTGGAGGTTTATAGTAAGTATCCCAAATCACGTTTCGCAACTTGAAATCAGGGTCCAACCTGGCCTTTAAATCGAAAAGCTTTTTTGCGTTCGGGTAGGCCCTGTGAAATTGTTCCGGCGTGGCGTGCGGTTGGTAGGGGAGATAATAGGCGCCTCCGAGCGAGATGACGGCGTCAACCAATTCGCGGGTCCAGACCGCGACCCGGTTTCTTTCCACGGCGGTCGAGAGCTGTTTGTAATAAACCACAAATGCAAAAACTTCCTCACGAGCCCACGCCAGGTACGATCCAGGGTCCGCAACCGAGTGACGGACTGAAATGTTGAGGACGTTTACCCGATGCCGAATGAAGACCTCAGCGCTAGCTCTGGCGAATTCTTCGAAGCGCTCTATCGGAACAAAGTATTCGAGCAGCACGTAGGTGGAGTCCTGTCGGGATTGGGGCTCCAGCTCCGCGACGTCGTAACCAGCCTCGTAATTTCTCCAATGCACTCTGCGCCGAAAATAAAGCAGCGGTTCGATCAGGTATTCGCGCCGCCATTTGCCGAACGGTGTTTCGGAAAAGGACCATAAGAAATAGCGATTTATCGGATACCATTCGCGCAAAGGCATGAGCCGCGTTTTCACCGTTGGCTTTTCCCCAGTCTGCTCCCACGTCACGGACCTCATGCGCTCGAAATCGGGGGGATAAATGTCTGCGTTGTGAAAGACCGGCTCGTTGCGTCCACGAACGGTCTCCTTGAACAATTTTAGATACTCGCTGCGATCGATTTTCTTGTGAACTCTTTTGACGGGAACGTTGTCAGCCAAATCCAGCTCGGCTTCCACAATGATGCCAATCCCGTTATAGCCGCCGATCGCGCCGAAAAAGATTTCAGAGTTTTGCGTTTTGCTTGCCTGAACGAGAGAGCCGTCCGGCAAAACGACGCGAATCCAGCGCACCGAAAGTATCGCTGGCCCGAGCCCCATGTAACGGCCATGGGCGTTCACGCTGAGCGCGCCGCCGACGGTAAAATTCGCATAGGTCTGCATGACCTTTACGCTCAGATTGTGCCGGTCTATGTAACGTTGGATGTCGCACCACCGGATACCCGCCTGGACCCGGATCCACTTTTGTTCTTTGGAGAAATCCAGCACCTGGTTCAACTCCCGCATGTCAACATGCAGACTGTCCCTGCTGACGGTCTGGCCGCCCATGCTGAAGCGGCCGCCGCCAACGGAGATCGGCCCGGAAGTGGTCCGAACAATTCCTTGCAGTTGTTCGACTGTTTTTGGCCGGGCGATTTCCCGAACCACAACCGGGTTGAGCTGGGTGATGTCGTTGATGATCCATTTTCTTCCGCCGGTTTGCTCGTCCGGCAGGCCATTATCATTTTTCAGGTAATCAATTTTCGCTTCCAGGGAATACCCGTAACGATTTCTCTTCCTGGTGCCTCGGCGAAACAGCAATTGCCAAACAAGGTAGATCGGCCCCAGCACCGGCAGGAGGAACAGGGCGAGCCACCAACCGGACTTTCCCACATCATGCAGCCGCTTTGAGGAGAGGACAAACGCACTCCAGAAAAATGGCGGATAAACCACCCAGGTAGCCCACGGCCCAATTGCCCCGTTTAGCGCGTAGTAGAGGATGTAGAAACTGCACCAAATGAGAATGGAAGCATGCCAATACGTTGAACGCGAAATGCGCCCGCGCGTCGTGAAAAGGAGATAGGATACCGGGAGTTTTTGACGCAGATTCGCCATTGCTCGCAGCACCTTGTATTACATTCCGAGGCGTGTGTCGAGATTGCTTTACTGCGCCACTGAGAAAGCCCTTGTATATCGGTGGCTAAGCGTACGGGAATCGAACCATAAACGCGATTTCTTTTAAACAGCTCGAAACGCATTGGATAGTTGTGTTTCGGCTCAGAATCACTCTTTAGTTTTCGTCGCTCGCGGCACGTTGCGACAGCATTTTGACACGATTCGCTTCCGCAAATGTCGGCAACTTTTTGACGCTTGCGGGTGGAAAACCCGCACTCAGACTGTCGGCAAAAGTGTCGGCAAGCTCGGCGGCTCGGTTGCCGGGTGTGTTGGCCTCGCTCGGCCTCGAATCGTTCGCCTACGGGCCAGCCGTGAGCGCGGTTAGGGCCTCCCGTTGCAGCCCTGAGCTTAGGAGAGTCACGTCAAAACTCTTGCACAATCTGAGAATTTTTTGGTAAACGGGTCGTATGCACATCAGCGTCAAACTCGTCGGCCTTTCGGTCACGGTCGTTCTGCAGTGTGGTACGTTTGGCGGTTACGCCCAGACTTGGACATACCTCTTTATGGGGTATGAGACGAATATCACGCTCAACCCGGGCACTTACAACATCACTGCCTACGGTGCCACGGGAGGCACCGGTACCGGTGGAGGTATCGGAGGTTTCGGCGCTGAAATGGAAGCCCAATTTAACTTCACGACAATGGAGCATCTGACCATTGTAGCTGGTGGCGGAGGTGGTGCTGGTTACGGCGGCGGAGGTGGCGGCGGCAGTTTTGTTGTCCAGGGCGCTAGCTCACCGCTGGTCATCGCCGGAGGAGGTGGCGGTGGGACCTCCGGCGGCAATGGCAGCCCCGCTGGCGTCGGCACAGCCGGTAGTGGCGGCGGCTTCGGCGTCGGCGCTGGAGGCGGTGGCGGTGGGGGCTACAGCGGCGGCGGTGGCGGCGGCTACGCCTATCCCGATACCGGACCCGGCATCGGCGGTGGCGGCGGCTCCTACATTGACTCGTCCGCCGTAGCAATTCTTACCGAGGTCTCCGGCATCGCCAGTCCGGATGGCTCGCCGAATGGCGAGATTATTATTACCGCAGTCCCCGAACCATCCGCGTTTGTGCTGCTATGTCTCGGCCTGCCGTGCGTGTGGGCCGCACGCAGATCAGTCAGGCTGACTGATTCGCGGGCGTGCCGGTGAAGCTTTTACAAGGCTTACGGAACCTCGTCCTCGTCCTCGTTCCACTCTGCCGTGAAGCCGCGAGAGTAGCGGCAACCAGTGTAATGCCGCGCTCCTGCCCGTCCCCATCAGGGTTTATTTGCTTTGGCGCTAAAACCCCTCACGAACTCCATGAGTTCCTTTTGGTTCAAATCTGAGACGGCCCAAAAAGCCATCCCTGCATCCGACCAATGGATCAGGTTATAACCCTGGCTTGGCCTGACCGGTGTGGGCTTCGAATCGGCTTCTTTACTGGGCCAAACGAAAACATTGATCATATGTTTGTTCCGTTGATAAACCAGAGCAGCCACATTGCGCTCATTCACGTAATCGAGTCTGCCGCCCGTAAGAGGAAAACCCTCTGAGGCTAAATCCTTCACCGGCGGCGAGAAATCTATTTTGCCATTGAACCACGGCTTGACCGTGTGCTGGTCGGTGGAGGCGACGTCCATGGCATGGCCGGGCATCAAAGATCGCACGTGGCTGGACACAATACCTTGAACGAGTTGCTGTTCTGGCGAAGGGCGGCTCTGGGCCACGACCAGAAGCAGAGCCAGGCAGACCGCAAAGGCGCCGCTCATGGCCGTGGTAAGCCAGTTCCAATTCCAGTTCCAGGCGGGCCGCGGCGAAATCGCGCGCGCTGATGAAGGCAGTTCCGACTTGATCCGCCGCCGCAATTCCGCTGGAGCGCTGAAGTACAGGCTGTCCTGCTTGAGGGTCTTCTTCAAAGCCTGGAGATTGCTCCATGCGACGGCGCATGCGGAGCAATCGTGAATGTGGCGCTCCAGCTCGAGAATGGCGCCCGCTTCCAATTCACCGTCGGCGTATGGCTCGATGAGCGTTTTGGCTTGGTCACAAGTCATCGCTCGCCTCCAGTTTTGAATGTCGAGGTAAGATTCCTTCGCAGCAGTTTGCGCGCGCGCGCCAGGCGCGACATCACCGTGCCGATCGGCACCTCCGCCATGTCGGCAATTTCCTTGTAACTGAATCCTTCCATCTCGCGCAGAATCACAATTTCACGAAATTCCGTCGGTAACTCGGCAATGGCCCGGCGCACCGCGTCTGCATCCGCAAACTGCGTGTGTGCCGCTTCCGCGTTTGCCGCCGCGTCTTCGATGTCCAAAACTTCATCCGCAATTTCAACTGTCTGTTCGGGCGGGCGATTCTTGCGCAGCCAGGTGTAAAACGTGTTTCGCACGATGGTCAACAGCCACCCTCGCGCGTTCTCGCCCCGAAAACTTCCAAAGAACTTGAACGCGCGCAAGCTGGCCTCTTGCGCCACGTCCTGCGCGTCGCTGTCATTGCCCGCAAGCCATCGAGCCAGGTTGTAAGCCGCGTCCAAATGCGGCAGCACCATCTCTTCAAATAACCTGGCTCGTTCCCGTTCGTCCACTGCGGACCATTTGCGAGCCTTCCCGCCAAAATGCAAGACCAATCTTGGGGTGGATTTATTCCCGAAAAAAATTCCAGGCGCGGGGAATAAAGACCTGGCGCGCAGGGTCTGCACTATTAAAAATTATGAAAAACAAAACAAACAAGATCATCGAACTTCGCCACCTGGGAATGGAGCCTGCGCATATTCACGACGATGCCGCTCATGACGGCGTTGATCGCCGCGGCTTCCTCAAATGCATGGCCTGGGCGGGCACAGGAATGTTGTGGACGGTCAGTGGTGGCGTGCTTGGCTCAAGGCTCCTGAGTCCGCTGTCTGCAGTGGCAGCCGAGCGTTCCATGGGGGATTTCAATTTCGTCCAAATCAGCGACAGCCACATCGGCTTCAATAAGCCGGCAAACGCTGATGTGGTCGGCACTTTGAAGCAAGCCATCGCCCGGATCAATGCCCTTCCCACGGCCCCGGATTTCATCCTGCACACCGGCGACCTGTCGCATCTTTCCGACCCGGCCGAGTTTGACACTCTGGATCAACTGCTCAAAACGGCCAAGGCGGGGAAGGTGTTTTTTGTGCCAGGCGAGCACGACGTTATCAGTGATGGCGGCAAGGAATATCGCGCCCGCTACGGCAAAGGCACCAAAGGCGACGGGTGGTTCAGCTTCGATCAACGCGGAGTTCACTTCATTGGCCTGGTCAACGTGATGAACATCGCCGAGGGCGCGCTCGGGATGTTGGGTGAAGAGCAACTGGCCTGGCTCAAAGACGACGTCAGCGGCCGCTCCAGCAGCACACCGATCGTCGTGTTTGCTCACGTGCCGCTATGGTCAATTTATCCGCAATGGGGCTGGGGCACAAAAGACGCTGAGCGCGCCCTGGGTCTGTTGAAGCGCTTCGGGTCGGTCACCGTGCTGAATGGCCACATCCATCAGACGCTAAAAAAGGTCGAAGGGAATGTGACCTTTCACACCGCCACCTCGACCGCTTTTCCCCAGCCGGCGCCCGGTAGCGCGCCCAAGCCTGGCCCGAAGAAAGTCGCGCCGGAAATTCTGCCTAAAGTGCTGGGCATCACGGAAGTGAACTACGTGGAGAGTTCGCACAGCCTGGCGGTCGTTGACGCAACCCTCGGTTAACCTCGCGCTTATGAACCACTTTATGAACCAGGATCTCTGGGCGCGGATGCATGGGGGCGCGACACACTTTCCCATTGCGTTGATCCGTAGTTAAGGAATCCAATGAAATTCTCACTCCACACCAAAGCGCTCATCCTGGGAACTCTCTCCGGCCTGGGGGCTGTCGCGATTGCTTTCGCCGCTGGCGGAATCATTCGGTCGAGTGGGGCAGCCTCGCCCACAACGACTCGTCTCGCGCTCCCCCCGGCCGGCACGCTAGAGCGCCAGGGCTTCACCTTGTTCATGATGAATTGCGCTCACTGCCACGGCGATGATGCGCACGGCGGCGAGGGACCGGACCTGCACGGCGTCACCAAATCGGATGAGCGAATCGCCGCGCTGATTAAAAACGGGATCAAGGGTGAAATGCCAAAATTTAGCGCAAAGCTTGCCGATCATGACGTGCACGCGCTGGTCGCGTTCGTGCGCTTACTCAAGGACACAAAGACCTGAGTTTTCCATTGCCTCCTGACCGCGAATATGGCTGTTTAGCGGGCATGAAACCCTCCATCACACGCCGAAAATTCGTCGCGTCGGCCGGCATCAGCGCTTTGGCAGGACGCTCGTTGATTGCCCTGGGCCAGGCTCCCCAGGTGTTGACCCGCAAAACCATCGCGCCTGTGGTGGTGTCCGCCGCAAACGGCAATAAATCCAAAGACAACGCAGGGATGACGTGCGTGGCGAAGGCCTTCAAGCTGCTTACCTCGGGTGCTGACGTTCTGGAGGCGGTTGTTGCTGGCGTGAACATCGTCGAACTGGATCCCGAGGACACAAGTGTAGGCTACGGCGGCCTGCCCAATGCCGAAGGTGTGGTTCAACTGGACGCCTCGGTCATGCACGGGCCGCTCAACAGGGCGGGGGCCGTCGCCTGTCTCGAAGGGGTCCGAACGCCCTCGCTGGTGGCAAAGAAAGTCATGGAAGAAACCGATCACGTCCTGCTTGTCGGCCGCGACGCGCAGAAGTTCGCTCGCAATATGGGGTTCAAAATCGAGGACGACCTGAACACCGAAAAATCGCGCCGGCTCTGGCTGGAATGGAAGCGCCGAACCGACAAGGAGCACTACCTGAATCCAAAGGACCGTTCCGATGCCGGTCGCCGCGCGGCCCTCACGATGCTGGCCGAGGGATTATTGGACCGGGAACATTTCTACGGCACCATCAACTGTAACGCCGTGAATGCCAAAGGCGAGATCGCGGGCGTCACAACTACCAGCGGGCTGGCCTGGAAGATTCCGGGCCGCGTTGGCGATTCCCCTATCATTGGAGCAGGCCTTTATGTTAACGGATCGGTCGGGGCTGCCGGATCGACGGGCCGGGGTGAAGCGAACCTGTTGTTGCTGGGATCATTTTGGATTGTCGAGGCCATGCGCAACGGCATGGCGCCCAAGGATGCCGGTATGGCTGCGCTGAAGCGAGTCGTGGCCAATACCATCGAGAAGCGTCTCCGCAACTCGCGCGGCCAGCCCAACTTCAATGTCATGTTTTATGTCCTGGATGCAAAAGGCACACATGCCGGCGTGTCCTTGTATGAGCGGGAAGGCAAAAACCCTGCCCGCTTCGCCCTTTGCACCGAGCATGGCCCATCTACCGCCGCCGCCGAGGCGTTGTTTTCAGGTGCTCCTGAAGACTAATCTTGGAAGGATTGGCAAGGCCGGTGGTACCGAACCGATTTTTGGGGTGCATCTTGATACTGCCACCGTGCAGGAGCGCGGCATTTATGCCGCTTCACCGTCCGTAGCGAGATGAACGGGCCTGATAACCCGGGTGTTTCAGTGCATTCGGAGCGTGAAGCGGCATAAATGCCGCGCTCCGTGCCCACGGCCGCCGCTACCAACCAGGGTGGTAGATCAAGATGCGCCCTAATGGTGCTAGCTCGGTTTAGGAATTGCTTTGAACTTTGAACCTGGGGCTTCGGACTGTGGACTTTGGACCTTGGACTTTGGACCGAGTCGGCGCTAGATTCACGCTGAAAATGACCCCTAACTTCACGACCTTCCGGGCGGCTTTGGCTGCCGCGTTAACTTCCCTGATCATTTTAAACTATTCTCATGCCGCCGACGGCGAGTTCGCGGACGTTCGGAGTGAAATCACCAAGCGCCATGACGAAGCGGTGAAGCGGCTGCGGGATTGGATTGCGCTGCCCTCGATCGCTGCTGAGGACCGCAACTATCCCGCCGGCGCGGAATATATGGCGAAACTGGCGCGCGATGCCGGCTTTCAACGTGCTAGCGTCATAAAAACGGACGGCAAGCCCGGTGTCTTTGCAACACTCGATGCGGGCGCAGCCAAGACGGTCGGCCTTTACTTCATGTACGACGTCAAACAGTTCGATCCGAGCGAATGGACATCTTCGCCAACCAACGCGCAACTCGTGAACAAGCCGGGGTTGGGCAAAGTGATTGTCGGGCGCGGTGCGGTCAATCAGAAGGGGCCTGAAGCGGCGTTTTTGGCCGCATTGCACGCCATTCGCGGCACGGGCAAGAAGTTGCCGGTCAACCTTGTTATGGTGGCGGAAGGGGAGGAAGAGATCGGCTCACCGCACATTGGTCAGCTTGTCCATTCACCGGAGGTTGAAGCCGCGCTTCGCAAATGCGTGGGTGTCTTCATGCCGGCGGCCTCGCAGGACCCCGACGGTATTGTAACCGTGAGTCTGGGCGCCAAAGGCATAGCCGAACTCGAGCTGATTTCCAGTGGCGAACGCTGGGGCCGCGGGCCGGCCAAGGATGTTCATTCATCGCTCAAGGCGATGCTCGACAGTCCAGCCTGGCATCTCGTCAAGGCGCTCGACACGCTGGTCTCGGCCGACGGCAACACGATCACCATCGAGGACTATCCGAAGCCGCGCCCAATCAATGACGAAGAAAAAACCATGATCGCCGAGGCATCGAAACGCCGGAGCGAAACCCGTCAAAAAGAGCTGCTTCACGCGCAGCATTGGATCGACGACCTGCCTTGGGAACAGGCCAATGAACGGCTCGAGTCCCAACCGACCGTAAACATTGAAGGTCTGGTGGGCGGTTACACCGGACCCGGTGGTAAAACCATTCTGCCGCATCGGGCGGTGGCGAAAATGGATTTGCGCCTGGTGCCGGACATGACCAAGGCCGCTGCCGTCGCCGCGCTCAAAGCGCATCTGGCAAAGCGGGGATTCGGAGACATCGAGGTGAATGTCACTGGCGGTTACGATCCGACCAGCACCCCCGCCAGCGCTCCACTCATCCAGGCACAGCTCACGGTTTTGAAGCGGGCCGGCATTGATCCAGTGCTCTGGCCCCGCAGCGCCGGTTCCTATCCGGGGTACGTGTTCACCTCTGCGCCGCTCAAGCTTCCCGCCGGCCACTTTGGCCTCGGCCACGGCAGCGGCGCCCATGCGCCCGACGAATACTTTTTAATCGAGTCCACAAACGACAAAGTCCAGGGCTTCGATGGTGCCGTGCTGTCGTTTGTCGACTACCTCTACGAACTCGCGAAGTAAGGGTCAGTGGCGAAGTCCACCAGGGTAGGGCAGGCTTTCTAGCCTGCCGGTTGAGGCGGCTTTCCAGCCCCCTGAACCACTTGCTTTCGAGAGTCGCGGCGCTAGAAAGCGCCGTAACCGGCAGGCTGGAAAGCCTGCCCTACAGGCTGGGGACCAGCTTTGCGACGCATCTGGGGTGCAGGACAAAATTGTGAGAAAACCCAGTTTTGCTCATTTTTTATCTTGAAATGTGACTAGTTACTAG
>PSRM01000074.1 GCA_003176045.1 Verrucomicrobiota bacterium | reverse complement strand
CCTTCTGAGCGCCTGGGTGAAGGCGTATAAACCTCGTCACCACTGAGAGCCGGATGCAAATCCGGCTCTTTGCTCGTACGGAGCGCGGCATTTATGCCGCTTCACAGGACAAATGAAAGGCCGCGTTCAGTTTAATACGCGGCCTCTCTTCGATCCGATGGTGAAGCGGCATAAATGCCGCGCTCCTGTCCAGCCCTCCATTCGCGGTATTGCGCAAAAACCTGGCTGCCGCTACCCTCCGCCCCAATGAAACATCACCTCGACTTCGAGAAGCCCATCGCCGAGTTGCAGGAGAAGTTGGAAGAGTTGAAGCAACATCCCGAAAAACATTCCCTCGGGATCAGTTTCGAGGAAGAGGTCGCCCAAATCGAGAAAAAGATCGAGGAAACCAAGCGCCAGGTCTTCATGAACCTCAGCGCCTGGGACAGAATTAAAATCGCCCGTCACCCAAAACGCCCATTCGCGCTGGATTATCTCCAAGCGGCGTTCACAGATTTCTCTGAATTGCACGGAGATCGCTTGTACGCTGAAGACCGCGCGGTCGTGGGCGGTTTCGCCTCTTTGGGCAAGCAAAGGGTAATGGTGATCGGGACTCAAAAGGGGCGCGATACCAAGGAAAACATTTTGCGCAACTTCGGCTCAGCCCATCCGGAAGGCTACCGCAAAGCGCTGCGCTTGATGAAAATGGCCGAAAAATTCCGGCTGCCCATCATCACCCTGATAGACACCGCCGGAGCTTACCCGGGCATCGGCGCCGAAGAACGGCACATCGCCGAAGCCATCGCGGTGAACTTGCGGGAAATGATGCTTTTCGAGACACCCATCATTGCTGCGGTCATCGGTGAGGGCGGCTCGGGTGGCGCGCTGGGCATTGGTGTAGCTGATCGAGTGCTCATCCTGGAAAATGCCTATTACTCCGTCATTAGTCCGGAAGGTTGCGCTGCCATCCTCTGGAAAGACCGCGCTGCCGCCGCAAAAGCTGCCGAGGCCCTTAAAATCACCGCCAAACATCTCCTCGAACTGGGGTTGGTGGACGAGATCATTCCCGAGCCGCTCGGAGGCGCGCACACCAACCCGGAACTCATGGCCCAAACGCTGCAGACCGATTTGCTTAAGCACTTGGGGGAGATCTCAGAATTGTCCGCCTCCGACAGGCTTGAACGTCGCTATGCCAAGTTTCGGGCTTTTGGCCAGTTCCAGGAAAAGTCCCCGGCGTCGGCAGCCCCATCCGGAAACGGCGCGCCTGAGGCACACGAGCCGTTGGCCCCATCAGACAATGCTCTACCCGCTGACCTTCCAGCCGATCTTTAAAGAGCGCGTCTGGGGCGGGCGAGAGCTGGAGCGGCTTTACCACAAGGCGCTGCCGCCCGGCCTGCGGGTGGGCGAATCCTGGGAAATCAGCGACCGCCCCGGCGATGTAAGCATTATCACCAACGGGCCTCTCGCCGGTCGCGACCTGCATTGGCTCGTCAAAAACCACCCCGCCCAACTCTTCGGCCAAACTAACGCAGCAACCCGGCCTCCGAACCACCGCACCCGAACGGCTGCCTCCTCGACCCTCGACCCTCGACCCCCGACCCCCTCCCACTTCCCCCTCCTCATCAAAATCCTGGACGCTCGAGAGAAGCTCTCACTCCAGGTCCACCCTCCTGCCAAGAAAGCCGCACAACTAGGCGGCGAGCCCAAAACCGAGTTGTGGTACGTCGCCCACGCGGCCCCCAATGCCGAACTCTACGTCGGGCTAAAGCGTGGAGTAACACGGCAGGAGTTCGAAAAGAAAACCCGCAGCGGCAGCGTCGCGGATTGCTTCCATCGTCTGAAGGTCCGCGAAGGCGACGCTCTGTTCCTGCCCAGTGGCCGCGTACATGCGCTCGGCGCCGGTTTAGTGATTTTTGAAATTCAGCAGAATTCAGATACCACCTACCGTGTGTTTGATTGGAACCGACTAGGCCTGGACGGCAAACCGCGTGAGCTGCATATAGCCGAATCCCTGGCCAGCATTGATTTCGAGGATTTCGAACCTAAACTGGTGCCCAGTAAGTTCACGGGCGGTGGTGGGTCCTTCAATACTCGTCACCTCGTTCAACATTCCCTCTTCACCGTTGACTGCTGCTGGGCCAGTCGAGACGTGCACGAACCTCACGCCGGACCTCATTTGCAGATCCTCGGGCTGCTCAAAGGCAACCTCGAAATCACCGCCGGCGACATCTCGGTGTCGCTCACCCCTGGCCAATTCTGTCTGTTGCCCGCAGTGACGGAGTCCCCTTCCATCAGATACAAATCGAATTCCGTCTTCCTGCGCATCGTTCCCGGCTAGCTCCGCGTTTTCCTTACCGCCTGGATTGGCGAAGCTCGGCTATTGCCCATCCACTCTATGTAAAGCCAGCCTCCGGGCCTCGTTAGGGCCGGCGTGACACAACCCTTTCTGGGTTGCCGGCGTTCTCGACCCGGGCTAGCTCGCTACGCTCGCAACCTTGGGGCTTTGTGACAGAATCCCTTCGGGATTCTCTCGGGTGGTCCGTGGTCTGTGGTCTGTAGTCCCGTAGTCCTGTGGTCCTGTAGTCTTGTGGTCTTCATTGAACTTTGTACCCTCCGCTCGCGTGTCGTTTCCGTTCAACGTCTATGTGGCAGCAATCCTGAGCGCGGGAATCACGACCGCGATCTCGCTGCCATTCTGGTGCAAATGGTGCCTGAAAGCAGGGTTGGTAGATGATCCCGGGCACCGAAAAATCCACACCGAGCCTACCGCATTAGCGGGCGGATTGGCAGTAATGACTGGAGTCGTGATCCCGTTAATTTGTGGATTTACAGTGGTCTTATGGCTTGGCGGATCGGTGGACTATTTCGGACCTCCTCCTCCAGCTGACCAGCCTCTAGGACTGCTGCCAGACGGAAGCCACCGCTTGGCGCTCAGGCCCGACCTACTGCTTTACGGCTTATCCCGTCGCGGTAAAGAGCTTATGGGGATTCTGGCCGGAGCAATCGGCATGATCTTTGTGGGAGTGCTCGACGACAAACATGAGCTGCGTCCCTCCTTTAAGTTCGCCGGCCAACTGGCCGTTGCGGCGATCGTGGCCGCGAGCGGCGCGCGCATTACCCTTTTCGTCCCAAGCCTTCTCTTTAGCTACGCCATCACGATTCTTTGGATTCTCACCCTGATTAACGCGTTCAACTTCATGGACAACATGAACGGCTTGTGCGCCGGCCTAGGCGCCATCGGCGCTTGGTGTTTTGGGCTCCGTGCCGGGGGCGATGGCCAGTACCTGGTTGCCTCGATCGCGTTACTCACCTTTGGCGCGCTGCTAGGTTTTCTTCCTTATAATTTTCCTAATGCGCGCGTGTTTCTCGGCGATGCCGGCAGCCACCTCGTCGGCTACCTGCTGGCCGTGCTCGCCATCCTCCCACACTTCTATAGCGCGCGAAATCCACATAAATGGGCGGTGCTGATCCCGTTGCTTGTGCTCGCCGTTCCTTTAGGCGACCTGGCGTGGGTGGTTCTGTTGCGCTGGCATAAGGGACAACCTTTCTATCAAGGTGACACCAACCACCTGTCCCATCGGCTCGAGCGGCTGGGACTGAGCCGGAGTTTCACCGTAATTCTGATTTGGCTGCTAGCCGCCGCTGTCGGCAGTGTGGCCGTCTTGCTGTAGCTACGCCTCCGCTTTTCGACTCGCTGCGATCACCTCCGAGAAGATGCCGAGGACTTCGGCGCGGGCCAGGGCGCCGACGAGTTTGTTCTCCTTGAGCGAATTGACGACCGGGATATTGCGTTGCTCGCTGGCCAGCACGACCGGCAGCACGTCGAGCAAGCGCTGGTTCGGTGTGACGCAAGGTGGCGGTGGGCGCATGAAATCGTAGGCGATGACCCCGAGGACTGCCTCGCCCGAACTGAGGAATTCCTTCAAATCCTGCAACGCCACTAATCCCACCATGCTGCCTTTGCCATCCACGACCGGCAGAAAATTATTGGTGCTGGTCATGAACCGCTGGGCAATTTCGCCTAGTGTTGCGGTTTCACGCACGGGAACAACAGGGTCTCGCAGGAGATCACTTACGGTGCGCTCGGTGGCCGCTTCAGATGTGGTTGCCTCCTGGGATACCGTCAATCCTTTGCGCCGAAGCGGTTCGGTATAAATGGACTCAGGGTGCAGCGCCCGAGCAACCAGCACTGAAACCACGCAAGCGAGCATGAGAGGCGGGAGGACCGAGTAGCCGCGAGAGATCTCGACGATCATAAACATGGCGAGCAACGGCGATCGGGTTGTGGCCGAGAGCATGCTGCCCATGCCCACGACCGCGAAAACAACGATCGGAAGTTCCTCGGCAACGTGAATTTCCCTCAGGCTCAGGCCAAACAGGGCTCCCAGACTCGCCCCCAGGAATAGAGTGGGAGTGAAGACGCCTCCGACAGCGCCTGATCCGACGGTGGCCAAAATCGAGATCAGCTTGGCCAAAAGCAATCCGCACAGGAACAGCAGCGTATTGACGGAGCCAGGTTGCAAATTGTCGCCCTTGAGGATCTCGCTGGTGCTTTGATGTCCGTTTCCCCAGACCTGTGGAAAATTAATCGAGAGAACTCCAACCACCAACCCGCCCAAGGCCAATCGCAGATAGATAGGCGCCCGCGATGCCTTAAAGGCCTCCTCTGCCTTGTTCAGCAGTTTCAGGAACATGGCTCCCATAATTCCGGCAGCGATCCCCAGCACCAAAAACCACGGCAACTGGCCGATACTCTTGAACTCGAACCGAGGCACGTCATACAACGGCTCCAGGCCGAAGAAGCTGCGAGAGACCATCGCTGCCACAACAGAAGCGAAAACCAGCGGGGCAAACATGTTCATCGAGAAGTTGCCCAGCACGATCAGGGCTGCAAAGACCGCGCCGGAAATAGGGGCATTATATGCTGCGGCAATGCCCGAGGCCGCACCGCACCCGACCAGCAACCGGAGGCGATACGGATGCCAGTGCGCTAACTGGCCCCATTTAGAAGCGAACGTTGCGGATAGTTGCGTTATGCCACCTTCGCGCCCTATCGAACCGCCCGAACCGATCGTGACCAATGAGGACAGGAATTTGACCAGGCCATTACGCAACGGCAAGCGGCCGTCTCCTGCAACTACGACCTCAAGCAAGTTCGTGGAACGCTGCGGCCCGGCCAGACGCAGGCCCCAATAGAGCACCAACCCTGCAATCAGCCCTCCAACAGTCGGGGTCACGACTCGCTGCCAATAAACCATTTGCGCAGCCACCTCTTCAGGTTCGCCCGGGGCGCGCATGAAGATCGACCCGATCAGCCTGGTCACGTAATAGAAGCCAAGATTGACGAGGCCGCCAATGATCCCCACGCCTCCCGCAAGCACCAGGTGAAGCGCCTCCTCGTTGAAGCGAATCTTCTCCCGGACTCGCAGCAACCGCTGCCAGTGACGGCGGAAAAACTCGTGCAGCTTGCGGAAAGGCTCTGTTTCGGTCCTTATGGCCACACACCAATGTTACGCGACAACGCGCGCAAGGATAGGGGATTTTTTACCACAGAGACACAGAGACACAGAGGAATGGAAAAAATGCATTTTTGGACGTCAGGAACTGCTGTCCCTGGTCACTCAATGGTTAAGGACCCAATTCATTCCAGCCTCTGTGCCTCCGTGCCTCTGTGGTTTTTTACGGCTTTATTTAAACCACAGAGCCACAGAGGCACAGAGGAGGGAGAACATTTGTGCAATAAAACCACGTCCGCCGGTTTCGTCCTTGAACAAATCGCCACGGACGACTCGCTTTACGCCTTTTTTTAGGACCGGCACGTTGAAATTGATGAGTAGTCCCAGCGATTTTTTGTCCAGCTTCAGGTACGTCAGGGTCTGAGCCTCGTGGATCGGATGCAGCTCCGTCACAGCCTTGATCTCAATGATCAGGCTGCCTTCCACCACAAAATCCAGCCGATACCCGCAATCAAGCTGGACCTCCTTGTAACGCACCGGCAGCGCTCGTTGGCGTTCGAACTGGAGACCAGCTTGGGACAATTCGTAAGCAAGGCACTCCTCGTACGCGCTCTCCAATAAACCCGGTCCAAGTTCGCGATGGATTTCGATGCACATGCCGATGACTTTGCCGCTCAACTCATTTAATCTTTGTCTCTCTGCGTTTGTATCAATAGTTTCCATATAGGTTTTTTGTTGCATTTGCTAGCAGGGACGCAGCATGAGGTTACAGTTATGCTTGTGTGCGTGCTCTGCGCTTCACGCTTCGTATCTTGCTTAACCTACGCCCTAGAAAGCAAGAGAATGGAAGGGTTTGAACTACAGAGACGCGGAGACACAGAGGGAGGGATGATTTTGTATATCCTCTGTGTCTCTGTGCCTCTGTGGTTCAATTCTTTGCCAGCTCACGCTCGGTTTTCAACCGAAGTTGCCCGCAGGCTGCATCAATATCGCCACCTTTCTCCCGCCGTAGCGTAGCGCCAACCTTTAGTCGTTTTAATGCAGATAAAAATGCCTCCTGCGCAGGCTCGTCGGGCCGCTCCCACGGCAGGCCCTCGACTTTATTGTAAGGGATCAGGTTGACCTTCGCGTTCAGACGCCGAACCAGCGTTGCCAAAGGCTGAGTTTGATCCAACCCGTCGTTTACTCCCGCGATGAGAATGTATTCGAGCGTGATCATCCGCCCCTTCTGTTGCTGGTAATACTCGCACGCTGCAGTCAGTTCCTTGAGCGGATACTTGCGGTTGATCGGCATGATTTTGTTGCGCGTGACATCGGTGGCGCCATGAAGTGATATCGCCAACCGGAATTGAAGCGGCTCTTCCGCAAGGCGTCGGATTTGGGGAACCAGCCCACTCGTCGAAACCGTAATCTTTCGCGCGCCAATCCGGCCGCCCCACGGGGCGTTCAGAATCTTCAGAGCTTTGAGCAGATTTTCATAATTAGCCAGCGGCTCGCCCATGCCCATGATCACGAGATTGGAGATGAGGCGCAGGGAGTGTTGCGTGTTGCGTGTTGCGTGTTGCGTGTTAGGTGAAACGTGAAGCGTGAAACGTGATTCTTCGCTCCGGACCTGCGCGTCCTCCTCCTCGTGCTCGTCCTCCTCGGCTCCGGCGATCGCTTTGGCAGCCTGCTGCTGCGCTTGTCCTTGGCCCGCTTCCTGTGCCTCAATCGACAATTGGAAATTGGAAATTGGCAAGCTGCTTCCCTCGCCCCTCGCCCCTCGCCCCTCGCCCATCTCAACTGCCATGACCTGCTCGACAATCTCCTCCACTCCAAGATTGCGTTTCCAGCCCTCAAGGCCGCTGGCGCAGAATTTGCAACCGAACGCGCAGCCGACCTGGGTTGAGACACAGAGTGTGTGGCGGTCACTCGGGTCGCCGTACAAGGCCGGATTGGCGGGAATTAACACACTCTCCACAAGCGAATGGTCCTTGAGCCGCCACAGGAACTTCTGCGTGGTATCGCGTGCGCCCTGTTTGCGAACCAATTCCAGCACGCCGAGCGAGTAATGGGCGCGCAGTTGCTCACGCAGCCCCTTCGGCAGATTAGTCATGCTATCCCAATTGCTGGCGTGGTGGACGTACAGCCATTGCAGCAATTGGCCAACACGGTAATTCGGCTGGCCCCATTTCTGAAATTGCGCCTGCAACTCTTCAAGTGTTTGGGATTTAACGTCCACTTGCACGCCCCAGAGTAACGCAATTGAGTGTTGGAATCCATGCCGTAGCAGCCGATAGCAGCCGAGGTAAGGTGGGGTTCCGTGAACCGCCTGGGAGCGCGGGCATCTTGCCCGCGTGTCTGGGACCAGTGACTCTCGCGGGCAAGATGCCCGCGCTCCCAGGTGTGCACTCAATAGTCCTAAAGCGCGCTTTTAGCAAGGTGGTGGCTCTCTGTATTAACCAGCGCGGAGCAAACTACAGACCACCGACCACGGACTACTGACTACGGACTACGGACTACGGACCACGTGGACTTTGGACTTTGGACTTTTGCCCTCGCTGCTACACTCCGCGAGATGACTGAACCTGAGCCTTTGCAACAGATCCGACGCACGTACGTGCGGTACCGCGGCCGAGTGTTGTCCTACTTCTCGGGTTGTGATTACTTCCGAATGGCAAGTCATCCTGCGGTGGCTGCGGCGCTGAAGTCGGGTTTGAAGCGGTATGGATTGAATGTTGCCGCTTCACGGATGACCACTGGCAATCATCGGCTCTACTACGATTTGGAGAGGAGGCTGGTTGATTTTTTTGCAGCCGAGGATGCTCTCGTGGTTCCATCTGGCTACATGACGAATCTCGTCGTTGCCCAGGCGTTGGCCGGCACTTTCTCCCACGCGCTGATTGATGAACAGGCGCATCCCTCGCTCGCTGATGCCGCCCGTCTCTTCGATTGTCCCGTCTTGCGGTTCAAAAGCCGGGATTCGAAGGATCTCGCTAGTGCATTACGGCGTTGCGGGCCTGGTGTTAGACCGATCTTATTAACTGATGGCATGTTTTCAAGGGATGGTTCAGCGGCGCCTTTGGCGGAATATCTGAAGCTGCTTCCCAAGGATGGAATGATCCTCTTGGATGATGCCCACGGGGCGGGAGTGCTCGGCCGGACGGGGAAAGGCGCCCAGGAACACGCGGGTGTGGGAAGGAAGCGCATTATTCAGACGATTACGTTGAGCAAAGCTTTTGGGGTTTATGGAGGCGCTATATTGAGCACCAAGCAGATTCGAGGCAAAATCGTGGAAAAGAGCAGGCTCTTTATCGGCAGCACTGCCCTGCCGTTGCCGCTGGCAGCGGCAGCAATCGAGAGCGTTCGAATTCTGCAAAAGGATACGAATTTGCGTAAACGCCTTCTGGAAAACACGCTCTACGTCAAGAGCGCAATCAGGGCAAGCGGTTTTGATGTGCCTCAGACGCCGGGGCCGATTGTTACGCTGCCGCCAACCTCTCCGGCTAAGACCGAGGCTTTGAGGAGGTCATTTCTAAAATCACACATCTATCCGCCATTCATAAAATATCCCGGCGGGCCCGCCAACGGCTATTTTCGGTTCGTCATTTCAAGTGAGCATAGCAGAGGGCAATTGGACGGGGTGCTGCGCGTGCTTGGAGCCCAGTAGGGCGACAGAGAATAGCCCACCGATTTATCGGTGGGTGAGACGGTGTAGCGGTGAACGAGTCCCGTCAGGGACGACAGAAAATCCTCTGCCGTCCTGACGGGACTTGCTTCTTTTGGTGACCTCTTACCCCACCGATAAATCGGTGGGCTATTTTCTGTCGTCCCTGCCGGGACTAAAATGCTTAATAAGCATTCACTCGGATGCGCATTCATTTGTGGAAAAGTGCCTTCAAAAACGGCACGAGCTTGCAAAAGAAATCCACTGCGGCTGGGTCCTGCTGAGTGACGGAGATCGTGTGCATGCCCGCAGCACCGGAGCCGAGGGCGTAATAACCGGCAGCGCCGCCGCCGATCGCAACGAGTCCCAGCGCTCCACCTCCAAGGGCGAGTCCACCAATGGCCCCGCCACCCAGTGCGATCAGGCCCAGCGCACCCCCGCCGATGGCCAAAAGACCGATAGCACCGCCGCCTAAAGCCACCACCCCTCGCGCAAAACCGCCGATGGCAACAACGCCGGTTGCTATATCACCGATGGCGAAAATGGCCCGGGCGTGGCCGCGCAGTTGGCCGCTGGCAGGGTCCGGGCCCATGGCTATGGCCCACAAAGGCAGGCCGAAGATCATCCGCTGCGATTGCCGCCGGACGCTTCTCGCGCCGGCTGCGCGGCCCGAGAGCACGAGCTCTTTGGCTCGGATGAATTCGTCCTGCGTCAAAGCGCCCTCAGAGTGGAGCCGACTGAGTTTCTCGATTTCCTCTGATACGTTCATGTTATATATTGGCCTTTCACTGTTATTCTAAAGAATTCGCCACGGCAGGTTACGAGGAAACTCCGATTTTTGGGAGTGCGCAGACATGTCTGCGCTTTGGAACACCGCGACATGTCGCGGTGTTTGAAAGCGGCGACATATCGAGATATCGCCGCACTCCAAAGCCGCACTCCAATCAGGGCCCCACGACCAGGCGGTAGAAGCGACTGTTGTTAGTAGTGGGGGCGAAGTCGTTGTACTGGAAAAGGCCGTTGGTGCCGGAGAGCGTGGCGAGTGGATTCCAATTCGTCCAGTCGGTTGTGAACTGCAAGGTGTAATTTGTATAAGCCGTGCCGCTCATGCTCAGCAAAAGGGAGCCGTCCGGCAGCAGCTTTTGCGAATCAAAGTGGCCGGGCTGAGCAGCGATGAAAATGAGGGCGACATTGTCCAGAACCGTGTCCCACCCGCCAGCATAGCCCTCCGCGGTAAAGATGAGCGTGTATTCGCCGTCAGCAAGCTGCACTTGGGCTCGACGGGCTTGCCAGACGCCGCCATGGCCGGCGTCGAAAATAGTGCTGAGGACAGCGTGATTAGTGTCAATGATGAGAACATTGTATGGCGAGGGTCCCGCGTCGGTGCAATTTGCCGTGTTGTCGTACCATGTGAGCTGGTAAAAGCCAGCAGCAACCGTAAAAGTCTGAGCAAGGTTTTCACCCGGATAGTCGCCAAGGTCAACGTATTGTGCGCCGTCCTGCGGCGGCCCCCAGGCGCCGCAGCCCAGCGGCGCCACCCCGTTGTTCAGACTGAACGGACTGCCGGTCCAGCCGTCTGGGACTGCTCTCGCACCGTAGGAATTAGCGGCGACAACAGGCGACTCAAAGCTGCCATTGGTGAGAACATTGGCGCAGTTGGACGTGGATTTAGAAGCGAGAAGCAGCAGCAGAGCTGTAATGGTGGATTTGTACGACATGGCGCGCTAGTCCGGATTTGAGTTCGATGGGGATCGCCCAGGGAGCAGGTGGTATGTGATGGCTCTGGTATCGGAAGACAAATCCAGCGCAAACACGGCGACCGACTACGATACGCATTGTCATTGGATTTGATTGCACAAAGTCAATCATTTCGCGCACAGGTTGTCAATGATTTTTGTGGGCGGCGGGAGGCGCATTTAGGCGCATTCGGGAGTGCGCGGACATGTCCGCGCTTTGGAACACCGCGACATGTCGCCGCACTCCAAAGCTACGGCCCCACGACCAGACGGTAGAAGCGGTTGGCGTTGGTTGTAGGGGCGAAGTCGTCGTATTGGAAGAGGCCGTTGGTGCCGGAGAGCGTGGCGAGCGGGTTCCAGGTGGTCCAGTCGGTTGTGAACTGCAAGGTGTAATTTGTATAGGGCGTGCCACTCATGTTCAGCAAAAGGGAGCCGTCGGCCAGCAGTTTTTGCGAATCAAAGTGGCCGGGCTGCGCTGTCGCGGGATTAGTAAACGAAAGCGTGGCATTGGTGCTTAGGACAAAGCCCACGAAATTGCTGACGATCACCGAGTAAGTGCCGGCATTGCACTCGGTGGGCGAGGTGGCCGTATTGGTGAAAGTGCCTTGAGGCGCGCCGTTATAGAGCCATTGGTAATACAGCGGCGCCGTGCCTGAGGCAGTGACAGAGAAAGTCGTGCATGAGCCCGTTAGCAAGGATTGGCTTTGAGGTTGAGTTGTGATGGAGGGCGGAAGATTGACGGTGAGTGTGGCCACAGCGCTGGTGGTGCTCCCCTGGTTGTTGGCCACCACAACGGTGTAACTGCCAGCGTTGGTAGCGTAGCAATTAGCGATGTTGTAGGCAGTATTCGTTGCTCCGGCGATGTTGACCGTATTAAATCGCCATTGGTAGCTCAGCGGCGCGTTCCCCAAGGCAGATACGGTGAAATTGGCGGCCTGGCTTTGGGTCACTGTCAGGCTGGAGGGCGGAACAGTTACAAGCGGTGGAGCATTTACAGTAAGCACGGCGTTACTGGTTGTGATTGTCCCGTTTGTGCCGCTGATAACGCAGGCGTAGGAGCCCGCGTTCGAAACGGTCACAGAAGAAATATTGTAGGAGGAAGTGGTTGCGCCGGCGATGTTGCTGCCGTTGAATTGCCACTGGTAAGCTGTGCCGACGGCCACCGTGTTGAAATAGACGCTTTGATTGGTATTAACCGTTTGGCTAACGGGATGAACAACGATCCAGGGATCATTTGCCGCGCGGAACGTGAGATCATCGTAGTATCCGCTTGTGGTGCTGCTGGCGTGATTAACCTCGATGACAGTGAAACCCGGAAAGACGAAGTTGTTGGTGCAATCCACGGGGGAACTAACCGTCGCGTTGGTCATGTTATCAATATAAAACGAGACCGGTGCCAGCAGGTAAGTCGAGTTGGGAATTCCGACTACGATGCGCGCATGATGCCAGCCGACCGTGCGCGCGGTCGTCGTGTTATACCAACTGTTGCCTGAACCGAAGGAGCCTGAGCCGCCCAGGATGCGGGCCTGATAATTGGCAACGTTAAAACCGGTGGCGTTAAAAGCGCCCAGGGACATGCGTTGATAAATCGTGGTTTCGGCGATGGTATCGCTATTGGTTTGAGTCGGGAAAAAGCTGCCCAGGGCGATGTAATCGGTATAATTGGGGGAGTTGGTGCTGCTCGCGCCCCAGGGATCATAGAACCACCAGTCGCACATGAAATTACCAAAATAGGGCTGTCCATCGTTTCGCAGCCCGTCGTTCAGCCGGTACATCAGGTTTATATAATCCTGTTGGAAAGAAGCGCCGACGGCACGACCAGACATTTGGGAGCCACCGTGCGGCGTGACACCGCTGCCGGAGTTGGTGACCGCTCCCTGCCCAGCGCTGCTGAAGGCCCACCACGGGTTTGTGTTCGTGTTCGCATTCGGCCCACCGTAATTATTATCCAGCGCTCCCAAATTGTAGGATTCGAAGCCATCGAAGAAGTTGAACACGGCCTGCTCGACAACCAGGACTGCGTTGGAGCTGGTGACGGTCGCGGCGAGGTTGCTGACCACTACGGAATACGAGCCGGCGCTGCTCCACAGAATGGAAGGAATATTGTAAGAGGATTGGGTGGCGCCAGCGATCGGCGAGCCGTTTTGGCGCCACTGGTATGAGGGGCTGGTGCCCTGTGAAACACTGGCAGAGAACGTGACACTATTACTTACGGACGCCAGGTGGCTGACAGGCTGCAAGGCCAGAACCGGCGGCACCAAGACCGTGAGGGTGGCGTTCGCGCTGTTCGTGGTGCCATAAGCATTGGTCACAATGACTGAATAGGACCCGGCATTTGCCGGTTGAGCACTTGAAACGGTGTAGCTTGAAAGGGTTGCGCCATTCAGGTTTGTGCCGTCAAAAAGCCACTGATAGGAAAGAGGCGTGGTGCCGCCGGCAGTCACTGAGAATGTTGCGTTCGTTCCCTGCCCAACCGACTGGCTTTGAGGCTGCGTGACGATGGACGGCGGGGTGGGGACGATATTGACGGTCAGGACGGCGTTGGCGCTGTTGGTGCTGCCGGCCTGGTCTGAGACGAGGACCGCGTAGCTGCCGGCGTCGGAAGGCTGGACATTACCCTTTGAGTAGCTGCTCGCCGTCGCGCCGGAAATGTTTGTGGTATTGAACATCCATTGATAGCTCAGTGCCGCGTTGGCGGTAGCGCCGACCGTGAAGGTCGCAGTGGAGTATTGGTTGACGGTCTGGCTTTGCGGCTGGTTGGTGATGGTGGGAGGAACGATTACGGTGAGCAGGGCGGCGGGGCTGGTGACCGAGCCCTGGGAATTCGTAATCAGGACCGAGAAGTAGCCGGCGTCCGCAGGCTGGGCACTGACACGCGTGTAGGAGGTGGATGTTGCGCCGGAAATGTTATTGGAATTAAACAACCATTGGTAAATCAAGGGGGCTGAACCGGCGGCTGTGACTGTGAACGTGGCGTTCTGACCCTGGTTAACAGTAAGCGGCTGAGGAGGAGTGAGGACCGATGGGGCGCTGTTGGATGATGATATGCCGGCCCGAATTGTATTATTTCCCCAATCGGCAACCGCGAAAGCGCCCGAATTATTTATCGCCAAGCCTGCAGGATAAAAGAAGCGGGCATTGCTGCCTGTGCCATCGGCGCTGCCGCTAAGACCTGCGGTGCCCGCAATAGTAGTAACCACCCAGTTAGTAGTTCCAGAAAGGGTAATCATCCGGATGGTGTTGTTGCCCGAATCCAGGACGTAGAGGTTTCCGCTTACATCCAGCGAGATAGCGGAAGGAAAGTTAAACCGAGCGACGTTGTTTGTGCCGTCCGCGCCTCCAGAGGAGCCGGGCAGGCCGGCCAGAGTGCTGACCACTCCGCCCGAGGTTATCTTTCGAATGGCATGGTTGCGCGTGTCGGCCACAAAAACATTGGCGGATCCGTCCACGACGAGTCCGGAAGGACCGTAGAACCGGGCGCCATTGGTGCCGTTGCCGGCGCTGGTGCCATCGGCGTCACCGTAAAGACCGGGATAGCCGGCGATGGTTGTGACCACCCCCCCTGACGTGACTTTGCGGATGATGTGATTCCCGGTATCGGCCACATAAACATTGCCGGAGACGTCCACGGCGACATCTTGCGGATAATTAAAGCGAGCGTTGCTGCCGGTGCCATCGCTCAGGCCGCTGGTTCCAGCCAGGCCGGCCAGAGTGGTTACAAGGCTGCCACTGATTTTTCGAATCGTGTGGTTGAGAGTATCACCCACATAAATATTGCCTGAGCCGTCCACGGCGATGCCCTGTGGCCCGCTAAAACGCGCAGCGTTGGTTGGGCCGTCGGTTGCGCCAAAGGCGCCTGCCAGACCCGCGAGCGTGCTGACGGCGCCGGCAGGTGTAACCATCCGGATGGTTGAGTTCTGGCTATCGGCGATGTAGGCGTTGCCGCTGCTGTCGATGGCGGCGGCGGCAGGGCGATAAAACCGGGCGTTCGCTCCGCTACCGTCGCCGCTGCCGCTGGAAGCCGAACCTGCGAGAGTGGTGACGATCGTGCCTGGAGCAATTTTGCGAATGGTTCCGTTGGCGCTATCTGCCACGAAGACGTCGCCCGAGCTATCCGCAGCCACGCCTTGCGGCTGCCAGAAACGGGCATTGCTACCTGTGCCATCGTTCGGGCCGAGGAGCCCGCCTGTTCCGGCGAGGGTGCTGACCACTCCGCTCGAAATGACGATTTTGCGAATGGTTTGACTGGTGCTATCTGCCACGAAGACATTGTTGTTGTCGGTGGCCACACCTTGGGGGTCCCAAAACAAGGCGCCAGTGCCAGTGCCATCGTTGGTGCCGGAAGTGCCCACAGATCCTGCCAATGTGGTCACGACGCCGGCGCCAGTAACGGTGCGAATCATTTGATTGCCGGTGTCTCCTACGTAGATATTTCCGGCACTATCAACCGCGATCCCGGATGGTTCGTTGAATTGAGCCCCAGTGCCGGTGCCGTTGTTGGTGCCGGGATTTGCCACGGAGCCGGCCAGAGTAGTGACGACCGCGCCGGGCAAGGTGATCTGGCGGATCGTGTGGTTCCAGGTATCAGCCACGTACAGGAGCGTGCCCGAACTGTTGATCCCGATGCCTTCCGGCTCGAAAAAGCTTGCGGCGGTACCGGTGTTGTTAGCGGAGCCGGGCGATCCGGCCGAACCTGCCAGCGTGGTGACAACTCCGCCCGAGGTGATTTTGCGGATGGTGAAGTTCCCGGTATCAGCCACGTACAGGTTGCCGAGAGCGTCCACCGTGATGCCTTGAGGCTGGAGAAAGCGAGCCGCGCTGCCCGTTCCGTCATTGGTACCGGACACGCCGGCCAACCCGGCCAGAGTTGCGACTGTCCCGCCGCTGGTGATTTTGCGGATGACGTGGTTATCGGTATCGGCCACGTAGAGATTGCCCGAGCCGTCCGCGCACACTCCCCAGGGGTTATTGAATCGGGCCGCTGCGCCAGAGCCGTCAGTGCTGCCCTGGTCGGCAGAGCCGGCAAGGGTGCTGATGGTAAGGGGTTGGGCGGAGGCAATGGGGGCGAAGCTGAGCGCGGCCAGCAGCGCAATAGCCGATAGGCAATAGCCAATAGCCAAACAGTCACTATCAAGCCGAGTCTGGCTCAGGGTCCGTGAGAAAAGTCTTTTTTTACTCGAAATAGGTCGAAATAGGTCGAAATAGGCCGAAATGGCCCCTGATGTCCAAAGTTCGACTTTGGACTTTGGACTTTGGACTTTGGACTCCGTTCGGGGTACAACCTGATTACTCATTTACAACTCACGTTTTACGTTTCACCGCATCACGCATCACGTTTCACGCTTAATTCCAGTTCGGCAGATAGACATTTCCGTTACTGCTAGCGGCCGTTCCATTCTCGGCCATGGAGGCCTGGATGGTGTAGGTCGAGCCGGGGTGGTAGGCGGGGAGATGAACGGCGTAACAGGCAATACCGCCCAGCGCGTTGGGTGTCTGGACGTAATTGGCGGCGCCGGCAAAGCTGGTAAAGCCGTTGATGTCAACTTGTATTCCGTTTTCCAGCAGCGCCACCGAGTAAACGTTTATGCCGTCAGAACCCGAGGTGTATGCGAAGCTCACATCAATTTCCCCTGCTTTGCTGACGTATGGGGTGATGGTGTAGCTGACCGTAACAGGAGTTGTAGAGACCGACGGCCCCCAGGAACCAATTTGCGTGATGGTCTCGCGGTTATAATTTAGCCCCATCGCTGCCAGGCGTTGATTGCCCACAGTAAACAGGCGGTTTGTGAAATCGGTGTAGTTCTTCTGTGCTTTTTGTGTCCACCCCACCTCCGCTTCGGCGCAGATTCGCGGATAAATCTTGTATTCGTCATTCAGTCCGGAGGGTACGAACTCCGTCCAAAGATTGACTTGAGCTCCAATGATGTTGGTGGCATAGGGTGAACTCGTCATGGTCGAGGGGACCGGTTCGTAGTTATAGACATCGCTAATAGTCTTGTAGGCGGGGCTACTGCCGACCTCGAAGAACGGGTCATAAAGTTTGTATGGGCCGGTGCTGGGGATTTGGTAGTAGTTGATACCGTTGGGGCACATGACCACCTGCTGGCCGTTGGAGGCGGTCAGGGTGCCTTTGTCCGTCGTCCATTCGTGCAGGATGGCGTTGGTGATGGTGCCGGCGTCTTCGATTTCCGACCAGCCGCAAAAGGTGCGGCCGTTGGCTTTGAGGAAGGCAGTGAGATTGATGCTAAGATATCTCTGGTATTGCCGAATAGAGGTCGAGCCGCCGGCCGGGTTGATCCCAAGTGAATTCATCAAGTTCACGTCCGGTGTGTAGGAAGTCCACTGCGTATCGCCTGTAGCTATCACTTCATCACCGCCGCAATGAATGTATGGGCCGGGGAACAGGCTCATGACCTCAGTCAACACGTTGGTAAAAAATGTCCCGCTGTTGGCCAGGCTGAAAAGTGTGAAGCCATAGTGAATCTGATCCATGTTGTAATGGCTGCTGTCATTGGGATTGCCGCAGCCGAGCTGCGGATAAGCCACCAGCGCGGCGGTGCAATGCGCGGGAAACTCAAGCTCCGGAACAACGGTAATATGCCGTTGTTGGGCGTAGGCGACGACCTCGCGGATGTCGTCCTGCGTGTAGAAGCCGCCATATTGGCCCAGTGAATTGTAAGCGGTGCTGGCGGCAGGGTTCAGATTGTAATCAATCCCGGTTCGCCAGGCGCCGCACGCGGCGGTGTTGGTGGCAGGGGGAATTGTAAGGTTTGGCCAGGAATTGATGTGGAGGCGCCAGCCGTGGTCATCGCACAGATGCCAGTGGAAAATATTGATTTTGTGCAGCGCCAAACCATCCAGAATCTTTTCGACTTCCTGCTTATCCACGAAATGGCGGGAGACATCGAGCATGACACCGCGCCAGCCGAATCGCGGCTGGTCCTGGATATAGACGCAAGGCGCAACCCAGGCCACGTTCGTGACAGGCTGCTGCGACATGATCTGGGGGGGGAGCAATTGCAGAAAGGATTGCACGCCGTAGAAGACTCCCCCCTGGGCCGGGGCGCGGATCACCACAGAATCCGGCTGGACGATCAGCTCGTAGCCTTCAGCGCCAAGAGCCATGGCGTTTGCAGTGGTGAGCAGGATGCCGCCCCGGTTGGTGCCGGCGTTATTGGTGGAGACGACGAACTGGAATCCGGTGGACCGGAACAGTAGCGCCGACAGATATTGGCCTGTCTGGAAAGAGGGCGGGTCCGTGAAGATTTTGCGCGTGGCGCGGGCCGGGACACCAAGGACCGGCTGGTTGGGACAAAGCGTGAAGCTCCCGGGTTTCGTCTGCAAAGTAACAGGCAGAGGAATGATGGCCGGGGTCGCGGGACAGGAGAGAGTCGCCAGCAAGCCAAGGGTGAGGCCGGCAATTGCTGGTCTCGAACAACGTTTCATTTCAAATTGTCAAACTGTGGCACGCTTATCTTGCCAGATTTTTGTGGAACAGTCGAGTAAAATCGAAGGGTTTTTTGGGTGTGCGGAAATGAAACCACGGATGAACACGCATGAGAACAGACGGTTAAATGGGTAAATAATTTCCCGTCTTCTGCCCTTTCAAAACCCCAAGTCCTCACCGAGGTGAATGGCGACGCCTATCTGCTCGACTCCGGCGTGGCGGCCATTGTACCAGAGCAGCCATTTTGAGCCGTCATAAATTGCAAAGGGTTTGTAGCATGCGTCGTGGTCCCAATCCGGAGTCGCGGACGGCCCCGTCCGCGGCTCGGGCGTGAACGCGGACGAGGTCGTCCGCGACTCCGGCAGGCTTGGCCCGATGATGGGATTTGTGGAAAGCCGCTGCCAGCCGGTTATACCATCCTTTGAGCGGGCGAGGCCAATTTGGGCATGGGCTTCATCGCTGAAACCGATGTAGAACATCAGGTGCCAGTCGCCGCGCCGCAGAACCTGGCAGGCGGTCACCTTGTGCTTTTCCCAGGTGAGATTTGGATCGGGTTTGAAGATGGGGTTCGCCTCGTGTTTTTTCCAGTGGAGGCCGTCAGGACTGGTTGCGTAGCCGATAGCGTTCGGCTCATTCTGCTCGCCGCCGGAATACCAGAGACGGAAGAGCCGCGTGTGTTCGTCCCAAAGCACGTGAGGGCACATGACTGCAACTTTTTCCCAGGGCTGATCAGCGGAGAGAACGGCTTTGGAACTCATTCTGTTCCAGTTGAGACCATCGGAGCTGGTTGCGTAGCCGAGCGAGGAGTGTCCTTTGGCCTGGCCGGTGTACCACAGGTGATAGCCATCGGACCGCTTTATGACGATTGGCCGATTTATGTCATCTTCCCAACCAGTTTCTTTATTCGGGCCGAGCACAAGGCGTGGTGGTTCGCTCCAGTGGAAGCCGTCCTTGCTTTCCACCAGCGCCAGGCTGCGCTTTGGCCGCCAGGAGAGCCACATGCGGTAAGTCTCCTGCTCCTTGAGGACACAGACATCGAAGCAGGTGCCATATTGGCCGCCGATGACTGGATTGCCGGAGAACTTGGTCCAGGCGCTTTCTGCGGCTCCAGAACGAAAGGCGGCGAGGGACCAGGCAAATGTCAGTACGATCTTGGCCCGAATGGTTCGCACATCAGGATGCCGGGTGAGGGCACCCGGCCTACAGGAAGAGCGCGTTGGGCGTGTAGGCCGCGTGCCCTCACGCGGCGCTCCTTTGCGATTTGCAGCAGAAATTTCAGGTTTAGCGACCCGATCTCGTATGGTATCATTCATCTCCTGATCCTTTCGCCAATAGAACACTGACTCCCCAGCCAATCAGCGCACCCAGTATCATCCAATAGACTGCTAGACCCAGCCATCCCATCAGGGCCGTGGTCCCGTCTCCCAGGCCGAGTGTCTTCTGGGCCACCCACGTCACAAGCTCAACCGGCTTGCTGAGAATTTGTAGAATTGCCAGCGTCTTCTTGTCCACAGTGGCGATCGACGCCAGGCCAATGAGGAACCCGATTCCAGCGCCCTTGCAGATCGAGCCAAAATGGCGGGAGATGCTCATGCCTCCTCTGATGGAACAGAATCATCTCTGCAAGGACAAGCTTCGATGAAAGGGTTCTTTAGAAAAATAAAATGCAGAGAAGGCATAAAAATTCCGCAGCAGGAAAATGGTTTCTTAATCTTCTTGCCGTGAAATTTTCTTGCCCTCATCTTTCTGTCCCGAAATTTTTCTGTCAGTTCTTTTAGTTTTTTTTCACGCCAAAGAATCGAGTCAGGGCCTGAAAGCTCTCGCATTCACAGAAAAAATGCCTATAAAAGGTGGTTGTATGCCAATGACCCAGAATGAAAAAGCCAGGCGCTTCCAGGCGCTCCATGACGGTCCCGGCGCGTTCGTCATTCCGAACCCGTGGGATGTGGGTTCGGCACGGATTCTGGCCGGACTTGGATTCAAAGCATTGGCCACCTCAAGCGCGGCATCGGCCTGTGCCCTCGGTCTCAAAGATGGCGAACTGACCCGGGAAGAGGCGCTTGCGCACGCTCGCATGATTGTCGAGGCGACCGATTTACCGGTCTCGGCAGATTTGGAAAAAGGCTTTGGCGATGCGCCTGAAGTTGTTGCGAAAACAATTCAACTGGCGGTCGAGGCGGGGCTGGTCGGATGCACCATCGAGGACGCTACCCGAAACGAGGCTCGCCCGCTTTATGACTTTAATTTGGCGGTCGAGCGTGTAGCCGCGGCCGCGGAGGCAGCCCATGCGCTCCCATTTCCGTTTCTATTAACTGCCCGAGCACATAATCTTCTTTACCCCAATCCCAGCCTCGATGAAACCATCCGGCGTCTCAAAGCTTTCGAAAAGGCTGGAGCGGATGTGCTGTTCGCTCCCGGCTTGCCCGATCTCGCGGCTGTGCGCACCGTGTGTGCGGCCCTGTCGAAGCCGTTTAATTTCATGGTGGGAATCAAAGGGAAATCATTTTCTGTAGCTGAACTGGCCGCGGCCGGCGTCAAACGAATCAGCCTGGCCACCTCGCTCTACCGCGCCGCAATGGCCGGTTTTCTCGAAGCTGCGCGAGAGACGAAAGACACAGGCCAATTCACCTTCCTGGATCGCTCTCCCAGTACAGCAGAACTGAATCAGCTCATGAACGGTTGAGAGCAGTCGGGCGTTCGCTAATTTCCGCGGCTTTCTTTCACCACGGAGGCACAGAGGCAAAGAGGTGAGAGATCTGACAGAAAAATCAGGACAGGAAGATTAAAATGCAGAGAAGGCAGGAAAATTTCGCGGAAGGAAAATGGTTTTTAATCTTCCTGCCGTAAAATTTTCTTGCACTCATTTTTCTGTCCCGAAAATTTTCTGTCAGCTCTTTTTGCAGCCTCAGTCTTTTCCGATTTTTGTTAGCTTCGTTTGCTTCTGTTCAATGCCTTTATGGCTGCGCCTGGGCCCGGCCAGCGCGCGGCAGGCGCGCGCCAACTCACTCACTCGCCGCCATCGGTTGGTGACGGATCGAGCTGACATATCAATTTTTTCAGGTTTCATCGTTCTTTGAGCTTTTCAATATCGTCGAGATCCTGGCCGCTGCCACGCAAGGTTTTTAGCTGGATTAGCCCTTCCCGGGATACAACCGGCACCGGCCCGAAGTCTGTCTTCAGAGAGCAGCGTGTTTCCCAGGCAGCCCGCACTGCGGGCGTGACTGCCAGGACATCCAGGATCACAAAATCGCGCTCGCCCGACTGCGTTTTCACGAATCTGTAGATTTTTACTTTGCCTTCTTTAAAGAACAACGGTTCTGGCTGCAGCCAGAAGCCAGTCGGCTCGACCACAGCCCGTAGTTTGCCCATGGCCTCCTCCTGGACCATCAGGTCAATATCTTCGGTGGCCCTTACGATGCCATGCGCCGCCACTGCGAAACCCCCGCACAGGGCGTAGTCGATTTGCGCCTCTTGAAGTTTCCCGATGAGCGCGCCGAGTTCTTGAAAAAGGTCCATGGCGATGTCAACGGTCTTTCACCTAACAAACTCCAAATAGCCGAACCGGTTGGGCTGATGGAAACCGGGCAGCAACGTCGGCGACCAGCTTAACTGTTCGACGGGCAAGCCTTTGGTGCGGTTGAACCGGTAAAAGTTTGCTCTCCAGACCTCGCCAGGTTTCGGCGCCTTTACGCCAAGGTCGGAGAACGGCAGGCGGACTTCCACTTGCCAGAACTCATCCTTCTCGCTGGAGCCATTGAGTTTGCCCTTGAGCTTGACCGCGCTGCGCATTCCCTTGGAGGTGTAGCCCCAGTCGCCCTGGAAACTTTTGGAAACCCCGTTGGCGTCCAGGGTGTTGGTGATGATTGCGTCGAAAATGCCGCCCAGCGGATTCCACTGCAGCTCGAAATAGCGGTCCAGGCTTTTGGGCGCGACGAAGAATTCCACCACTTCTTCCTCCCAGAACTTGCTGTCGCGGTTGGTCATGGTGGCCTGGATGTCCATGTCCTGGCAGGTCCAGCCCAGATAAAGCGCCTGACTATCGTACCAGAGCCGCACCAGCGTGTGCTCGCGCTCCGGTCCGGAGCCATCGTTTTGATAGAACGGCTCCAACTGCGCTGCTTTGGCCCAAACCGCTTCATCAAACTGGCCGTCCAGTATTATAGTGCCATGCAGCCTGGGTACTGCGACGCGCTTGGGGGAGGGCAGTGTCTTGGGATCAAGGGAAGATTGGTGGGCGACAGCCTGACAAGCGGTCACAAAGAGAATTGTGATCAGCGTCGGGACAGACCACCAACATTTCGGCCGAATTGTACGAATTGCGCGCGTGGCGCCATTGTGCCGCGTGAGTTACCGATGGCAATAGCCGATTCCAAACGCGCTAGCCTGCGACACACCGATGAGAAGTGAATCGAACAACAAAGAAACGAAGGCACAAAGCAGGAGGGACAAACGAATGGGGACAAGCGAATAGGAAAAGAGCTTACCCTAGCTGTTATTCGTTTGTCCCCATTCGTTTGTCCATTTCTGTCTTCATTCGCCTCCGATAAGCCTTTGTGCCTTGGTTCCTTCGTTGTTCATCTTTCTCTTACCGCTTTGCCACAGCATAAACCTGATAAATGCGCTTGACGCCACAGGGGCGACTTCCTTACACTTGACCGCAGGCCCTCCATGTTAATGAAATTGGACCAGGAAAAAACGAAACGCATAACAACCACAAAAACAAACAACACCCATCTAGCTATGAAAAAATTCCTCGCACTAACAGCCCTGCTCGGGGCTTCGTCCCTGACCTTCGGGCAGGGGTACGTGGTCTTCTCTGTGACGTCCACGACGTTCGCCATTAAAACCAACAACAACACCACGGCTGCTGGTAGAGTGGCCGCGTACAATGGTGCTCCTTTGAGCACAAACGGCCCGGGTGTTTCCTTCTACTACGAATTGCTTGCGGCTCCCACGACGCAGACAACTATTGACGCCTCGTTGAATGGTTGGACCTCCGTCTTCGAGGGTACCAACACGTTAACCGTTGGTCGTATGTTCGGTGCCAACAGTCCTGATGGGCAGGCTGTTACCGTCAACGTCCTCGGTGTTAATGATTCTTCAACGGTGAACTTCGCCGTCGTTGGCTGGTCAGCTAATCTTGGCTCAGACTTCAATTCCGTCTATGCAGGCAGGCCTCTCACACTGGCCAGTCTCTCGCCCCTCGGCCAGCATGGGTTCGCTTCATGGGCACAGACATCTGCGCCGCCGCCCAGCGGCTGGACTCAGGCCAACCTTGACACCCTGGGCGTAGGCCCTGGTGGTTGGTACGGTATCTCCAGCCCTATGCTTAACGTTCCCTTGGCTCCGAACGGTGGGCCTTACAACAACGTCTGGAACCCAGCGTGGGTCAGCAGCGGTTTCACCATGAGCTACTACACGGTTCCCGAACCTGCCACATTCGCGCTGGCTGGTTTGGGCGTTGCCGCCCTGTTGATCTTCCGTCGCCGACAAGCGATCAAACCAAAACACTTAACAACCAGAAAACAAACGACTTGTCTTCCGATGAAAAAACTTCTCACAGTAACAGCCCTCCTCGCCGCGGCCTCCCTGTCCTTCGGGCAGGGGTACGTGACCTTCTCTGTGAACCAAACGACGTTCAACATTAAGACCAACAACAACACCACGGCTCCTGGTAACGCGGCGGCATATAATGGTGCTCCACAGAGCACCTCACCCGGCCCTGGCGTATCCTGGTATTACGAGTTGCTTGCGGCTCCTACGACACAGACAACGATTGACGCCTCGCTGGGAGGTTGGACGCCTGTCTTCACGGGCACCAACACCGCGACCGCGGGTCGTATGTTCGGTGCCAACAGTCCCGATGGGAATGCTGTCACTGTCAACGTCCTCGGGGCTACCCCAACCTCAACGCTGAACTTCGCCGTGGTTGGCTGGTCAGCTAACCTTGGCTCAGACTACAATGCGGTCAATGCAGGAAAGCCCCTTAACCTGGTGAGTCTCTCGCCTCCCGGTCAGCATGCGTTAGAGGAGGACGACTGGAATCAGACATCTGCGCCTGCGCCCAATGGCTGGACTCAGGCCAACTTGGACACGCTTAATGGGGGCCCTGGTGGTTGGTATGGCATCTCCAGCCCCATGATCAATGTACCGTTGTCTCCGAACGGTGGGCCTTATCAGAACGTTTGGTCCATATTTTACGTCAGCAGTGGTTTAGTGATGAGCTACTACGGGGTTCCCGAACCCGCCACCTTCACGCTGGCTGGTCTTGGCGCCGTTGCCTTGTTGATCTTCCGTCGCAAAAAAGTAACCTAAAGGTTACTCATAGGGACGCCTGTGAATTGGGCAGGGGTACATCTCCAAGGCGCCGGGTGAGGGCACGCGGCCTACGGGCGCCGCGCCGCGGACTTGTAGGCCGGGTGCCCTCACCCGGCGCGTTCGGCGCATGATTGACAATTTAAAGGATACCGCGTCATATACGCTGAATCTCAAATCACGAGACAATCCTATGCGTGCCCTTCCCTGTTTTTCGCCGATGATTATATTCTTCCTCGTCGGCTGCGCCTCGGCGCCCCATGCGCGGCTCGAGGGCGATTACCCAACCGAAAAGGCCCAAATTACGGAGCGCCTGAGTCAAATCTGCGATGCTTGCGCGAAAAAGGACTTCGTCCGTTTGGACAGCTATCACCTCTTCGGCCCCAAGTTCACGAAGTTCACAACCCAGGCACCGGATCGGCTGGACGCCGACGCCGCGCGCAATGGGGAACACGACAGCCTGGGCGCTGCGCCTGACCTGGCGATGCAGACCGAGGATCTGAAGGTGGATATTTTCGGCGATGTTGGAATCGCGACATTTATTTTGAAATACAGCTTCAGCGGGCCGTCCGGCAGGGTTGAGAAACAGGCTCGTTCAACGCTTGTTTTCGTGAAAGATCACGGAGATTGGAAAATCGCCCACGAGCATTTGTCGGGGATTGCAACTGCGCCGTGAACTGAGAACTGAAATTAACGCAAAGGGGCAAAGAAGCAAAGCCGCAAAGAAGCAAAGCCGCAAAGGACAGCGGGGGTAAACCTCAAATGAAGGCGGGCCGGACCGCGGCCAGGAGCGCACAACTCTGTTGTGCGCGTTGTCGGGCGCATGTCGGGGCTCGCACAACAGAGTTGAGCGCTCCTGGCCACCCGCCGTCGCTGAGGCCATACCAGCGGGGGAAAGGGAAGGAAAACTTGGGCCAGAAAAATGTAGAAAGAATTCCGCCTTTCTCTCTTCGCATCATGTGTTATTCTGCTCCAGTGAAAGCGAATTCCATCCGGGCCCTGAAAAAGGCCGAAGGCCGCCAGCGCATGGCCGATCTGCGCCGGGCGCGGCGGAGCCGGCGCGCCGCGCTGACGTTTGAGCGGAAGTTTGCCCTGATGAGCGGTCGTGAATGGCGCATCACCAACCTGGCGGACGTTATGCGGGAAATGGCTCGATTTGCTCCAACCCGCAAATAAATGCTTTGCGCTTTGCGCTGAAAGATTTCGCTCCCGTTCTGGCCACGCGAGATTCAGAGGGAAGGCCCTTTTTGCTCATCGGTGGCCAAGCGGTATACAAGTGGGCCAACCGTTACGCCGCAGAAGAGCCCGGCATGGAACAGTGGCGGCCGTTCACGAGCAAGGACATTGATTTTCAAGGCGGGCGCAACGAAGTCATCCGACTTGCCAAGGCATTGGGCGTCCGGGCTCACTTTCCAGACAAGAGGCTTATGACAGCTCTGGTGGGTGTTGTTCCATTCAATATTGGAGGTGAGCCGACTACAGCGGAGTTTCTTTGGTCTATGCCTGGTGTCAAGCGAGCGCTCGCGGAGAAGTTGGCCGTCGAACATGAGGCCTACGGCCTTCGCCTTCGCGTACTCGATCCTGTGTCACTGCTTGCATCCAAGTTGTACTTGGCGCTCAGGGTGAAGCAGGATGAGCGCCGCGACGTGGAGCATATGCGCATCATGGTTTTGTGCGTTCGAGCATTTCTGCGCGAGACGTTGCGTGGTGTGGAAACCGGCGATCTCCCGGCCCGAGGCTGGTTGGGGGCAATCGAGCGAGTCCTGAAACTTGCCGAGGCCAGCCGTGGTCTAAAAGCCGCTCGCGACCTTGAAGTGGACTGGATTCAAGCACTGCCCCTGATCGAGATTGCCGCCAGCACGCACCGAGCTGCGATCCAGCTCCGCGAGAAACGCTTGCCTCTTTGGCAGACGAAGCTCAACAGGCGTCTAAAGACGGCCTTGGCCAAACCTGCGCGCCAATGACTTCCTGCGCCGCTCACTGGCTAGCGCCAGCTTCATCAGGCGCGCCAGGGATATAGATGCTCGCGCAGCCGGGTAGCGTGGGGATCCGGCGGTTGCAGGCAAAGCACCACAGGTCCCAACGTCCATCAATGTAGTTGCCGTTCTCAGGCAAGGGGCACGCCTGCGCGTAGAGATACCATTTGCCGGCGATCTGATACATTGCGGGAGTGGCGACGTGGTAGATCGTCTCATCACTATACAAACCTTCCCACTTCGTCTGGAGCAGCGTGTCCGGGGTAAGCTGCTTCCAGCCGGTGTCGGGGTGTTTGCTGACCGCCACGACCGGGCGCCAGCGTTTGCCGGCTGAGATGCCGACTTCGACGGAGAGCAAATAAGTGTCGCCGATTTTGAAGACCTGGTGCCATTCGTAATATGCGCCCGGCGTGGACTGAAAAATCTGGCCCATGCCACGCGGGTCCTTGTCGTTGAAATGACGGGTCCAGGTTTTACCGTCGAGCGACGTGGCCAGCCGCAGGCCGGGCAGGGTGCCGTCCTTGCCGCGGTATGAATAGTACATGAACCAATTCCATCGTCTTTCTTTCGCGTTCCATTCACGCAGCACCGCAGCCTGAGAGGCCATGTTTTCCAAATACGGCGCGACCGGCTCGGGTGCGAGCACAGGCTCAATGCCGACCCGATGGAAAGCAGCGGGAGTGATGCCCGAATAGCCATCGGCTCCGGCGGGACAAATCGCAAGACCGATACGGTCCTGAACAGAGCCGGTCGTCCCGGAATAATAAATTTGGTAGGCGTCTTCCTCGGGGATGTAAAGCACGGCGTCAAGTCGGATACTGCCGGAATTCCAGCCCTGTTCTCCGGGGCCAAAGACCGGGTTATGCTCGTCCTGATGCCACGTGAACGGCTCAGACTTGAGAGCCCACCCCTTGCCGATGAAGCAGACGTTACGGTTCGTTGCAGGCACACCCGAGTAAAACATCACCAGTCGCCCGGGGTCCTTGGGATTTTCGAGGATGCACGGCTCCTGTACTTGCTGCGACTCCCACTGCGCGCTTGTGCGGTTGATAATGATCGCAGCGCGAGGTGGCGTGGGAGGGGTCGCCGCATTGGCGGCGCTCCGAGCTACAACCGGTGGGCAAAAGAGCAAACTCGGAAGCATCAGCGCCAGAATCGCGCGCGGTTTAATCATATTCCCGATACGTGGGAAAACAGGCTTTAGAACAACCCTGTCCTACGCACGAAGCTGCGGTGGTCCGGCCTCAACCAATAGCCTCGAGGCGGTCGGCATAGACGTTGACTAGCTTGTGAGTCTTCAGCAATGATTCGATCTGTGGCCAGCGCCGAGCGAGCAGAGTGTGAAATGTAGCCTTACGTATCCCAAAACGGAGGTGAACCACTCGGGGCGGAGGTGATTTGATAATCATCCTGTCTGAGAAGTCCGCATCTTTGCTGACGATGACCAAATCATGCTTGCGGGCGAAATCCCAAATCTGCGAGTCGGATGGATTCGGACCGACCTTTGATAGTGGCACGATCGGGAGTTTTGGCGAGAATCGTAAGCGCGAGGGAACGTTGCTATCGAATAGGAAGCCTTCATGCGGCACGCACAAGGGAGAAGTGATTGCCCATGAGACGGGAAGCATAATCAAGGCACGCCTGAACGTCGGCGCGCTTCAGTTTCGGGTATTCTTCCAGCACGTCCTCAACGGAGTCACCAGCCGCCAGGAATTCAAGGATCGTCTGCACAGTTATGCGCGTGCCGCGAACAACTGGGCGTCCGTTGCAAACGTCCGGTTTGATCGAAATGCGTCCAGACATGCGACTACCCTAACACAGGCAAACGCAAATCCAAAAAGGAAAGCTCGACCGTGAGACTCGCGCGAGCCCACTTTGACGCGGGCACCCGAAGTCTGGAAGCTCCCGCACCGAGCGTCATCGCGGCGTCGAGTCAGTCGAGTCGTTCTGCGGCCTGTTAGCCGCGTCTATCTGTTGGTTGATAAGTGTCACCTCGTTCAGTGGTCGCGCTTGCGATCTGGTGCTCCATTCGGCCTCGCAAACCCACCCGACGTTGGGCAACTTGCGCCAGCGGTAGGCGCGACCGCCCTCAACGGCCTTAGCCCAGAACGCGGCCATTTCGCGCGCCGGGCTGGAACTCAAGAGTCCGCTTGCTAGCCAGGCCGTTTCCGCCATGGAACCGGCGGCGTCGGCGTTGTCGCCCGCGGTCAGCCAAACAACTGGCAGTAATAACAAGGTCGCCGTCCAACTGGCTGCATTTGCCGCCGCGGCGAGGTCCGCAGCTTCTTGCAATCGCAAACCGGGTAGTCGCCAGTGCGGGCCGATATTCGCCAGCATAGCCTCGGTTCTGTCCCTACGCCGTAGGAACCAGTACCAATCGCCAGGATGGAATTCGACCCGCAGGTCGGCGCCCGCCAATGGCACCTGAACTTCCGCGGGATCCTCACTGTAGCCATCTGATTTCTCGAAGATCCCGGGATACCAGCCGGTGACCTCGCGATACCAGCCAATCACGCTTTGTTCCTCCACCCCGAGGAGCGAATAAACGACTTTAGCTTCTGGTGGGTCCCCGATCTGTCCGAAGGCCCCCCCATAGAGCGTGGCCCAAAAGCGCCGTTCAGCGAGGATATCATTTCGGACAGGCATCAGGTCCCTCGTCGGGTGGAATGATTACACAGTCTGCGTGCAACCCTCATTGCAGCTTTTTCGAACGTTTTGTTCCGACATGATCCAATTAAATGTGACTCCTAATCCTCAGTCAAAGGCTCAGCCGCACAGCATTAAGTACATTTGCCCGAATGTCAGTCTAAATTCTCTTATACAGATCGTGTAGCGGCACGTTTACGGAACCGCCACTCCCCCATCCGGCAGGCGCCGATCAACGCCGGCCTCGGAAACGTTGTGCAAAGCGTTGAAAACGATTACCTCGGCGACACCCGGACCTCTTATCTTCCTGAAATGGTGGTGCCCCATTTGCCTGTCGAGGATGCGCAGAGTGTCCGGGGACAACGCAAAGCGTTCGTAGGCAATTTCGTCGGGAAACCATTCATGATAAAACCGTCCGGCATCCACGGCCTCCTGAGCGTTCATGCCAAAATCCACAACGTTCAAGATCGTATGGAGCACGGTGCCAATGATCGTCCGTCCGCCCGGGCTTCCTGTGACCATGAAAAGCCGCCCGTCTTTGAGGACGATGGTAGGCGTCATGCTTGAAAGCGGGCGCTTGAATGGCGCGGCGAGGTTCGGCGGTGTGCCGATAAGCCCGTTGGTGGTAGTGAGGTCGGGAGCGGCGTTGAAGTCGCCCAGCTCATTGTTCAGGAGGAAGCCCGCGCCCGGCACCGCGACCTTCACACCGTAGCTGTCCTCGAGCGTGTAGGTTAAGGCCACCGCATTTCTGGCCTCATCCACTATGGAAAGATGGGTCGTATTGTGGCTTTCATTAGGCCACGAAAAGTCTAGTGCCGATGGGCTGGAACTGTCGTCGCGGATTGTCTGTCGCAAGCTGGCGGCATACTCCTTCGAGACAAGCCGGCTCGGGGGCATGTTCGTGTCGAACGGGCCACACGGATCACCTAAATAATGTGCGCGGTCGGCGTAAGCCCGTTTCATGGCTTCGACGATACGATGGATATTGGTGGCCGAACCCCAGCCCATCGCAGCCAGGTCGTAGCCTTCGAGTATGTTCAACATCTCGATCAAGCCCACTCCGCCGGAGGATGGCGGCGGCATCGAGAGGATTTCGTACCCGCGATAAGTGCCTCGCACGATGTTCGTGACCGATCTGGCCTTATAGTTTTTGAGGTCCTGCAGCGTGATCAGCCCGCCATTGGCCCGCATCTCCTGATCAATTGCCCGGGCGGTCGCGCCTTCGTAAAATCCCGCTGGCCCCTCTTTCGCGATGCGTCCCAGCGTGGCCGCCAGGACCGGCTGCTTCAGCGTGTCTGCCGCAGTATAGAGCCTGCCCGCTTTCGTGAACTGCGAAATGGCCGCTTGATTGGTTGTTTCCTTCAGCAATTCCTGTTCGAGCGAATGGGCCAAGCCATCGGTAACCTTGAATCCATCGCGTGCCAGTTTGATTGCAGGCTCCACCAGTCGCGCCCACGAAATGTTCTGCTTCTTACTTCCTTGTTCGCTCCAGGCAAGATAGAGGCCTGCAACTGTCCCTGGGACTCCGACCGAGAGATAGCTGTCATGATGCAAACCCGGGTCATACTTCCCGTTTGTCATAAACATGGTTTGCGAAGCAGCCGCAGGCGCCATCTCACGAAAATCATACGCGCCAGCCTGCCCGTTGGTTGAGCGATATAGAAGAAAGCCACCGCCACCAATGTTCCCGGCGCTCGGGAGCGTGACCGCAAGCGCAAACGCGGTCGCCACCGCCGCATCAACGGCATTGCCACCCTCCCGCAACACATCGGCCCCGACCCTTGATGCCACTTCGCTGCCGGATACCACCATGCCGGTTCGACTTCGAACAGATTGCGAACCGGCAAAGATCGCATGGGCAGCAAGAAATACCGTGAGGAGCAAACCTGAACGAACTATTCGGTTGAGGGCAACGGCAGGACAGCGGCGATTTGTCATTTTTGGAATATCGCCGAGAGGCTAACGGGTTTAGTGAAGTGATGCGAGGGCAATCCCAACCCGCATATTTCAATTTGGGTCTTCGCAGCGCCGGGTGAGGGCACCCGGCCTACAGTACAAACGCTCTGCGCTTGTAGGCCGCGTGCCCTCACGCGGCGCTTCGTTGCGCCTCTCGGCAGCGGATCACGGGGATAGTAATATCCGCGTAATCAGCGTAATCCGCGGTTAAATTCTTGGCCTCGAAGCTTTATCGCGCTGCGCAATATCTGGGGGTAGAGGGGACTTCGCGACCTCGCCGTTGGTCCTGCTCGCTCTTGCCGCCAACCAGCCCAAAGCGATCCCGGCAATCAAGCCCGCCACATGGCTTTCCCAGGAAATCGCCGCTGAGATCGGCAGCAAGCCTCTCAGGATTCCGCCATATCCCAGGACGCAGATGACCGATAAAAGCAACGTGCCGAATGTCCGTCGAAAGTACGCTAATGAGGCCAGATAACCGAAGAAGCAGAAAATAAGTCCGCTGGCGCCGATGTGATCGGCAGTTCGGGCCAGGAGCCAGGTCAAGCTCCCGCCCAAAAGGATGCCGCCGATTGTAACCAGCCAGAACTCCGCCTTGCTGCGGGCGCAGAGGATGCCACCTAAAACCAGCAGCGGCACCGTGTTGGCCAACAGATGCCTGAACGAGCCATGGAGAAAGGGCGCCCAGAGAATGCCCGGCAAACCGCTAATGCGCCGGGGAATGATCCCATGGCTGCTGAGATGGCCGTTCCCGATGAGATTATTAAAAACGAAAGCCACCCAGCACACCGCCGTAATGGCGATGATCGGACCAAACCGACCGAGTAGGCGCACGAGCAGTGCCGGGGTTGGTGCCTGCGCATTTTGAAGGCTGATTTCAGGTCCCATAGCTGTTCAGTATCACGCGACACGGCCAAACCTGGAATTACAAAATCAGGGTTGCTTTCGCGCGGATCTCGGAATCTTGTCACTGCCGCCGACTCAAGGGCCTCCTGCGGAGCGCGGACATTCCTGTCCGCAGCACCGTCCGACCGCCCGACAGGCGGCAAATTCGGGACGCGCTCGCGAGAATGGGCACCGCTGCGGACAAGAAAGTCCGCGCTCCGTGGCGGCTCCAGATGCGCTCGGTTTGCGGCTCGGACAAGATTATAAGATTGACATCTTCATTTCGGGTGTAATATTAGGATTGGGTTGGGTCGATACAGCTAACGAGGAAAAGCCCTGTGAACACAAAACCATAGTTCATCAAGGCATTGGCAGTTGGCAGCTTGGCTGCCCAAACCACCTTGCAAGGATCAGCCTCTGTCGTGCGAATGCGCGGCAAGGAAAGGTCCTATGCATGCAAAACCACAGTTCATTAAAGCATTGGCAGTTGGTAGCACTTTTATGACGATGGTTTCGAGCCTGGCCGCCCAAACCACTTTGCAAGGCTCAGCCACCGTCGTGCGAATGCGCGGCGACGCTCGCTATACCACCGCGCCCAGTAATTGGAAGCCGGTTAGTGTTGGGGAAGTATTGAAGCCGGGCACGATCGTGCAAACCGGCATGAGCCCTGACTCGTATCTTGACTTGCTCTTGGGAGACGGCCGTACCCCAATGGTTGGCGCCCAGCTTTTCAATCCCGCTCTCCTGGCCGCTGCTGGCGGAGGCGCGTCGAGCCCTGGCTACCAGCCTTCAGCCGGGCAGAATGTCGTGCGCGTGGCCGATAACACAATACTGGGCATTGATACGCTCACGGGTGTCGAGACGGGGGCCGATGTTGTGACTGATACGCAGCTTGATCTCAAGTCCGGCCATGTTTTCGGAAACGTCAAGAAGATGCCTGCCGCGTCCCGTTTCGAAATAAAGCTGCCTAACGGCGTCGCTCGAATTCGCGAGACCACCTACGAGCTGTGGTGGGACGGCAGAGGCGAGGTCAGTGCGGGCTCCATGATCGAGTCGCTTATCGGCAAAAACGGCATTCCAGGCACGCATGTTATTGGTTCCGATATGGAATTTGACCCCGTGACCGGAAAAACCACCCGGCTCTCGGATCCAGATCACCTCAGGAACATGGCCAAAGACCTGGCAGTCGGTAAAGATAAGTCGCCTCCGAGCATCAAAACGGCCCCGGATCCCACGAGGCGGCCGGTTTCCACTCCACACGGACCTCCGTTCGATCCGCCGGGTCCCCCTCCCCAGCATCCTCCGTTCAATCCGCCGGGTCCCCCTACCCAAGGTCCTCCGTGAGGGCCTGATAGGGTATCCGCCAAATCTACGGATTTGGGGTGGAATAATTTTATTCTAATCCCTTGGTCATAGGGGCCGCACATCGGGCTCAGATAAGCTGTTCTGACGCCGGGCCCGGTATCACGCGGGTCGGCCAACCTGAAATTACAAAATCAGGGTTTGGCTTGCCACGGTGGCTCCCGTTGGCCAGCATGGATTTGTGCCGAAAGACTTGATCAGCTCAGCCCGGCACACGCAACCCCTACGCTCGTTTCCTTGGTGTGCTGCTCTAACCCTTTTAGTTTGGCTTTTGCTGGCGGCGCCCCCTCTCGCCGCCGAGATCACCAATATTTCGGTAGTCCCGGTACCCGATTGGGTTCGGTTGGATTCGTGGAGCATGCCTACGAACCACTCGAATGGCGATAAGTCGGAAGACTTTCGGTACCTGCTCCATGAAGTTCAGTTGCATCCTCGAGAGAAACAAAAGTTCATTCGCGTAGTCCGGCTGATGGAAAATCAAGAGGGGGTGCAGGATTCCGGCAGCCTGACTTTTAGTTTTGACCCTGATTATCAGGACTTGCTGCTGCACCATGTGCAAATCCACCGCGCCGGCAAAGCGCTGCAGAGATTGGATCGTTCCAGGATCAAGATCATCCAGCCGGAACCGGAATTAGGGGGGCATGTATTTACTGGAGAACACAGCGCAGTGCTTTTTCTGGAAGACTTGAGAATTGGCGATGTCCTGGAGTATGCCTACACGATTCGAGGGGCAAATCCTGTCTTGAAAGGCCATTTTTCGACCCGCTTTTTCGTCCAGGGGAACCGCCCGTTTGACCGCGAACGCCTGCGGCTGATCTGGCCGCAGGGAAAGACGATTTCTCTCCGTCAACATCTGTGCGACCTCTCGCCACGTAAGCTGACATGTGCGGAGGGGGAGGAGTATTTGTGGGATTTCACGAATCTGGATGGAATTCACGCTGAGGACGCCTTGCCGATAAGTTACGAGCCGTATCCGTATATCGAATTCTGCGATTTCGAGGACTGGTCCAAGGTTTTGGAATGGGGACTGCCACTCTACTCGAATAGTCCCTCGAACCTCTCCGTGGATGTGAGCGACTTAATTTCAAAGTGGCGAAACTCACCCAATTCGCAGGAGGAAAAAGCACGGGCGGCGTTGGAGTTCGTGCAGGATGAGATTCGTTATACCGGCATAGAACTCGGCCCGGATTCGTATCGGCCAACTCAACCATCTGATACCTTGCGCACGCGTTACGGTGATTGCAAAGCCAAGGCCGTGCTGCTCTGCTCCCTGCTTCACGAGTTGGGAATCCAAGCCTATCCGGCCTTGGTAAATACCCTGGACAGAGAAGCGGTTGCGGACCGCCTGCCTTCTCCCTTTGCATTTAACCATGTAATCGCGAAGGTGTTGTTGGAAGGCAAGAGCATTTGGGTTGATCCCACGCGCACTCATCAGGGAGGACAGTTGTGGGACCGCTATACGCCGCCGCTTCGTAAAGCGCTTGTTCTCAAAGCAGGCGTTGCTGTTTTGGAGGACATTCCTGTTTGTAGCGGAGGTCTTCAGCGCGTCTCGTCCACTTTTGACATCAAGGACTACAAATCGCCTGTATGTTTCACCGTCAAGACTGTGTACGAGGGTTTGGAAGCGGACGATATCAGAGGATACCTCGCCGGCACCGAAGCAAAGAAAGTCGCAAAGAATTATCTAAATTTCTACGCACGTTATTATCCGGCAGTTCGACAATTGCGTCCGCCTGAAGTTGACGATCACCGCACACCCAACCGCCTGACGATGTCGGAGTTTTATGAGATCACAAATCTATGGGAAGTAGACAAAGCGAGCAGCGCACTGGAGGCGACCGTTTATGCGGAAAGCCTCGAAACCATGTTGACCGATCCCAACACCCGGCTGCGAAAGATGCCTCTGGAGATCGCATGGCCATGCCGACGTGAGCAACGAATCATCGTAAACCTGCCTGAGAGCGACTGGGACATCACGCCTTTAGACGAAAGTGTCGAAGGTAATGCATTTGTCTTTCATTATCGACGCAGATTTTCGGGCTCGACGGTGAGCTTTGATTATGATTGCCAAACCAAGGCTCCAGAAATTGCGGCGGAAAGGGTTCCTGAATACCTAAAAAAGCGGGAGCAGATGCAGAATTTGCTGACCGACACACTATCCCGTCCGGAGGAGGGGGCGCGGGCTACACTGCGCCGAATCAACTGGGCCATGGTGGCTGTCGCTGGATTCGGTTCGGGCGCCTTTTTTGCGGCTGGCTTTTGGTTTTGGCGCAGAACCGCTACGCCTGCGAATACACCAGGCACGCTGGAATCATACCCCGTGGACCCGCGGCTTCAGGGACTCAGCGGCTGGCTTCTCCTCGTCGGAGTTGGGATTTGCGCCGGGCTGGTTTGGAAGGCCGTTTTCTTCATCCGGAGCTGTAGGAGCTTTTTTTCCACCGTCGTTTGGCAGGCAGTCGCATTACCCGGTGGAGAGCACTATCATCCTCTGTTCGCTCCATTGCTGATCTTCGAAGTTCTGAGCAACCTCGCCCTGATTGCTTTAAATATCCTTGCTGTGTGTCTGTTCTTCACGCGCCGCAAGCCGTTTCCTCGTACCTACATTGCCATGCTGCTCGCCAGTCTCCTGATTGTGTTAGGCGACCACCTGGTCGCCAGAACCATTCCTTATTTGGCCGAGGATTCTACTGGAGAATTTCCACGAGACCTTTTCCGTGCCGTATTCCAAGCCGCTCTTTGGTGTTCTTACATGCTCGTATCCCGGCGCGTGAAGGCCACTTTTGTGCGGTAAAGAATGGAGGCATCTCACCAATCCGCCTTCGATTCAGGCACTTCCCAGTAGCGATTCTTGGGATCCCATTTGGCCCATTGGATTTCGTAAGGAGGCGCGCCGATCTCTATCGCCACCCCCAACTCGTAATCACAGCATTGCTTCTCCGCTTGTTCGCCGGTCCAGATCAGATCGGGAACTCTTTGGCCGGGATGTTCCCTGAGGTAGTCATGATACATTTTTGAATGTAGTGAGTCGTGAGCGATCGCGATGGCGCACCAGGTCACAGAGTAAAACGCGGAAGGATCGGCAAGCTCAAAGGTCGGGGGCGTTTCATAAGCCGCCATCCCGCTTTTCTTCGCTTCCTCGATTCGCCCAATGTTATTCGTGACCGTTGCAAAGGCCCGTGGGGATTTGGTTCGCAGAAGCAGGAGCGCTTTTGTGACCTGCGAATAAAACCTGGTGCTCCCTCTGATTTCGATTGTTTCAAATTTTGTAGTTGGTGGGAAGATTGTGCTGCGCAGGGTAACAACCATAAGTAAGCACAGGGCAGCGATCAGCGCCAGGGACAGAGCCGCTACCACACCCCGCATGAGCCTCCGGTTCCAACGGATTCGTGATAGCAAGCTCCAGCGTAACGGCGTTCCGCATTTGTAACAGTGGGATCTCGCCGCATCGTTGTCGCGGCCGCAGTGAGAACAACTCACAATGGGCACGACGATGGGTGCTAAATTCGGGCTCACTGTCTTCTCCTCTCACTCTCTTATGACTTTTCCCTTGCGACAAGGGTGAATCCGCAGCCGCGGTCTGCCTGAAAGCTGTCCAGGAGTGCGCCCCTTTCGCGCCTTGGCCGCCGCAAATGCGCCAGTTCCTCGGGAACGTTCGCAACATGTCCAAAACACAGACTCACGCTCCACAAACTGGTCAGCGCTGTCCAGTCGCGGGACATCAAGTCCCGTTTTTGGCCCAGAAATACAGAAAGGAGACATTGGCATTGTCCATGCAATGTGGGTTTTTGACCGCCCGCAGGGTGGCAACGGAGTGCGGGACAGGGGTTGGCGATTAGGGCCATGGCTGGTACAAGACCGCGCCAGCTAAGGTTCGCCGCCGCCCGGGTCGTGCTTCCAAAGTGGAAGCGCCGTGTATGAGTCAGAGTTGTTCGGTCTTATGAAGAAGGTTTTCAGCAGGTCAGTCCCGATATTCTCACTTCTATTTCTCGGCTTTGCTATGCCGGTCCATGGCCAGCTCCACAGCCGTGTCGTCGTGTGGGGCGATAACAGTTACGGTCAGACCAATCTTCCGCCAAGCCTGACCAACATCGTCGCCGTTGCCAGCGGCTCTGCGCATAACCTTGCGGTCGGAGCGAGCGGCACGGTGAGCGGCTGGGGGAACAATTCAGTGGGGCAAGCGACTGTGCCAGCCGGGCTCTCCGGCGTCGTCGCGGTCACTGCGGGTTTTCTGCACAGTCTCGCCCTGAAAAGCGACGGCACTTTGGTGGCCTGGGGTTATGGCGGATACGGGCTGAACACCGTCCCCGCAGGCTTCACCAATGGGGTAGCCATTGACGCCGGCGCTTACCATAACCTCGTCGTAACGGCTGATGGCAGAGTGATCGGGTGGGGCAACAATGGCAGCGGCCAGCTCAACATCCCGGTTGGCCTAAGCAATGTAACCGCCGTGGCAGGCGGACTTTCGCATAGCCTGGCGTTGATGGCCAACGGCACAGTAAGCATGTGGGGTAACAACTCCTTTGGGCAACTCAATGTTCCTGCCGGCTTGAGCAACGTGGTGGCGATCGGTGCAGGTAACTATCATAATGTCGCTCTGCTGGCCAACGGCACTGTCGTGGCGTGGGGTTACGATAACTACGGGCAAATTGACGTTCCACACGGTCTGTCCAACATCGTCGCCATTGCCTGCGGCGATTATCATTCACTTGCACTCAAGACGGACGGCACCGTCGTCGGTTGGGGCAACAACGCCAATGGCCAGGCCCGGGCCTCGACCAACCTGGCTAATGTGGCCGCCATCACAGCGGGTAGTGGCGACACCGTTGCTCTGGTCGGATCCATACCCGTCATCACCGCACAACCACAGACCATGAGCGTTACCGAGGCTTCCAGCGCAGCGATCACCGTAGGAGCCGTCGGGGTGCCAAAAGTTGTTTATCAATGGCAACTCGATGGAACAAACCTGCCTGGGTGCACCCAGGCCTCGCTGATGATCACGAATGTGCGTTTGAGCGACGCCGGCTCCTATTCTGCGCGCGTTTCCAACTCGTTTGGTTCGGTGATGAGTGCGCCCGCCATTCTCACCGTAAACCCTTCAATTATTGCTCGTTGCTCGACTGTCGTGGTTGCCGCGGATGCCAATTGCGTAGCAAGCGCATCCATTGACAATGGATCCTCCGACCCGGCTGGGGGCTCTGTCGTTCTTGCTCAATCTCCACCAGGGCCGTATCCAGTAGGAACAAACGTGGTCACTTTGACTGTGAGCGGTACTCGCGGCGGTTCCGCTTCCTGCTCGGCCCTGGTGGTTGTGCTTGATCGGACCCCACCGCAGATTGTTCCGCCGGCAACTGTGTTCGCCAACAACGACCTCAATCAGTGCGGCGCGGTTGTGACCTTCCAGCAACCCGCCGCCGGCGATGCGTGTTCGACAGTAACCAGCGTCACTTGCACACCGCCCTCGGGCTCATTCTTCCCGGTCGGCACGACGCTCGTGCAGTGTTCGGCCCAGGATGCCGCCGGGAACGTGGCCGTGACGAATTTTAGCGTCACGGTGCTGGATCGAACGCCGCCGCGGGTCGTTCCTCCGCCAAACGTCATCGCCAATAATGACCTGAATCAATGCGGCGCAGTTGTGACTTTCCAGCAACCCTCCGCCAGTGATACCTGTTCGACAGTAACAAACATCACTTGCACGCCGCCTTCGGGCTCATTCTTCGCGGTCGGCACGACGGTCGTGCAGTGTTCGGCCCAGGATGCCGCCGGGAACGTGGCGGTGACAAACTTCAGCATCACGGTGCTGGATCGGACCCCGCCGCACGTTGTTCCGCCGCCAAATGTCTGGGCCACCAACGCCCTCGATCAATGCGGCGCAGTTGTGACTTT